>CAOKHI010000010.1 GCA_948468275.1 uncultured Clostridium sp. | reverse complement strand
TTTTAAGCAACTAAATTATATCAAATTTGAGTTGAAAAATCCACAAAAACGCTTGGAAAATCAAGCGTTTTTGGTATTTTTGTCGTAATTTTTAAATTTATTTGTTTTTTTATATATTTTTTCATTCAAACCTGCATAACTTCATGTCGTTAAGTTTTTTTATGACTTTCTATACTTACTCCTTCAATGGTTTTGAACTAACGAAAAAATTCCATTGTAGTAACAGGTATAGCATGCTATAAAAAACTTTTTAGGGTCATGCACAATTTATTTTTTTACTCATATAATTTGTGTATAGTTAAAAATGGAGGTGCATGTATGTTAGCCCTTTCAATATCAGGTTTTTTAGCATTTTTAAAGAGTGCTATATTTGTTGTTGGATACATACAAAGTAGTAATCTTTTTCCTGAACCTTTATCTTCTGAAGAAGAAGCTGTGTGTTTGGAAAGATTAAAAAATGGAGATGAGGAAGCTCGTAATTTATTAATAGAAAGGAATTTAAGGTTAGTTGCTCATGTTAGTAAAAAATATGCAACAACTAATATAGAGCAAGATGATTTAATTTCTATTGGAACTATTGGTCTTATTAAGGGTATAAATAGTTTTGATGTGTCTAAAAATATACGTCTTGCTACATATGTTGCAAGATGTATAGAAAATGAAATTTTGATGTTTTTACGTACATCAAAAAAGACAAAATCAGAAGTGTATTTAAACGAACCTATTGGAAAAGACAAAGATGATAATGAAGTTACTCTAATTGATGTGTTAGAAACTGATGAAAAAAGCGTTGAAGATGAAATTGACTTGAAAATGAAAGTTAAACAATTGTATTCTAAAATGAAAGAAGTATTGAAAGATAGAGAAAAAACTATTTTAGAACTTCGCTTTGGTTTAGGTGGTAAAAAGCCTAAAACACAAAATGAAATTGCTTCTATGATGGGAATTTCGCGTAGCTATGTATCTCGTATAGAAACTAAGGCTATTGGTAAATTGGCTAAAGAAATAGAACAATAGTAAACAATTATAAAATATGAAGAATCACTAAAACAATATATAAAGTTTAGTGATTCTTTATATTATCAAGTAGTCTTAATAATTTTGTTTTAATAAAAAATGTAGATGTATTAGAAAATAAAATACCTTGTTATAACTGTTTTTTCTAAATAACATTATCTCTATTATTATGAATATAATGTTATTTAAGACATACAATTTATACATGGAGGCTTTATTTATGAATTTTATTATGTCTTGTGTAAAAGGAATTGCTTTAGGAGCTGGTGCCATACTTCCAGGAATTAGTAGTGGTGTATTATGTGTTATTTTTGGAATATATGAAAAGTTGATTAATAGTATTTTAGGATTTTTTAAAGATATAAAAACTAATTTTAAATTTTTATTTCCTATTTTTATAGGTGTTGCAATTGGAGTTGTTGTTTTTGGTAATGTTTTGAAATTATTATTTGAAACATTTCCTATACAGACTAAATATGCATTTTTAGGATTGATTTTTGGAAGTTTACCTGTATTATTTAAAACAGCTAATGGTAAAAAGCGGTTTTAGATTACATTACATTTTATATACTGCTATTACATTTATTTTTGCTATACTATTACTCTTTATTGAAAATAACATTAATTTTAATTCATCTAGCTCTAATATTAGTTTTTGGTTTTTAATATTATCTGGTTTTATAATGTCTATTGGTGTTGTATTTCCAGGAGTTAGTAGTAGTGTTTTATTAATGATTTTGGGAATATACGATGTATATCTTATTGCTGTTGCAAGTCTTAATTTTTCAATACTTATTCCTATGGCAATTGGATTAGTTTTAGGCGGAATTATATTTTTATTTATAATTAGATACTTCTTGAATAACTATTTTTCGCGGAACATACTATTGTATTATTGGTTTTGTACTTGGCTCTACTTTAATTTTATACCCTGGTTTTTTATTCAACTTTGAAACATTTGTTGGAATTATTTGTTTTTTAATATGCTTTTATGTTGCTAATAAATTTGAAAAAAGACAATAAAGAAATGGTATTTTAAATACCATTTCTTTAATCTAAAAATTCTACTTTTTTCTTCTTATAATCCAATCTTCTTCTACTTTTATAGGTATTCTTATTTTTACAGTTTGCTCTGCTCTTCCTGGATTTACAAATTGTATTTGTTCATCTGTTTCTGGATCCCATAATTTGTCTATTATAAATTTATAAGGTTCTAATTGTCCAGGTATAATTATTTCTAATGTATCCCCTATTTTTAATCTATTTTTGATCTCTATTGTTGACTTATCCTCAGTATATGATATTACTTTACCTCCAAATTCATAATCTGGATTATATTGTTTCCCTTCATATTCTTGAAAGTCTTTATTATTTCTATCATTAAAATAAAAAGTAGTAAGTCCTCTTGTTTTTGTTTTGTTTAGTTCATTTAGATATTTGGTATAATCATAATTATTAGGATTATCTATATAATCATCAATTGCATTTCTATATGTATTTATTACTGTTGCAAGGTAATATTCAGTTTTTAATCTACCTTCAAATTTTAAGCTATCTATTCCCATTTGTAATATTTCTGGTATTTCTTTTATTAGACATAAATCTTTTGAAGAAAAAATGTATGTTCCTTTATCATCATGCTCTACTGGCATTAAGTTACCTGGATTATTAGTTTCTTCTGCATATAGATTATATGACCATCTACAACTTTGGGCACAATCGCCTAAGTTTGCACTTCTTGATGCAAGAAAATCACTTAAAAAACATCTTCCTGAATATCCAAAGCATATTGCTCCATGTACAAATATTTCTGTTTCTAACCCCATTGGTGTATTAGTCACTATATCTTTTATTTGTTCTTTATTTAATTCACGTGCAAGTATTACCCTTTTAGCTCCATTTTTATGCCAAAAATTTGCAGAATGATAACTTACAATATTGGCTTGTGTACTAATGTGAATATCTATATTAGGTGCTTCTTGTTTTACTATTTCTAATACTCCACCATCTGATAGTATTATTCCATCTACTCTTAATTCATTAAGTATATGTGCTTGTTTTTTTATTTCATCATACATGTTATCCCAAGCATATATATTAATAGCTACATATACTTTTTTTCCTAATTGATGTGCATATTTTATTGTTTTTATTAAATCATCATCATCCATCTCCGCTCTGCTTCTTAAAGATAAAGAAGATGTTCCACAATATACAGCATCTGCTCCATATAAAAATGCTATTTTTGCTTTTTTGAAAGAACCTGCTGGTGCTAATAATTCTGGTTTTCTCATTTAATTTCTCCTAACTTTTTTTATTTTGTAATATTATATCATTTTATTAGATGTGTTGAAAGATATTATTAATATTTAATTAATAATATTTACAATTTTTTTCTAATTTGGTATTATTTATTTATAAAAGGGGGCTTATAATGAAACAAGATGTTAAAAAGGTTACTAACTTTAGATACCTTTTGTTATATTTTTTATTATACTCGTTTGTTGGATGGTTACTTGAAACTTGCTACAGTTTTGCAGTACTTGGTCATTTCACTAAAAGAGGTTTCTTATTTGGACCACTTTGTCCTATTTATGGGTGGGGTGCTGTAATATTAGTTAGTGCTTTAAAGAAATACAAATCTAATTCTTTAAAATTATTTATTTACTCTGCAATTGTTTTTTCAATTTTTGAATACCTCGCAGGTTTTGCACTTGATGCTCTTTTTTCTGCAAGATGGTGGGACTACACTAATGATTTTATGAACTTAAATGGTAGAGTTAGTATCTTTTATTCCTTTGCTTGGGGAATTATTGCAATATTATTCATAAATCATATACATCCTTTTGTAGAAAAACATGTGAAAAAAATTTTAAAGAAGATACCAAATGCTGTACAAATTATTACAATAAATAGTCTATTTATTGCTATAATATCTGATACTATTTTTTCTTGTATTAGGTATTTGAATATATTTTAAAAAATGCTTATTTCTAATAAGCATTTTTTTTAATCTTAAAACATCTTATATGTTATTAGACAATTTATGTGTATATATGGTATAATTAAGTTAATTCTAGTAGAAATGAGGAAATTTATTATGAATGATAAAAGAAAAAAATTTAAAGAAGATATTAAATTTGAAAATTTAGAAACATGCGAAAGAATTAAACATCAATTCATTGAAGAAGCTATTAATGTAATGGATACACAACACCATTATAGTACATCTAGTAAGTTAAGTGAACATTTAGATTATACAGTTGCTGGAATTTTTCTTTCTCTTTATAATATTTTACCATCTGGTATTGGATTTCGTATAGATTATAGAAAAAAAAGTTCTAGAAGTACTCAAACGACACTAGGTTTAGAAATAATAGATAAAAAAATTAATGATATAAAAAAAGATCTATTTGGTATGAAAGTAATTGCGATAGATATTGATAATAATATAGAATTTCCTGAAACTGATCCAAATAGTGAAACCTTAAGAAATTTACAAGAAAAACGATTATCTAATATAAGATTTATTAGTGAAACAAGGGAATGGCTCGCTTCTAATTCTATTAGGAAAACTGAAGAACAGTTTTATAATAAATATATAGAACTTTTAGAAAGATTAGTTGATTCAACTTTTACAAAATGTACTGAAGAAGTGGATGTTACATATGATGAAAAATTAGAAAGGGTAAAATATAAATTAGAAAATAAGATGAAACGTGATAGTTTATCACTTTATTTATCAAATGAACAAATATGTAAAATGAACATATTGCTTAACGATTTAACACGTAGATTAGATGACAAGTTAGAAGATGCAATTCTAGATGCATACCTGCCAAAAGCCCTTGAATCTAATTTAGCATATAATTTACTTAAAGTTAATTATATGTGGGATAAAAAAACTGAAAAGAAAAATGGATATGTTGCTTCATTTTATAATCTAGATATAGATAATAAATTTAAAATAGAATTACAAACTCAATCATATTATAGATATTTAGTTCAAAAAAAAGGTGTTGCATATCATAATGCTAAAGTTGGTAAAGGTATGAAAATTCATTCTTTTTTCGAGCTAGTAGATAAAAATGATACTAATTCTTTAGATTATTATTTACAATTATTAGAAAGTGTTCCTATAAAGGAATTTGAAAAAGCTATTGTTGATGGTAAAGATACTAAATTAGTACAAGATATAATGCTTGCTCAACAACATATAAAAATTAAAGATAATATGGACTTTTATAATGAAGCCTCTGGAAATACATTTTATCAAAATATGGATGAATATTTACTTAATGTTGCAAAATTAAGTTCACCTGATATGTATATTTGTCGTTCTTCACATGAATTCACCACTCCTACTGTTACTATTCAAAAAAGAAGTCTTGCTGAGGCATTTTCAGATGTCTTACGTAAAAGAGATGGTATTTCATGTCTTGCGCAAATATTAGTAGATAAAGTAGATATGCTAGCAGAAAAGATTAATCTTAATTCTGATAGTAAATATCATAAAAATATAACAGTAAGAGATATTATTAATTATATAGGTTCTTTATCTAAAGATAAAGTTATAACTGCTACTGAAGGTATAGAAAAATGAAGCAGAATAACATCTGTTTCATTTTTTGTAAAATTTAAAATTATATAAAAAATAGTGTTCCTAAATATAAAACATATGAAACTAAATATATTGCTCCATTTCCCCTATTCATTTCATTTTTAGGTGGAATTATTGGAAATAATGATAGTAAAATTGTACTAAATATTAATATTATCATTTCCAAATTATATGCATTATTATAAATAATCGGTTTTATTACTGCTGATGTTCCAATTATAAGTAACATATTAAAAATATTAGAGCCTATAATATTTCCTATTGCAATATCACTATTGCCTTTAATTGATGCTGTAACACTTGTTACTAACTCTGGTAAACTTGTTCCAATTGCAAGTATTGTTAAACTAATAACTTGTTCACTTATATTAAAGGCTTTTGCAATAATTACACAATTATCTACTGTTAAATCTCCTCCTATTTTCAATCCAATTATTCCTAAAATAACATATATTATACTCTTACTAATTGATGTTGTAACATCTTCTTTAATTTGGTTTTCTTCATCTTTGCTATCAAATTTTTCTCCCTTTTTTGCCATAAATATAGTATATATTATAAATATTGCAAATAATATAATTAATATAACAGCTTCTATTCTTGATATTCCTTCACCTGTATTGCATAGTATCATAAATATTATTGTTAATGTTAAACACATTGGTATTTCTATTAATCTAGTTTCTCTTTGAAACTTTACAGGTTTAATAATAGTTGATAATCCTAAAATTAATAATAAATTGCATACATTACTTCCAATTACATTTCCAATTGCCATATCTGAATATCCGTTCTAGTGACGAAGTTAGGCTTACAAATAATTCTGGCATAGATGTTCCTATTGATACAATCGTTAAACCTATTATTATTTCTGGAATATGAAATTTTTTAGCAATATTACTTGAACCTTCCACTAAAAAATCTGCACCTTTTATAAGTAGTATAAATCCTATAATTATTAAGCTTACTTCTAATATCATCATTTTCTCCTCATTTTTATTTATTATTATTAAAAAAATCTTCAAATTCTTCTTTAGTTATTGGTTTAGAATAATAATACCCCTGAATTACATCACATTGAAGATTTCTTACAAAATCCGCTTGTTCCTTAGTTTCTACTCCCTCTACTATTGTTTTAAATGCAAGACGCTTAGCTAAAAACATAATATAATTAATAATGTTTTTATCACTATTCAAGTCTGCTTTATCTATAAATACCTTGTCTATTTTTATAATATCTATTGGCATATTTTGTAACATACTTAAAGAAGAATATCCTGTACCAAAATCATCTATTGAAACGACAAATCCTTTTTCTTTAATTTTGTTTAATGATTCTATTATATCTATGTTAGTATCAATAGTTGCACTTTCTGTAATTTCTAAATCTATTTTACTTCTATCTATTTTATATTTATCACTAATTTTAACATATTCATCTATAAAATTTTCATACACGAAATGTTCTTTTGAAACATTTATTGAAACTATAGGTACATAATCATAACGTTTTTTCCAACTTGCGATATCCTTACATACTTGCTCAAAAATATATAAATCTAGTTTAATTATAAATTTATTTTTTTCAAACAATGGAATAAATTTGTTTGGCGGAATTATTGTATCATCTTTATACCATCTTACTAATGCCTCAGCCCCTGTTACTTTCTCAGTTTTCGCAAGAATTTTTGGTTGATATACTATTTTAAATTCTTTATTAGTTAAAGCATCTTCCATACAAGATTCTATTTGCTGTTCTTCTATTAATTTATTTTCTAATACATCATCATATATATAATAATTGTCGTGGTATAATCCTTTAATCTTAGCACGAGCCATATACGCCTTATCTATTACTTTATTTATATCTTTATCATTTTCGTTTATTTTATAAACTCCTATAGATAAATTTATATGCACATCTATATTATTTATTGTTAGTTTTGATACATCATTGAATATTTTATTTAGTAATCTTTTAATATCTTTTTCATAACTAAATATAGTAGCAAATACATCATTAGAAATTCTACAAGTAATATTATCTAATGGTAGTATATTTTTCAACTTTTCTCCTAGTGTTTTTAAAATATTATTACAAAATTCATATCCATAAATATTATTTAGTACCTTAAATTTATTAATATCAATTGAAACTATATACTTATCAGTAGTATGTTCTAATAAAAATTTAGCTCCATTTTCCTTAAAATAAGCTTCATTTCCTAGTAATGTTACATTATCTATATATGCTGTTTTATATAATTTATGGTTTTTATCTTGATTAGATAAGTCTATATATATAGAAATACTTATTATAATTAGATTAACTAAGAAACATATTATTAGTGATATAGTTACAAATAATGTTAGTTCTCTTGCAATAATATCTGCTGGAGCAACAGTTACTACATACCAATCATTTACATTAACTTTTTCAAAATGAATAAAATATGCATTTTTATCAATTGTTATATCAAATGTGCCTACTTCTTTTTTCTTAACCATTTCAGCCATATTATCAATTTTCTTCATATCTTCTTTAGTTTCTATTTTGTAGTCATTTTTGAAAAAATCATATATATTTACTTTATCCTCTTTAATCATATCAAATGAATCTATAAGTACTAAACCATTATTATTTATTAGATAAGTACCACCTTTTCCATTAAATAATCTCCTCAATAGAATTTCCTTATAATTCTCTGTATTTATAGTTGCAAATAGAACCTTTTTTTCTCCATTAAAGTAAAAAACTTTAGAATATATATTTACTTGATTATTTGAAACTGTACTTGGTCTATTTTCTGATAAATACACATCTTCTTGAGAAAAGAATTCTTCTATATTTGCATAATTTTGTACAATATGCCCATCACTTGTAATTCCATTTCCTTTTTCATCTAGAACTACAAGGCGTGTAAAATGGTATTCCTCTAAGTCCCCTTTATATCGCTCAAAAATATCATGAACTGTTTGAAAATATCCCCTATTTATTGAATCTACCATAATTTCAACAAATTTCATTTGATCTGTAATTGCTAAACTCAATTGTGCTGCAGTTTGCTCACTCAGTTCACTAATATTATTATATGTATTTTCATATATCAAATTTTTAATATATTTCACATAAAAAAATGACACTATAATCATTATTACAAATATTAACAATATCCATTTTATATTCAACTTATAATGTATTTTTAGTATGTTTTGTCTTTTTACAGTCTTTTCCATATTTCACCTCACACAAATATATATGTTATATATATACTATATACACTTTTTTTGCAAGTGTTTTATACAAAAAATCATGGCCATATTTAAAATTAACCATGATTTGTTATACTAAAATTTTACAATTCGTATATTTACACTATTTAAATCAGATGTAGCATAAATTTTTATTTTGTTTTTAGTTGTATTTTTAAATTTAAAATCTACACTACCATATGCTACAGTAGCATCCTTATCTTTTTCAACATAGTGAACAGGTTTAACATGTGCATGACGTTCAGTTACCTTTAATTCTGGAACTTTAAGAACAGCATTATATAAAGTACTACTTACTTGGCAGTTACCTCCACCATAAGTTTTAACTGTTTCTCCCTCTGCATTAAAAGAATCTGCTTTTTCATAACCATTTTCAGCTGTTGGATTGCCAACAGTACCACAAAAAGAAAATGTCGCATCAGGCTCAACTATTGTTTCATTTAAAATTCCCGTTGTAACACCAATATTACGACTTCTAGGAGTATTTCTTCCACCAAGCTTGGTAGAAAATGATGCTATTTCTTCTTCTACAGGCTCAGTATCATGTATATGTTTTTCCAATTCTACAACATTATTGTTTGTACCATTTTGTTCAGTATTATTTTCTACATTTATTTGTGTATTTAATCTACTTGTTTCAAAATCAGAATTACTATTTTCATTAGTATTGTCATTATTACTTGAACACCCAACTAAAAATAGACAAAATGAAAATATAATAATATAACAAACTATCTTTTTCATATATGATAATCTCCATTCAAATAAAAATCTTTGTATTAGTATTAACAAAAATAAGACAAAAAAACTGTAAATTTTTAGATTTATTTGAAATAATTGAAAAAGAATAGTTGCTTAATTGTACTTCAAAATAAAATTTAATAAGCCCTCTTTCAATGAGAGCTTAAGTAATATTAGAGTAATAATTTTAGTTATAGATTTTATAATATAGCTAAACTAATTTATAAAAATAAAATATAATATTTAACAAACTACTTTTTTATAGATAATACCTTATATTTTGCAATTCCTGCTGGTATTTTTACTTCAATTTCTTGACCTTTTTTAGTACCTAGTAGTGCAGCTCCAATTGGAGATTCATTTGATATTTTATTTTGTGATAAATCAACTTCTGTTGATCCAACTATTGTATATTCGCATTCTTCATCATATTCTAAATCTTTAATTTTAACTGTATTTCCTACTTGAACTGTTTTTGTATCTATTTCTGATTCATCAATTATTTTAGCATATCTCAATTTTTGTTCTAGTCCTGCAATTTTTATTTCATTTGCAGCCTGTGCATTTTTAGCTTCATCATATTCAGAATTTTCTGATAAATCTCCAAATCCAAGAGCAATTTTTATACGTTCTGCTATTTCTGCTCTTTTTTCAGTTCTTAAATAATCTAATTCCTTTTCTAGCTTGTCATATCCTTCTTGTGTTAATAATACTTCTTTTTCTTCCATTTAATGGTCTCCTCCTTTAGAATAACCTAAAATATTGTTTGTTAATATCTACACTATATTAAGATAATTATATTGTTTTGTCAAGTACATTTTAAGATTTTTTCTAAATCCTTAAATATTCTTTTGTGTCTATTATTCCATTTTGTCCAATTAAATTTACAATTTTTATATCATCTTGCTCTATCCTTTTTCTAATAGCTTCATAACTATTTATGTCATAAATTAAACTTTCATAAATTATATTTCTATTGAAATTTTTATATTTATTATTTTGATTTTTATATGTAATATCATACCCACAAATATTTATTCCTGTAAAACTTTTTGATTTTATATTTATTTTTTCTTTTGGATTTATAATTATTGCATTACTATTTATACTAAAACAATTTATCAATTCTTCATCAAAGTCCAAATTCATTACTATTTTTGATTTTAAAAGACTTTTCCTTTTATTGTTAGTTATTGTCATAGATATTCCTAATTCATCTTGTAAATAATTCTCAAGTCTTTTAAAACTATTTATATTTGTTGTAACAATATTTATTCTTTTTACTTTCTTTGCTAAATAAATTATAACTTTTGAATAAAATTCATTGTTATTTTTCAAAAGTATTGATATTTCTTGTTTTTCAACCTCTGCGTTCATATTTTTACTAATATATTTTAAACAATCAAGTAAAATATAATAAAATAACATTTTACCATCAAGAATTTTTATATTATTAGATTGTATTAATTTAATTAAATTTTTATTACTTTGTAAATTTTCAGATAAAGCTATAGTTGTAGAAGTCTTTTTAATTAGTTTTACTATAATTTTACTTACAAACTTATTATTAACTTTTGAACAAGGCAAAATGCAAATTCCATCTGAATTAATACTTAACACAAAAAATATCTTTTTTACTAAAAAAATTATATATTGAATCCATATAGGTAAATCTTTATTAAAAATTATTTCTTTCCAACTATTTAATTCCTTTATATATAATACCCTAATATTATCACCTTATTTCTATAATCTTAATTATATTATATATATTTTATTTTATTACACAAAGAATAACAAATTATAAATAAATAACATAAATATTATAGTTTTAGAATTATACCATAATAAAAACCTATAAAGGAGACTGTCTTTTTTTACAGTCCTCTTTATAGGTTACATTTTATAATCTATACTGTTTTTATTTTTTCTCATTTTAATTAATATATTTAAAAATATTGTACACTAACATATAATAATTAAACCACTATTTATTTACTCTTCTACATATAATTTAGCATAATAATCTGGATTAAAATCTTCATCATAAGATATTTCTTCAAAAATCTCTGGCATCTGCTCTTTAAAATATTTTAATAAAGGTATCATAATTTGTCTAATACTTGGATGAACATGATTAGTAGCTCTTAAACTAAATATATGTTTCCACTCTCTTATATTTGCTGTCATTGTATATTCTGCTGCTGTTGAATGTGGCAATATATTTCTACACATATCTGTTGAGGCACCTAACTCTTTCATTTTTATATAACTATTTTCAAGTTCTTGCATGGCATTTTTCCATATTTCATATATATTACTATCTTCTATATATACTGGATTTATAAAAGATACCTCATTTCCATATTTATCTTTATCATAACTACAATATCTTGTAGATTCTACTGAAAAGCTTGCAAAACGATGTCTTGTTAAATCTTTATATGAACCTATATCACAATATATTCTTACTGTAATTTTTTCATGCTCTAATACTGATTCATGTCCTCTATTTATACAATTTTTTAGTAAATTTTTATAACTTTCATCTGATATTTTATCCTCTGAACGATAACATGTTCTACATGCTCTTTCTATTTTCTTCATAATTTGTTTTCCATCAAATTTTTCTACTTTTACCCATGGTTCTACTATTTTCATATTTTTTCCTCCTATTATTTTTTATTAATATATCAAATTATATATTTTTTTTCAATAAAAAGAAGAAATATTTTTATATTTCTTCTTTTTATATCTTATTTTACAATTTTTACAATCATTAATAAAACACATTTGCTATTATAGGTGTTCTCCTCTTCCTTCTGGAAGTGCTGGCGCATCTAGAACTATCTTTATCTTGAATATGTAGCTTACAGCTTTACCTATCTTGCTATTTTTAATTTTTTGCCATAATGTAGGTTTTACATCTACTCTTGTTTCATCCATATATGCTTCTTGCTCTAAGTTCTGTTCTTGCTCTGCTATTGTATTTACTGTTTCTGTTGCTACTGTTTGAACTTCTGTTACTTCTTGTGTAACATTTTCTTCATTATAATCTACTGGTGTTGGAATTACTTTTAATGCATCTGCAACTTCTATTCCAATATAACTTAAAGCTTTAGATTTATCTTCTATTCTTTCCATATCTATTTCAATATGCAAATTAGATTCTAAATTACTTATTCTGGCATTTATTAATTTAACAGCATCTTGATAATTTGTTGATTTCTCACTTTTGCATCTACCTATTACACCTAATGTATCTATTATGTCTTCTCCAAATTTTCCTTCTGCTTCTTTTACTTTATTTTTCCATTCTTCATCTCTTGATTGAACTACATCTAATAAATCTTTTAAATTACCAGCAAGAATTATATTCTTTTCTCTTTGTCTGATTAAATCTTCTATACGTTTTGTATTTTCTTCAAACTGGTTTGTGGCATACTCTACTAGTCCATATGCAGCTTTATAAACTGATTTTGGAAAATTCTTCTTTTTTGGATATTCAAGTAAATATGTTTTAACAGATTCAATTAAATCTTTGAAGTACGAATCTTCTTCTAATTGAACTATTTGTTTTTTGCTATTTGGATTAATTAATTTCTGTATTTTATCTATGTTTGATAAAATCTTTTCTTCTGTGATTACCATTCTCACATTTACTATGCCAGTTTTAGACATTGTAAAGTTCCCTCCCTTGTCCTACGTTTATTCTTTTATATTACAATAAAATTATACAACTTATTTTAAAAAACTACAATAGAATTTTTTAAATTTTATATTTTTATTTCGTTACAATTTTATTACAATTGTAATATAAAAGTCAACAATTTTTTACAAATTTTTATTTATTTTTTTAATAAATGTCTTAATAAATAATTATCAAACTGTTTATAAAGTTTTGCTGTATCTATTTCTTTGTTTGTTTTTAGCTTATATATCAGGCTTGAACAGGTTAATCCAAAAATTCCAGATGCTAATATTTCTGCATCCCCATTTGGAATTTCCCCTTTCTTTATTCCTTCTTCAATAATTTGTTGTATTGTTTTTACATATTCTATAACTTTATCTTTACACATTATATTTCTTTGTTCATGTCCCCAGATTTGACTAAGTACAATGGTCATAAAATCTTCATATTTTGATATTATTTTTATTTGTATTAAAATTACTGCTCTTAATTTTTCTATTGTATTATCTAATTTTGATGTTTTTATATCTATACTATTTTTTAATAGTTTCATTCCTTCTTCAACAAGAAAATTGAATATTTCTTCTTTACTAGAAAAATGATAATATAATGTACCCTTTGCTACTCCCACTGTTGCAGTTATTTCTTCTATACTTGTTGCATCATATCCTTTTCTTGCAAATAATTGCATAGATGTTTCAAATATTTTTCTCTTAGTTTTATTCATATATTCACCTACCAAATATATTTATTTTTCTAACCACTCTTTATATTTTTCTAAAACAATATCACAAACTTCATTAGGAGATAATTTTGTTGTATCTAATACTAAATCATAATTTGTCATATCATCCCTATTTACACCATATTCTTCTATCCATCTCTTTGTTTCTTCTTGATGCCTATAAATTATTTTCTTATGTGCTTCTTCTAAACTTGAATATGCTTCACTGTCTTTTCTTTCATTGTCTTCATATGCTCTTTTTACTGCAACATCTATATCTACTTTTAAATACACCTTAAAAGATTCTGGAATTGCATACCAACCTAATTTTGCATCTACTATTAAATTATTTGTTTTACTTGCATATTCTTTAGCACTATTTTCAATTTGTCTATCCAAATCTGGATGTTCATTTAAATAAATTTGAAAATCTGATATAGACATTCCTTTTTCAGATGCAAGTTTTCTTACATATTGACCATTTCTATATATTTCATAACCTAATTTTTCTTTTAGATTATTAGATAAAGTACCTTGTCCACTTGCATGATCCCCTGTAATTGTTATAATATTTTTTTTATTATTTAGCATATTGTCACCTTTTCTTCAGCAATTTCATCTGCTGCAAGAGTTACTGTAGATGCTTCTTCTTTATCTGTTAATGCTTTACTTCCTGTAGATAACTGTCTAGCTCTTTTTGAAGTTGCTACTACTAACTTAAATCTATTATCTACTTTCTTTAGTAATTCTGTTACTGTTGGTTCTACCATCATTTTAAATACACTCTCCTTTTATTCTTCTATATTTTCTTCTTTTTCTAATCTACCTGCTACTGTTTCTGGTTGAATAGCAGACAATATTATATGTCCTGAATCCATTATAACTACTGCTCTTGTTCGCCTACCATATGTTGCATCTACTGCCATTTTTGTGTCTTTTGCATCTTGAACTATTCTTTTTATTGGTGCAGATTCTGGACTTACTATTGCTATTATTCTATTTGCTGATACTATATTGCCAAATCCAATATTAATTAACTGCATACTAGCCTTCCTTTCATAATTATTATTCTAAATTCTGAACTTGTTCACGTATATCTTCTAGTTTTGTTTTTATATCTATTACTAAATTTGTAATTTCTAGACTATTTGTTTTTGAACCTATTGTGTTTATTTCTCTATTCATTTCTTGCATTAAAAAGTCTAACTTCTTACCTACTGGTATATCTTCTTTAATTAAATCGTTAAATTGGCAAATGTGACTGTTAAGTCTAATTATTTCTTCTTCTACTGAACACTTATCTGCATATATTACAATTTCTTGAGCTAATCTATCCTTATCTATTATATCTGTTTTTAATATTTCTTTTATACGTGTTTCTAATTTTACTATATAATCGTCCACAAGTCTAGTAGAAAATTTAGAAATTTCTTGAACTTTTAATGAAACTTCATTTATTTTTTTATCTAAATCTTCTGAAATTTTTTGTCCTTCTACTTTTCTCATCTCTATAAAATTATTAATAGCATAATTTAAACATTCAGAAAGTTCTTTCCATACTGTTTCTTCATCATCTATATTTTCTAATACTAATACATCTGGAAATTTAGATATTTCTGTAACTTCTATACTACTATTTATATTATTTTGTTGTGCAAGTTTTTTTAATTCTTGTATATACATATTTGCTAAGTCTTTATTTATTTTTATATTTTTACCTTTAGTACTATTATTGTCAAAAGTTATCAATACATCTATTTTTCCTCTTGATATATTTGCTGTAATTTCTTTTTTTACTTTTTCTTCTAAATAACTTATACTTTTTGGAATTTTAACACTAATATCATTATATTTATGATTTACTGATTTTATTTCTACTGAATATGTTCTGCCTTCTTTTTCTAAACTATTTCTTCCAAAGCCTGTCATGCTCTTTATCATTTTATCACCTATTTCTTTTTTATTATTTCATTAATATCATTTAAATTCTTTAAATAATTTTTTCGCATTTTAACATATAAAATTATGCACTTTACTAAATAATATATTGCAAATACAAATGCTGTTGTTGCTACCATTATATTAAATTGATCGAAATATAGTATATATCCATATACAAAAAATAATGTTATTATAGAAAGTACTAGAACTTCTAGTCCATGTATACATATGTTTCCATCATCTTTTTTATAACTATACTCAAATAATATAATTGTAAATATTATTAATGCTACACTAAAAACTTTTAAATCAACAATAAATACATTTGTTTCAATATTTGATGACCCTAAATTTATTAAATAAAAATATATCATAGCTATAATTGCAATTATTATATTTTCAAATAATTTCTTATTTATTTCCTTTGTTAGAATTTGTTGTGTCTCTTTTTTATTATTTATTTGCTGTTCTAAAATATTAATATTTTCTTTTATATCTTCTTTATGGTTTTCTTTCAACTTTATCCTCCTTTAGTTTTCTAATTCATATAAAATTATACTAGAAATTACTAATGGTGCTGTTTCTGTTCTTAATATTGTTCTTCCTAATGTTACTACTTTTGCTCCATTATTTATTAAATCTTCAACCTCATATTCTTCTAATCCTCCTTCTGGTCCTATTATAATTGCTATTTTCATATTAGGTTTTCTATTAATTTTACTAAGCACATGTTTTAATGTAATATTTTTTTCATTTTCATATGCAACTATTACTATATCATAATTTTTTAATTTTTCATATATATTTTTTATATTTATTATATTATTTATTTTGGTTATCCTATCTCTTTTACTTTGTTTTGCTGCAACTTCTGCTATTTTCCTCCATCTTTGCATCTTTTTTTCTTCAGTCTTTTCGTCTATTTTTACTACACATCTATTCATCTGTATAGGGGTAATTTCACAAACACCAATTTCTGTAGCTTTTTGTATAACTTGCTCTAATTTTTCTGCTTTAGGCATACCTTGAAATATATGAATATATATAGAAGATTCATTATTGCCATCTAGTTTCTCTAAAATATCACATATTATATTTTTATTATTTAATTCTATAATTTTACATACATAATTTACCCCATTATGTATATTGCAAATTTGTATTTTATCTTCAATATTTAATCTTAATACATTTTTTATATGATTTACATCTTCTATTATTGTTATTCTATCATTATTTATTTGTTGTTCACCTACAAAAAATTTATACATAGTCTACTCCTTTTTTTATATTTTTTAATAAAGGATAATATTTAAGATTATAATAATCTAGATATACATGTAGTATTCTTTATTAATAAAAACATCTTAAATTACAATTTAAGATGTTTATTATTTTATGCTCTTGGATGTGCATGCTTATATATATTTTTTATACTTTCATCTTGGAATTGCATATATATTTGTGTTGAAGATATATCTGAATGTCCAAGCATTGTTTGAATTGATTTTAAGTCTGCTCCATTTTGTAAAAGATGTGTTGCAAATGAATGTCTTAATACATGTGGGGTTATATCTTTTGTTATATGTGCTTGTTCTTTATAAAATTTAACTATTTTCCAAAATCCTTGACGTGTTAATCTTTTACCGTTTGTGTTTACAAATACTGCTTTTTCATTTTCATTTTTTATTAAAATTGGCCTAGAATTTTCTATATATTCTTTTAATGCTTTTAGTGAAAGTGCTCCTAATGGTATATTTCTTTGTCTTCCACCTGTCCTACATGTAACAAATCCTTCTTTTAAGTTTAAATCTTCTATACTTAATCCTATTATTTCTGAAACTCTCATACCTGTTGCATATGCAAATTCTAACATTGCTTTATCTCTAATTCCTTTTAAATCTATGTCTTTTGGTTGTTGTAATAATAATTCTATTTCTTGAGAAGATAATATGCTTGGTATTTTCTTTTCTACTTTTGGTGATTTTAATTTTTCAGTTGGATCTTTTTTTACTTTTTTATTACGTAATAAAAATTGATAAAATGACCTTGTTGATGCTAGATTTCTTGATATTGTTGATGATTTTTTTCCTATTTGTGCTAAATAATCTAAATAGTTTTTCATCTCTTCATCTGTTACTTTTAAATAATTTAATTTATTTTCATTAACATAATTTCTATATTGCACTATATCCCTTTTGTATGATTGTAAAGTATTGTCTGATAATTTTTTATCTTCTTTAATAAATTCTAAAAAAGCATTAATTTGTTTTTCCATTTTTGGCTCCCCTATTTTCATATATTAGTTTTTACTATTTACATAAACTATTAATGTTATATCAAATTAATACAAAAATGTAAATAGTTTTTACAAAATTAATTTAATTTTTTTAATTTATATATTTTATACATGATTGTAATAAATTTGTAGATATATATGTTTCTATTAATGCTGATATTTCAAGTAATATTAGCATTAATAAACAAAAAATAGTATGTCTTGTTATTTCAATTTTTATGTTTTCTTTTCTCTTGTCTTTCACTATGGATTTATAGAGTTTTATCCCACTAACAGCTAATGCTAATATGCATGGTATAAATATTATGTTTTGAAAAAATATTGATGTTAATGAAAATATTATTCCGCTTCCTACTCCTAAACTAGATATTGCAGAAGATATAGTATAACCTATGCAAAATCCTCTATATGCAACTATTCCATGAACTATTGGCATTCCTATAACTGTTGAGCCTACAAACCATAATAATATTGCAAGTAATAAATTAGAAATCAATGAGCTTTTTAATAATTCACTTTTATCTATACTAGCATTATCTTTTAATTGATTTATAAAGTTAGTTATATAAGAACTTATTTCATTTATTTGTTCTGTATTAGCTTTATTTACAAATATTACTCCAAATACTACTCCAATTAAAAATATTAATAACACAATTATATATTCTTTTAAGTTATTATTTATATGCTCTATAATAACATTTTTTACCTTATTGCTTCTTTTTCCTATGTTTCTCAATTTATTACCCCCTAAAATGTTTTCTTATACATAATGTGTATGTAATAAATTTTAAAAATAGAACTACTTTGTTGTTACTTTTCCATATACACCACCACCACCTGCTTGAATATTCAGTTTTCCTTCTCTTGCTTGTACTATATTGTTTGCAATTTTTTCTCCTATTAATGCTTCTATATCATCCTTTGATAACTTATGTAATATATTCATTTCTGTTTCAAATTTATCTAATAATTTGTTTATTGTTTTATTACCTAAGCCAGGTATAAAAGTAAGTGGCACTTGATATATATATGGTGGTCTAAAAGTTGGACTTTTTGTATTTTTCTTATCTTTTATTTCTTCAATTCTATCTAGCACTCCCATTGTTACATTTTTACTATCACAATCGTTACATGTTGTAGCTGGTGGATCATTAGGCAAATTTTTTTGGCATGTTTCGCAATATGTTCTATGGTATTTTCCAAGTTTTGGATCTAGTCCATAGTTACAAATAATCTTTCTTCCATCTTCATTTTTTAAAACTTTTACTATTTCTTTGAAGCTAATATCATTTACTAGCATTTTATTATATTCTCTTGCAATTTTAGGTAATGAATGTGCATCCGAATTAGTTAAAAATGTTCTTGTTTCTAATTCAGATATTTGATCTGCCAAAAATGTATCTGAACTTAGACCTAATTCTATTGCAAATACTTTATTAAATTTTTCCTTAAATATTCTTTCTAATCTTTTTGTACAATTTCCATAAAAGCTTTTATGCGGCGTAAACGCATGAGCTGGTATTAAAATACCATTATATTTTTCTACTATATCTATTAATTCATATGCAGATATATTAGCTCTTTGCGAACTTAAAGTAATATTTTTAATATGCTTTTTCATATTAGTTGAAAATGCTTTTATATCGCTTAAACTTGGAAAAAAGCAAATATTATGTGCACTTCCTGTTTTACCATCATCATTTATTTCTGATGTTTCTATTTCACTTCCTAAAATAATACATACTTTGTCTTTATATATTATTCCTCCATCAGGTATTTCATATGCTTCTCCATTTTTTAAGAAATCTTCTATATCTTCTATTACATATGGTGATGCACAATCGATTATACCTACTACATTTATTCCTTTTCTTTCAACACATTCTTTTGCTATATTCTCAAAATTAAGACTTTTTGCTGCTGTTATTTTAATTGGTTTATTTGATTTGCTCCTTCCTATATGAACATGTAAATCTGCAAATATTTCGTACATAATTTCTTTGTATGATAATTTAAAATCATACACTCCTTTCCATAAAATTACAATAATTTAGAGGATTTAATAATAAATCCTCTACACTTTATTCTTTTGTATTTATCTATCATCAATTTCACTATCTTCTATAGTATTTTTATTTTCTGAAGTTTCAATTATTATTTCATTTTCTTCTTTTCCATATATTTTATCATGTACATCTTTCCAGTATTCAGCCAATTTCCCTTCTCTTTTTGCTTTATAA
Organism: uncultured Clostridium sp.; assembly: GCA_948468275.1. Classification (GTDB taxonomy): domain Bacteria; phylum Bacillota; class Clostridia; order TANB77; family CAG-508; genus RGIG8482. The sequence continues at coordinate 29,337 of CAOKHI010000010.1, read as the reverse complement.
TAACGTATACGCATTACATCAGCATCTAATGGAAGTACTGCGCCTAATTTATTAACATCTCTAGCTGTTTGTGTAATTTCTCCTGGTTCTACATATTTTTCATATTGTTCTCCAATTAATCCTGACATTTACATCTACTCCTTTTTTATTATACTGTTATTCCTTCTGTTATACATACAAATTCTTTAAATTTCTCAAGATAATAATTATCTTTCCCTTTCATATTACGATGTTCTAATAATACTAATGCTTCATCTACTGGAAAGCCTTTTCTTTCTGGTCTATGAAGAAGCATTCCACCAAAATTATCTACTAATTCTAAAATATCACTTTCTTTTTCTCGTGGTGTACTTCCACTATATCTATTCATTTCTTCACATATTTTACAAAATCTTTTGTCAAATCCTAATGTTTCTAAATATTCTGCACCTTCTTTTGCGTATGACTTTATTTTAGATAAATCTTGTGGATTTGTTGGTTTTTTACAAGAACATAATAAGCATGCTGTTAAAACTAGGTTTCTATCTACATTCAAGCTCATTTTTTCCATAAACATTCTTGCTAATTCAGTTTTAAACAATACCGAATTATCAAAAAATATATTTGTTCGTTTCTTTAAATAATATATAATTTCCATTTTTTTAATATAGTCTAATTCAGACAATATGTAATCTGCAAAAGTTTCCATATCTTTCTCCTATATTCTCTTATTAATCCTTAGTTAAAACTCTTTTTACACATTTATTATATTCTATAAAAAACAATAATTCAATATTATTACAAAAATGTAATACATATGTAATAATATTGAATTATTTACTTATACTTTCATTACACGGATCTTATTATTTACAGCAACTATAACATATTTATTTAAGTTTTCTAACTCTTGTACATCTTCTAAGTTTAAATATTACTCCACTTGTGCTTTAGCTTGATTAATTTTGTCATTTAATTTTTCTCTTTTACCTTTTTTTTAATATTTAAATTCTATAATTATTGAAGCATATTTTTTATTTACAAGTTTATAAAAAACAAGATTTTAATTCTTGTATCTTGTGTTTTAATTCATCTAATCCATTTTTGTTATATATAATCTCATCACAATTTTCTATTAAAAATTCGTCTGTTTTTTGTACTTTTATCCTTCTTAATGCTTGTTCTTTATCTATATTATCTCTTTTACATATTCTTTTTATCTTAGTTTTTTCATCTGTAATTACCCCTATTATTACATTACAAAGTTCATTTAAATTGCTTTCAAAAAGTAATGGAGCATCTAATATTATTAATTGTTCTTTTTGTAATGTATTTATTTCGTATTTTATTCTATCTACTACATGTATAAAAGTAATCTTATTTAAATTTTCCCTTTTTTTATTGTCACTAAATATTATATTTGCTAATTTTTTTCTATTTAATTCTCCTGTTTTATATAATATACCATTTCCAAATTCTTTTACTATACAATCTAAATACATAGTTCCTTTTTTACTTAAATCTCTTGCAGTTTGGTCTGCATTAATTACTTTTGCATTATAAACTTCTTGTATTAACTTACATATAGTTGTTTTACCTGAACCAGACGTTCCTGTTAATCCTACTATTTTCACATTATCCTCCATAATAATTTTATTTAACGCTATTTATTGCATTTCTTGCTAGTTCATCACATCTATTATTATATACATTATCACTATGACCTTTTACTTTTATAAATTCTACTTCATGTTGTTTTGTTAATTCATACAATTCTTGCCATAATTCTTTATTTTTTACAGGTTCTTTACTAGAATTTACCCATCCTTTTTTTATCCAACCATAAATCCAATTTTGATTAAATGCATTTACAACATATGCACTATCACTATATACTTTTGTTTTGCATTTATATTTTAATAATTTTAATGCTTCTATTACAGCTGTCAATTCCATTACATTATTTGTAGTATTTTTTTTTGCACCAAAAATTTCTTTTTTATTATCTTTATACATTAGAATACTTCCCCAACCGCCTGGTCCAGGGTTTCCAGAACATGCTCCATCTGTATATATTATAACTTCTTCCATAATTCCTCCAAATATAATTGTAAAATATTTTTTTTTATGATATTATATCAATAAATTATTTTAAAATGCAATAAGGAGAGTTAATATTATGAATAAAGTTTTAGGTATTATAGCTGAATATAATCCATTTCATAATGGTCATTTACATCATTTAATAGAATCTAAAAAATTAGTTGGTGCAGATTACACTGTTGCAGTTATTAGTGGAAATTTTGCACAACGTGGAGATACATCTTTAATAGACAAGTGGTCAAAAGCCGAAATGGCTATACAAAATGGAGTAGATTTAGTATTAGAACTACCCCTTATTTACAGTATTTCAAGTGCTGAAAATTTTGCTGAAGGAAGTATAAAAATATTAAATTCTTTAAAAATTGTAGATTGTCTTTCTTTTGGAAGCGAACTTTGTGATTTAGAAATTTTAAATGAATTTGCAAATGTATTATACTATGAACCAAAGGAATTTGTTTCATTACTTAACCATGAATTACAAAAAGGATTTTCATACCCAAAAGCTCGTGAAAATGCTTTATTAATTTATTTAAATGATATAAGGAAATATGCAAATGTCCTTACTAGTCCTAATAATATTCTTGCAATTGAATATCTAAAGGCTTTAAAAAAATTTAAAAGTCCTATTAGTCCTATAACAATTCAAAGGAAAAAAGTAGGTTATAACGATACCTCTATTGTTGATGGCTTTGCTAGTGCTACTACTATAAGAAAAATCGCTTTAACAAATGATGTTTGGAGCTTAAGAAAAGTTATGCCAAAATCTTCTTTTGATATTATGTATGAATGTTTACGAAGCGGACGAACTGTACCAAGTCTTGCTACTTTTGAGCGTGAAATATTATATAATTTAAGAAGGATGACACTTGCTGAAATTGCAGATTTACCAGATGTTTCAGAAGGATTAGAACACTTAATAAAAAATGCTGCAAACTCTTGTAATACAATAGATGAACTTGTAAACATTATAAAAAGCAAACGTTATACTTCTACTAGATTAAAGCGTATATTCTTATATAGTTTACTTGGAATTACAAAAAAAGATATACAAACATCTAGAAAAATTGACCCATATATACGTGTTCTTGGATTTAATGAAAAAGGAAAAGAACTATTATCTGCAATAACACATACTAACCCAAAATTAGATATTATAACTTCTGTTAAAAAATTTATAGATACAACTTCTAATAGAAATTTAAGAATTATGCTACAAAAAGATATCTTTGCAACTAACATATATACATTAGGATATGATTATGATTCTTTAGCAAATTTAGACTATACTCATAAAATTGTTGATTTATAAAGTTAACTATATAAAATAAAACAGTACATTTAAATTCTGTACTGTTTTATTTTTATTATCTATTGCAATCACATACATTATTGCAAGGATTGTAATTATTTACACTGTTGAATTCATTAATACAATTACAATCATGTTGTTTTTGCATATCACAATTCATATAAAATTTCTTTTGAGCTAATTTGTCTTGTACTCCACGTAAAGCTTCTCCAAATCTTTGGAAGTGTACTACTTCTCTTTGTCTTAAGAAACGAAGCGGATCTACAACATCTGGATCATCTTTGCATAAATCTATTAATTTTTCATAAGTTGCTCTAGCTTTTTGCTCTGCTACACCTTTGAAAGTACCACAATTAAAATTTCCAATGTATTTTAATTTCTTTTTTCTTTGTTATTGGGTCTTTTGCTCCAACCTCTATATAATCTATTAAACCCTCAATCATTTCTCTTGTAAGTTCTGTTACATTGACATATTGTTCTAATATCTGTCTTTTAGATTTTAATACTTCTTGCTCGTTGTTAAGTTCTAATAGTTTTGCTTGTTTCTTTGCTAATAGTATTTCAATGCCTTGTTTTTCTCTTTGGAAATCCTCATTAAATTCTATAAACTGTTCTTGACTTATTATTCCATTTACCTTATCAATATATAGATTTTTTATTGTGTTTGATTTTTTATCTATATTTGCTTGGTACTGTGAAATTTCTTTCTGCAACTTTTCTTTATCATTTCTAAATTGGTTTAGTATGACTTTTTCTTCTAACTGGTCTACATTTAAGTATTGCTTTATCAATTCATTTAATTTTTTAAGTACTTCCTTTTTAACTGTGTTTTCTGCCACAAAACTGCCTACACAACTGTTTTTATCTACTTGCCTTGTTGGGCATCGCAAATATCTATCTTCGTGTGATTTACTTGTTTTTAATGTATAACCACAATGCTTACATCTACATTTCTTTGCAAATATTCCAATTTTACCACCACCAAAAGGCTTGAAATTTGCATTGATTTTGCTTTGCACACTATTCCATAAATCTCTATCAATAATTGCTTCGTGTGTTCCTTCAACTCTATTCCATTTGGCTTTTGGTTTAGGTTTATTCTTTTTGCTCTTGTATGATACACTACCATACTTACCTTGCACCATATTACCGAATATACATTTCATTATGTAACATATTATCTATTGAAAAATATTTCCATAGTGTACCTAATTCACTAGGTGGTTTCTTATATGCAACACCTTGTTCAACTTTATATTGGGTAGGGTTAGGTATTCCTCTGTTATTTAATTCTCTTGCTATTGCTGTTTTTCCCATACCTTGATTGTATAAAGAAAATACTTCTCTTACAACTTCTGCTGCAACTGGGTCAATAATTAAATGTCCTTTTTGGTCTGGGTCTTTCTTATAACCATATAATACTAAACCACCAGTATGTTCTCCATTTACTCTTTTAGTTTTTAGTGCTGATTTTATAGTTGCTGATAGTTTTTCAACATAACTTTCGTCCATTATTCCGTTCATTTGCCTCATTAGTGTAGTTCCCTCAACTGATGTATCTATGTTGTCTGTAATGCTTACAAATCTTACACCCCATTCAAGAAATAAACCATTTATATATTTTTCTACCATTTCAAGTTCCCTTGCAAACCTACTTTGGCTCTTACATAAAATGATATCTATTTCTCTGCATTCTGCAAGTTTTAAAACTTCATTAAATGCTGGTCTGTTTCTATCTGTTCCAGTATAGTCATCATCACTATAAATACCTTGTATTTCCCAATCTTGGTCTTTTGCATATTCTTGTAACATTATTTTTTGATTTTTGATACTCTCGCTATCGTCCTCCTTGTTTTTCTTATTTCTATCTTCTTGCGATAGTCTACAATATATTGCCACCTTTGGCTTTGTTTCGTTCATTTTATATATTTCCTCCTTTAAAGAAAACAATAAAATAAACCAATATTTTGTCCTAGTATATAACAAAACATTGGTTCTTGTAAATTGCTTTCCTTAAATTTATTTATTTACTATTAAGTTTACTATTCTTTGCCATATCTCATTAAATGCTTGTTCTCTTTCTGCTTCACTATTGGAAAGAAATATATTTTTACATTCTATTGTGTCCATTTTGAATACACCTCTTTGTTATAAATCTATTCAATAACCACAAGACATATACATTGTCCTTAAATTATTGATAACATCGGAGTATTCTCAAGTAGTAAAATAACCACTAAACTATTGCTGGCACAATATCATAGGAATTCCACCTCTCGGCTATCTGCCCAGTTGCCCCCAATGTGTGCGATGTCTTACTTATTAAAAATAATAATATTACTAAAAATAAATTTCCACTCAAACTATGGCTAGGTAAATGTATTTACTATTATTCTAATTCTGCTGATTGCCATATCAACTAATAGTAAATATGCTTAATGGTTTTGTATATAATTGTCAATGTACTGCACATTTTAATTAAAAGTGTGTTTGCAAGTTTTAGACTTACTTATAAATTTTCTTAAAATATGCAGTAGAATTATGCAAATAAAAAAGGTAACACAAAAAGGTCTTCAATCTTTTAAACTGAAAACCCAATGGTTACCTTACAAACTTATATTTGTTACTAAATTGTATTCTTATTCTGTACTCTATGCAACCAATGGCATATACTGTACATATTTTAATTTTTAATCTTGATACATAATTTATTATATCACCTTTTTTATAAAATGCAATACCTTTTTAAAAAAAAATTTAAAATATTTTTCCTACTATTATATATTATAATTATTTCCCATAAACGGTCAATTATAGTACTTAAATAATTATAATATTCAACATTTAACCTTGTAAGTGCTGAAACTATTGATGTTTAAACATATTCAACCTTAATTATAATTATTTTAAAAAAGTTTCAAAAATTATTACCAAAATGCTTGACAACTGGTACTCCTTTTTGGTACACTTCAGTCCAAGGGGGTAGGAAATTATGTTAATCGGTTATAAAAGGGTATCAACCCAAAATCAAAAACTAGATAGGCAAACTGATTTGCTTAATGAATATGGTGTAGAAAGAATATTTGAAGAAAAAATTACTGGTACTAAAAGGGAAAGACAAGAATTGAATAAAATGCTTGATATGTTAAGAGAGGGCGACATAGTTATAGTTGCTGATTTAACAAGGTTATCTCGTAGTACTAAAGATTTGTTTGAAATAGTAGAAACAATACATAGTAAAGGTGCTGAAATTAAATCATTAAAGGAAAGTTGGCTAGATACAACAACACCACAAGGCAAGTTACTATTTACTATATTTGCTGGTCTTTCACAATTTGAAAGAGATTTGATTTCCGATAGGACAAAACAAGGTTTAGAAAGTGCCAAAAATCGTGGTGCTAAACTTGGTCGCCCTAACAAGTACCAAGAAAAGAAAGATACAATTTTACAAATGTATAATTCAAGTGATTATTCTATAAATGATATTATTTCTGCTACTGGAATATCTAAAACAAGTTTATATAGATTAGTAAATGCTCAATAAATGATAAAGGAAATGCTGATGTTTGCATTTCCTTTTAATTTCTCACTATTGCTGACAAACGACAATCAATTCTAAGGCGATTTAATAATGTGGCTGGTATAAGTTGTTGCTTGTAATTGTTAGGTGTGATCTTCCTTATTAGTTATTATTCCATACAAATATAGTAATATCTTTACCATTTTTACTTTGTAACTTTTCCTTTATATCACTTTTGTCTGTTTCTTTAGTTATCAAAGATATAATAGATTCCATATCGTCAAAACCAACAAATTGTGATTTTCTAAAATGATATTCATACTTTTGTTTAACCCTAATATCATTTACACTTATAATATCTTTTTTTATACCATACTTATTTTTTAAAACATTATTCATTGTTTCGTGTACATTATCTGATATACCTAAATTGTCATAACTGACATATTCAATATTTCTAACCTTTCCACTATTATCACTTGTAATTCTAAAACAAGGAAATACAATCTCATAATTCGAATTACTATTATTTGTATCACTTATGACTGCACACACAAAATTCTCAAAATAATCTTCACTTGGTCCATAAAATCCTGCTGTTATTGACATTGTTCCACTAAGTTGTTTATTACTATTCTTATTGCATATCTCAAATTCTGTTTTATATCTTGATGTATTTACATTTAATGATGTATTTTTTAGTGAATTTATCAATTCTGTTTCAAGTTCTTTTGCATTTATTTGACTAATTTTATTCTCTGTATCTTTTATTATTATATTGTCTGATATTGGCTCTTTTACTATGATTCCAACTACAATAATTATTATAACTAACACTAATGCTATAATACCTTTTAATAATTTACTTTGTTTCTTTGTGTTTGTTTTGTTAGATTTATTATTTAAAATCTTTTGTTTCTGCATTTCAAATTCTGCATCTGTTATCGTGCCACTTGCTTTTAATTGATTTAACTTTTCTAATTCATTGTATTTATTTTCCATAATTTCCTCCTTAAATTTTATAACCAATAGTATAAACTACTTGCTAACATTACACCTAGAAAACTATTGATACAAGTTATAACTAAAAATATGATTGATAATGTTAGTCCGTGCTATTGCTTTTCCTTTATTGGTTTGTGATTTTATTCCTAAACTACTAAATATAATGCCACACACGGTTACTGGAAAACCAATCAATGGAATAAACCATGCTATAATAGATACTAAACCTAATATAAAACCAATCATTGCTAAAGTTGCTTTTTTATCTGTATTGTTTCCACTACTGCCCAAACCACCATTTAACACTTTTGACTTTTCTATCTCAAATTCTGTTTCTGTGATTGCACCACTATCTTTTAGTGCTTTTAGTTTCTCTAAATCTTCAACTATACCCAATTTACTCACCCCATTTCCACATAATTCGACACTTTTCTACTAAATAATATAACACTAATTTTGTTGATTGTAAAGTAGTACTTAATAATATATTATAATAAAGTATTACATATTATACAATGCCCCTAGAATAGTAATATAGGGGGAATAGTAATGTCAAATGAAAATTTAAAACCAATTATTCAAGAGATTGAATATGGTACAATTAAAGTAAATCTTAATAAACTAATGGAAAAGGCTGATATATCAACATATAAACTAAATACTGCTACTAATATTAGATTTCAAACTATACAAACACTAAAAGAAAACAATGCTACTAGAATTGATTTCAATGTACTTGCTAAATTATGTTATACTCTTAACTGCGATGTTGCTGATATTCTTGAATATGTACCACACCAAGAATAGACTTTATTTTTGCACTTGGGAATTTATATGATGTTATATGTAAAATTCCCTAGAAATAAAATCTCGCAACAATTAACACTAAATAATAATAACTAGGAATGGGAAATTTCCTAGTTATTTGTTTCTTTGTTTTCAATTTTGCTTTCTTGTTCCAACTTTTTGGCTATGATGTACCCAAAATAGAATAGTTGTTCACTTTCTTCTAATTCCATTTCACAACCCACTTCCCAATATTTCTCAAACAATGTCTGTTGCCCTTCATTAAATGATTTTTCTAATAGGTCTGAAATTTCTATGTGTTGTCTTCGTAACTTATCATATTTTGGACTTGGCTTGTATAAAAATTCTTCAAAATACTCAAACAATGCTTTCAACATAGGCATATTGTCAAACTTAATTGTTTTTAATGTATCTGTATCAAATATTGAATCAAAGTGCTTTAACAATTCTGTTTCTTTGTCTTTTGCATTTTCCATATACTACACGCCACCTTTCCTAAAAACTCGTAAGGCTTACTGCTGTAAGTATATATGCTATTTTGCTTGATTTCAAGTCCCTCTCCTTAAAAACTTTTTAAAATTTTATGCTGATATTTTCAATCATAAATTTTTGAAATATGCCATAAGTTTTAAAATATGACAAGTGGTTTTTATTTTAATTTTATATTTTGGCTTATACTCTTTTATTGCTTGTATTATAAAAAAGGTTTCTAGGCAATTCTCGTAACACACGAAATATAATATATGATATTTTCATTACACTATATTTATATTTTGCCCGTCAATGTGAAATTTCTTCGTTTATCTCTTAACAATTGACAATTCGTAATCTTATTGTTTTTACTACCTCTAACACTTATGTAATACTTGTATGGTCTAAAAGTATATTTGTCTAAAGTATTACAATCAACTTTTTCTATTTCTGTATTGATAAATATTTCTGTTGGTTTGCCATTTCCGTCAAATGCTTGTACTACATAATTTGTATTTCTTTTTGGTGTATAAACTTTTCCAAGTATTTTCTTGGGCTTTAATAAAGTGTAATACATAACTTGTGCTTTTACTTGCAATAGTTTTGCTATCTTTAATGCCACTTGTTGATTGCCAATAACTGCAATCTTATTTGTACCTTTAATAATAAAGTATACTAATTTTAGTTCGTCCGCTAACACTACAAGTTCATTAAATAACCCAAAATTAAGGTCATCAAGTATTGTTACCGCTGGCGATGTATCTAACTTTGAAAATGATACTATTTCTTCAATTGGTATTTCTTGCAACTCAATTATTTCTAACTCTTTCATTTCATTACACCCCTTTATATTTTTTGCTCTGATACATTTAATGCAATTTGGTCTATAACTGCATTGCATATTTCATTTAATTGATAAATAATATCGATTTGTGTTTCGTCTAAATCATTTACTGATAATTGCTCTATAATGTTACTAAGTGCAACTTGCATTTGTGTAAATTCCTCTTGTAAAAACATTGTATCAACTTGGTCGATTTGTATTTGCATTATATCTTCTGTTAATTTCTTATTTTTCTTTGTTACCATTTTTCTGCACCTCCTCGTTATTTATTTTGAATATTGTATATGCTTTATTTAATAATGTTTTGCTTTTAAAAAGTAAGGTGGCTATATATTCACAATCTGCACTGCTTAAATCGTTTGTAATTTCTACTAATGTTTCTAGTTGTCTTATGATTTTACTATTTTCATAAATGCTTGTTTTTACTGATGTATTTTCTAATGACTGTCTAATTTCTAATAAGTACATATAACCACCCCTAACAAATTATATATTTAAAAAATGGAAAAAATAAAATTTGTGCATTGTACTTTTTTAGTACCTGCTACATTAATATTTTACATTTCTGTTTTTGGTTTATTATTTCTATACATTAGTGTTGTGATTGCATTTACAATCTTTTCCTCGTTTCTTACCATATATGTTTCTGCACTCGTTATTGAATAATCGCTAGACTTGAATTCTGGACAATCTTTAAATTGTTTCTTTTCTCTTGGTGGTGTTTTGATTCCTCTTGTTTTACTATACAATCTGCATCCTTTAGGAAAATTAGTCAATCTTTCAAGTTTCTCTTGTCTACTATCTTTTGAATGCCCTAAATTCTTGAATGTATTGAAATTTCTAATAATATGCACATAACCATAACACCAATACTTATTTAATAAATCTTGATGTGGAATAGTCAATACTTTTGATGTATCAACATATTTTAGGAATAAATGTATATGCCAATATGAATTAGATGTTGTTTCAAATAATGCAATGCACTCTAAATTGTTATAATCTTTTTGTATGTTTTCCAAGAATTCTTTGTATCTGTCTTTTATAACTTTTAAATCTGTGATTTTATCTCTACAAGTAAGTGTGATAAATAATTCATTTTTACCACCTTGAAAGTTATACATAACTATTTCCTCGTACTTTCTAACTTTTCTTTTTATATCTTTTATACTCACTGGTTTATCTAAATCATAATCCTTGACTTTATTATCTCTTTTATCAAGATAAGTATATTTATCTATTCTTTTAATACAACTGCCAGATGTATTTTGATGTGATAAATATACAACTTTACTTGAATTACCTAAGTCTGTGCGATATACAATTTTATCTGCACCTATATAATGTGAATTACTTTCCTTATCAACTTTTAAATTATCATTTTTCATAATCTTACCTCCTAATAAATGGTGCTTTGAAATTATTACACCCTTATATAAATATAAAAATATTCTTCAAAACCATAAAAAAAAGACACATACTTTGTATGGTCTAATTTTAAATATTGGTTCATTTTACTGTATTTTATTGATGTTGTATCTTCAAAGGGGCAACATCTGCTGCTAAATCTTCTTGTAGATTTGCTATTGGATCTCCTTTTGCCGCAATATATGATGCTGTAAAAGGAACTCCAGCAGCTGATTGTGGATATACATCTACCCCATGTGGTGTATTTGTGTTATCTATCCAATAAAATTAGCATTTCTACACAATTACATTGTACCTAATCATTTAAATAGTAATTGTAAAAAGCCTATAAGTGCTAATATAAAAACACTTACAGACTTTTTCATATCTCACAATACTTAAGTTACCTAACTACTATATGTGTGATAATCACATTGAAACACTTATATCAATTTCTAAAAATTTTTTCAGCTCTCTTGATAAACTTATTTCGTGATCTCTTTGTGAAAAAATTTCATCTGGATAATAATGTTCTTCAAGTTTAATCTCCCAAACCATTTTATTCTCATTAGCAACTTTAGGCCATTTTTCTCGATAACTAATTTCTATAATTTTTTCAAGTGAATAGCCCAAATAGTTCAAAGTAGCAATAATCTGTTCCTTTTTATCCTTGCTTTTGGTTAATGATTTTAAATTTACTTTACAGTATTCCACTTCTATGTACACTGTTTTTTCTTTTTGGGTTATACTTAAACTTTGAACATTAGTTTTATCAATCTCATTTTCTTTAAATACTGTATATAGGATATTTCTTACATTGTAAAATATATTTATCCGTTTACAGTATTTGATACTTAATGTATCAAATAAAAATTCACCTTTTTTAGCAATTACTTGATATTCTTGTTTCATACTATTTCCTCCTTGTCAATTGACTTTTTTGCATAGTTACTTATATAAACTCCCTAAATGTATATTTAGGAAATTATATAAAATTTTATCTTTATTTAGTTTATCACTTTTTTATGTAAAATGCTAGTATTTTTTCAATTTTCTTAAATAAAATTAATGTAGTTCTAATATTAACAAAATTATAAAGGTGAATTTAAAAGTATAAACATACACATTATTTTGTATATAACAACTTTATTATTCTTTTTAAAGTTTCGTTTTTTAGCACAAATACAAGCTCCTTTGAATATTAAATAATAGTAAAGCTATTAGCTAAAAGGAGAAACTTATATGTGTAAAAATGTTAATTTTAATGTTATTGAAAAAAATAAAAATAACAATATAGTTGATATTACAAAATATATAAATATTATTGTTAATAGATTAATTATAAACGAATTCAAGAATAGTACTAATTAATAATACTTATATTTTATAATGTGTTTGTACAATATAAGTAGTTATACAATTGGAGGTATAACTAATGAAAGTTGCTATATATTGCAGACTTTCTCGTGAAGATGATGACAAACTTCATGAAAACGATGAAAGTGAAAGTATCCAAAATCAAAAATCTATGCTAATTAATTATGCAATAGAAAGGAGTTGGGATATTTATAATATTTACTGTGATGAGGACTATTCTGGAATTGACAGTGAAAGACCTGAATTTAATAAATTATTAGAAGATGCTAAAAGCCATAAATTTGATGTTGTACTTTGTAAAACACAAAGTAGATTTACTCGTGATATGGAAATTGTTGAAAGATACTTACATAATAAATTTATCGAGTGGAATATTAGATTTGTTAGTCTTGTAGATCATGTTGATACATTAGATAAAGGAAATAAAAAATCAAGACAAATTAATGGTTTAGTTAATGAGTGGTATTTAGAGGATTTATCAGAAAATATTAGAAAGACATTTGACAGTAAAAGAAAACAAGGATTACATATTGGCTCTTTTGTATGCTATGGCTATAAAAGAAGTCCAGAAAATAAAAATAAGCTTGTTGTTGATACAGAAGTAGCTGAAGTTATTAAATTAATATTTAATCTTTATGAACAAGGAAATGGTGTTACTAAAATTGCTAAAATACTAAATGATAAAGCAATTTTAACACCTACTAAATATAAACAATCACAAGGTATTAATTTTAAAAATCAAGGCAAAAATATTGATTATTGGTGTGAATCTACAGTTAGTAAAATTTTAAAAAATGAGGTTTATATTGGCAATTTAGTACAAGGCTATAACAAAAAGGTCAGTTATAAATCTAAAAAAATAGCAAATCAACCTAAATCAGAATGGATTATTGTAGAAAATACTCACGAACCTATTATTACTAAAGAACAATTCTGCAAAGTTCAAGAGATTTTTAAAAGCAAAACAAGAAGATGTAAAAATGGCGAAGTTCATCTCTTTGCTAATAAACTAGTATGCCTAGATTGTGGGACAAAACTTTATAAATGCAAAAATGATAGAGGTTATATCTATTTTTCTTGTAAAAGTTCTAAAAAATTATATGGAACTTGCACTCCACATTCTATTGCATATAAAAATCTTAAAAATCTAGTTACTGAAAAAATTAGGGATAAAATTTTAGCATTTTATGACTTTGATAATATTTCGGATAGATTATTTGTTTCTAATGATAACTTAAATAAAGCCAAATTACTAGAAAACAAAAAAGAAACTTTATCTAAAGATATGGAAAGCATTAATAAAGCTATAAAAGAATTATATTTAAACAAAGTAAATGGAAAAGTTCCAGAAGATGTATTTGAAGATTTAAATGCCTCTTTCCTATCTGATAAATCAACAAAACAAAAAGAACTATCAAAGGTCCAAAATGATTTATCAAATTTAAAAGAAAAAGAATTAAACAGTAAATTTATAAAAGAACAAAAAGAAAAAATAATTAATCACTTTAAAGATTTTAAAGAACTTAATTATGATATTGTAAATGGTTTCATAGATTATATTGAAATTGGAGAGAAAAACAAAAAAGCAAATTCACAAGATGTTGTAATTCATTGGAATTTTTAGGCAAAATTATAGTAATTATAGGCATTTTATGGTATAATATTAATGTATAAAAAAGAGAAGTTTTAGGAGGTTTTTATATGTCTAATGAAGAAAATTATATAATTGAAAATGAAACAACTGATACCACAAAAAAGCAAGAATATTGGAATACTGGTATTGGATTAAATAAAGTTGATAATTTAGAGCCTTCTAAATATTTGTTAGATTTATCCCAAAAAAATATCAATGGAGAACTAAAATACTATGAAGTAGAAAACTTATTAAAAACATATTATGAAACACAAAACTCTACTGATATAAATATTCAAAAAGAGAAAGAATGTGATTTGGTATCTTTAAGAATAGCACAGCTTTTAGAAGATAAAAGTTTTGGTTTTAGCCCTATCACTTTAAAGAATATTCATAGATATTTATTTAAAGACATATATGATTTTGCAGGTAATTACAGAGATTATAATATTTCTAAAAAAGAGCCTATTCTAAATGGTGAAACTGTAAAATATGTAAATTATCAAGACATAGCAAGTTATTTTGAATATGATTTTAAAGAAGAAAAGGATTTTGATTACTCAAAACTAAATAATGATGAATTAATTAAACATATTGCAAAATTCACTTCAAGTATTTGGCAAGTACATCCATTTGGAGAAGGAAATACTAGAACTATAGCAGTATTTATTGAAAAATATCTTAATAATATGGGATTTAATGTTAATAATGATATGTTTAAAGAATATAGCTTATATTTTAGAAATGCTTTAGTTAGAAGCAATTACGGAAATATTCCGAAAGGAATCTATCCTATATTTGATTATTTAATAATGTTTTTTGAAAATCTATTACAAAATAAAAACAATGACTTAAAAAATAGCGAGCTATATGTAAAAGAACTATTTGAAAATAATAATTAAAAGGTGAAAAAAATGATTTATATAACAGGAGATACACATAGAGATTTTAAAAGAATCGTTTTGTTTTGCTATAAGTATAACACAAGCAAAGATGACATTTTAATTATACTTGGTGATGCTGGAATAAACTATTATGGAAAATTGGATAATGAATTAAAAGAACAGCTAAATTCATTGCCAATTACATTATTTTGTATACATGGTAATCATGAAAATAGACCTCAAAATATATCAACCTATCAACAAAAACAATTTTTAGATGGACAAGTTTATGTTGAAGAAAAATATTCAAGTATAATATTTGCAAAAGATGGCGAAACATATAATTTTGGCAATACTAAAGTTTTAGTAATTGGCGGAGCTTATAGTGTGGACAAACATTATAGAATTGCTCATGACTGTAATTGGTGGCAAGATGAACAACCAAGTGAAGAAGTGAAACAAAAAATTTTGGATAAAATACAGACAAATACATTTGATATTGTTTTGACTCATACTTGCCCATATAAATATATTCCTCATGAAGTTTTTCTTCCGGGAATTAATCAATCTACAGTTGATAATTCTACAGAACATTTCTTAGATAAAGTTGAAAAAAGACTAAATTATAAAAAATGGTATTGTGGGCATTACCATACAAATAAAAAAATTGATAAATTAGAATTTCTATTTGAAGATATAAAAGAATTTAATAAGCAGGATTAGGATATATTACAAACCCACCCCATGATCTGTATAATATGCTCCTAACCCTGCTTTTTCAAGTTTCTCTGGACATACACCATCTGTTAACTGGTGTACTATAGTTCCAACCATTTCTAGATGTGCAAGTTCTTTTGCTCCAAAATGTGGTCGTTTGAGGCTCAAAAAAATTTTTTCTTTAATCTATTTCTATGACTGATTTTTTTTAGCCTCAGTTTTTATTTTTCTGTCTGTTCCCCTATGGTGTTTTGTATATCATAAAATAATTATACTGCCTTATTTATTTTAGGATATAAATTTATAATAAAGTTTGTTGGATCTGAATCTTTCCTTATTGACTTTTCTGTTTTTAAATATGTCACTTGAGTTAATACTGTTTTTAGTAAATCGTTTTTCTCTTCTGGTGTTTGCAATAAATCATATACATCAATAAGATTTTCAATTTTAGGTACTAATACCTCTTTTTCTTTATCTACAATTTTCTCCTGTGCTAATTTTGTTTTATATTCCTCAATAGAGTTATTAATTCTAGCTACATTTTGTGATACTGCCTCTGATCTTGCCTTAAACATTTCTTTGGTATATGTTCCATCTTCTAAAAAGTTAAAGATGCTGAGTAATTTGTCATTTTCTTTTTTAGCCTCTGCCTCTAATGATGCAATTGTTTCTTCAATAGATTCAATTTTATTATGATTTATTTTTTCCAAATGTTCTTGATAATCGAATCTGTATTGCTCTAGCCACTTTTTCAATCCATCCAAAACCTTTTCTTCTACATAATGAAACTTTGAACCGACATTGTCGCATTTAGTATTTGCACAATATAAAGTTGGTTCTTTGCTAAATTTACTGTAGGATCTTCTTTTCATCTTCTTGCCACATTTAGCACATATTACTAACCCACATAATGGATTTTGTACTACATTATTATGTACTACTGGTGCTGAATTAAGACTTCTCTTCGCTGCTACAATCTTCCAAGTTTTATCATCAATAATAGCTTTGTGTAATCCCTCTACTAATATATAATCATTATTTCTTGGTCTAGTTTTTACAAGTTTTTCTTTTTTATAGACTTTAACTTCTTTCCTAGCATTCCATTTTATTTTACCTATGTACACAGGATTCGCCAGTATATCTTTTACACTAGCTATTGACCATTCATCATTTTTTCTTGGCTTTAATCCCATTTCATTTAATTTTTTAGTCACTTCATTTAATGATAAATCATCATAAGCATATAAATCATACATTATTTTTACTGTATTAGCCTCTGCATTTTTTCTTAATGTATATCCTTTATCACCTTTTATCTTAACTCTATCATATCCAAATGGTGCTACACTTCCAACATACTTGCCTTCATTTACTGATAATATTCTACCTCTTTGTAATCTTCTATTGATAACTTTATATTCTCTTCTAGACATAAATAATCCGAATTCAAAATATTCCTCATCAAATTCATCATTCGGATCATAAACTTTCATTGGTGTAACTATTTTTGTATTAGATATTTTAAATGCTTTTGAAACAATACCTTGATCCATTGTCTCTCCACGAGCTAATCTTTCTACTTCTACAACTAATACTCCTTTCCACTTACCTAGCTTTACATCAGCTAATAGTTTTTGCATTTCTGGTCTTGCCTCAATTGTTTCTCCACTTACTATCTCCCTATATATTTTTCCTATTTTTAGCCCTTTTCTACTTGCCAAATCTAATAATATATGTTCATGTCTTGCTAATGTTTCGCCTTCGCCTTTGGATTCTGCTTCCATGTCTGCTCTTGATTTTCTTAAATAAATTGCATATTCTCCTAAAACATCTAATACTTTTTCGTTTGAATAGCCATTATATATCTCTTCCAAAATACCGCCTTCCTTTGCTAATTTTAATCAACTGTTGTGAGTCTAAAATAGGTTAACTAAAATTACAAATCGTTTCAGGCATATTCTGAAATTTTTTTAATTGTTAAACTTAATAATATATCTAAAATTTCTTTGTTCTCTTCTTTTGTTCCAATATCTCTATCATCAAACCTAATTACTGTAGATCCACTTTTATATTCATCTATAATCATACATATACCTCTTTTTTAATATGTATGCAGAAGATAATGAAAATTGAATTATATTTAGTAATTTTTCCAATTTATTTTTTTAGGTACATCAGCTCCTGTTACTATTCCTTTTTTTTAATGATATGATTTTGTTTTGTCATTATATTTATATATAGAAGGTATCTTTTTGAATTTCTAGTATATTATTATTCATACTAATATTATTTCCATTTCTAAAATAGAAAATTACTATTGTTGCAATCAAAATGATTATTAATATTAATACTATTATCAATATTTTTTTCATAGCTTTTCTACTTATTCCTTTTTAATCAATTATTTTATTTGTTTTAACCATGTTTCCACTTCTTCTGGTGCATCTTCCATACTGTTTCTGTGTAATTTGAAAGCATTTGAATTTACATTTGCTCCAGATAATTTATTTGTTATTGTACTTACTGTTCCTGATAAACCACTTCCACCATTTGTACTAAATAGATATACATTCTTTCCCGTAAAATCATAACTTTCTAAAAATGTATATAGTATTTGTGGTAAATCACTCCACCAAATTGGGTAACCTATGAATATTGTGTCATACTCATCAAAGTTATTAACTTTATTTTTTATTTCTGGTCTAGCATTTTGTCTTTGTTCTTCTTGTGCATCATCTATTAAGGCTTGATGATCTTCTGTGTTATATTGTTTTACTGATTCAATTCTAAATACATCTGCTCCAGTATGTTCTTGTATTAAATTTGCAACATATTGTGTGTTTCCTAATCTTTCTCCATTTACTGTAATTGTACTATCTTCTCTTGCTGTTCCTGTGTTTTCTGGTAATGAGAAATATGCTACTAATGTTTTTCCGTTGTTACTTACTTGTGTATTGTCATCAGTATTTGTTGTATTTTCTTTATTTTGGACATAATTATCTTCATTGTTCACATTTTCTACTTCATTATTTACATTTTCATTGTTTGCATTTGCAATATTTTGATTATCATTATTATTTGAATTAACCATAACAACTGCGAAAGACGCAACTACTATAACAATTATCGCTAAAACGATTCCTATAATTAATTTTTTATTCATTTTTTATCTTCTCCCTCTTTCTTATTTTATACTATCTGTCCAATTCTTAATTGTAGAATCTGATGGTCTTTCATTAAATCTTTGTCCATTTTTCCAATCTCCACCTTTTGCTTCTCTTTCAAGTAATTTTCCACTCTGTCCTAAACCACTTGATATTCCTGTATTGAAAGCTGATAATGTTGCAACTGCTTTTATTCTTTTATCTGTTTGTGATGCTCTTAATGTGTAGCCACCACCACAAATTCCTAAAATTCCTACTCTGTTTCTCTCAACACCTTTATAATTTACAATATAATCTATTGCTCCATGTATATCTTCAACTCTATTTTGTGGTTTATCTGTATTTCTTGGCTCTCCTTCTGATTTTCCTTGATATGATGCATCAAAAGCCATTGCTATATACCCTAATTCTGCTAGTTTTTGTGAATATAGTCCTGCAACTTGCTCTTTTACTCCTCCATTTGGATGTGCAACTACAACTGTAGGATATTTATTATTTTCATCAAAATTTGCAGGTGTATAAACATTTGCTGAAATCTTCAAACCATTTAACATATAATTAACTGGATGAATATTTACCTTTCCGATTTCATTTTCTGTAATTGCTCCCTCATAAACTAGACCAAATTGGTTTTCTTCTTCTTTACTTATTTTAAAATACCTCCCAAAATTATATTTAAAGTTTTTGCTTGACTAATTAGATTTTTTATTTTACAATGGAATTATATCAGTCGGTAGTTACTGTCGGTCAATAGTTTTTTGAAAATTTTTTAATTTTTTTGGAGGTATAGATATGTATTCAATGAAAGAAACCTGCGAAAAGGTTGGTATGACTTATGAAACACTAAAATATTATTGTAATGAAGGGTTAATTCCTAATGTAAAAAGAGATAAAAATAATTATAGAATTTTTGATGAGAATAATATTTCTTGGATTAAAAGTTTGACTTGTTTAAAAAAATGCAATATGAGTATTGAAGAAATGAAAGAATATCTTGCTTTATGTTTAAAAGGAGAATCTACTATCCCTGAAAGACAAGCTATTTTAGCTGTAAAAAAAAAGCAACTTTTAAAAGAAATGTCAGAGCTTCAAGAAAGTCTTGATTTTTTAAATTGGAAAGAGAATTTTTATAATGATGTGCTTTCTGGAAAAACTGAATATTTTAGTTATTTAATTGATACTAGCAAAAAGTAGCAAAAAGAAAAATCAGTCTGTATTTTACAAACCGATTTTTTTTATTTATTTCATTTCTAATCCATCTTTAAAAGCATTTCCTACAACATCTCCTAATACTCTATAAGTATTACTTACCATGTCAAATGCTATTATTTGCATTTTTTCTACATCAATTTTTCCGTTCTCATCTAAATAATTTTCATCAATAGAAGTGTTTACTACCTTACCTCCTAAAATACCATCTTCAAACGATTCCATTTCACATTCTTCTTTATTTACTTGATATACTCCAAAACCTGCTTTTGGCATTTTAACTCCATTATTTAAAGTTACATATTCCATATTTTCATCTCTCCTTTAATTTATATTTTGTTTTACTAATTGGAATTATAGCAGTCGGTTGTAAGTGTCGGTCAATAGTTTTTTTGAAATTTATAAAAAAATTAGATTAGCTCATTATAAACTAATCTAACTAAACTATATTTTTTATTCTTAATTTTATTATAATTTTTCATATTCTTCATCAGTTACAGATTCGCACCATTCATTACTTGTATTTTCTCCAGGCACTTCTACTGCTAGATGACTAAACCAACTGTCTTTTTTTGCTCCATGCCAATGTTTTACATTTGCAGGAATTGTTACTACATCTCCTACTTTTAAACTTTTTGGCTCTTTTCCTTCTTCTTGATACCAACCTTCTCCATCTACACAAATAAGGATCTGTCCTCCACCTTTATCTGCTTTATGAATATGCCAATTATTTCTGCATCTTGGCTCAAATGTTACATTTGCAATAAATACATTATCTGTTTTTGCAAGTGGTTTTAAATATGAATTTCCAATGAAATATTGTGCAAATGCTATGTTTGGCTCTCCCATGCCAAATGTTCCACCATGTTCTGATGTTTCTTCCTTTTCTGTTCCATATACTTCTTCTATTAAAGGAAAAGCACTCCATGCTTTCGCCCATCCACTATAAAATGCAATTTGTGTAACGATCTCAACAGCTTCTTTTTTTGTTACACCATGTTTTTTTCCTAATATAAAATGTGATTTTAACTGTGGAAATAATCCTTGTGCCATTAAAGCTGATATTGTGGCGATACTTCTATCCCTTAATGATAATTTATCTTCTCTACTCCATATTTCTCCAAATAATACATCATCATTTAATTCTGCAAACTTTGGAGCAAGTTTACCCAAATTATCTCTACCTGCTGTTTGTTTTTCCATTTTTTTATTCCTCCTTATCGCATTTTTACAAAAATATAATAACATAAGAGCAGTCAATTTTCAAACTATCTGCCCTATGACTTGTAATTTCTCGCACTAATCACATTTTATACTTTTTAATCTTGAAGCATTTAATATAACTGTAATACTACTAAATACCATAGCTAAACTTGCTATCATTGGATTAATGGACATACCAATAGGTTTTAATAACCCCATTGCTACTGGTATCATTAAGCAATTATAGAAAAATGCCCAAAATAAGTTTTGCTTAATATTTCGTATTGTTTTTTTACTAATTTTTATTAAATTAATAATACTTTTTAAATCATTTTTAGTTAAAATAACATCAGATGAATCCATTGCAATATCAGTTCCACTATTCACACTTACACCTATGTCGCTACTAGCTAAAGCTGGGCTATCATTAATTCCATCTCCACACATCATAACATATCTATTTGCTTGTTTTAATTCTTTTATTGTTTTAGCTTTTTCTGATGGTAGTACATTTGCAATTACTTTTGTTATTCCTATATTTCTAGCAATTTTCTCAGCAGTTTCTTTATTATCTCCTGTTAGCATAATTGTTTGTATTTTATTCTTATTCAATAGGTTGATAGTATCTTTTGCATTTTCTCTTATAATATCATTCACTCCAACTAATGCAAGAATTTTATTTTCATTTGCCACATATACAATACTATTTCCTTTTTTAGTAAGTTCTTCTTCATCTTTGCTATATACATTTTCAATATTATGCTCTTTTAAAATTTTTGAATTTCCAAGTATTAATTTTTGACTATCTACTTCTCCTATAATTCCTAACCCTGTTACACTTCCAAATTCTTTGACTTCTAACTTTTCTAGTTTATTTTCTTCTAAATAATTCTCAAATGCTTTTCCTATTGGATGTGTTGATTTACTCTCGATACTTCCAACAAATTGTAAGAGTCTATTTTTTTCTATATCACTATAATTTTTTATTTCGGCAATTTTTAATCTTCCATAAGTTAATGTTCCTGTTTTATCAAACACAATTGTATTTACCTTTTGTGCATTTTCTAATATTTCACTTTTCTTTACTAAAATTCCATTACTAGCACATAGACCTTCACTAACAACAATTGCAAGTGGAGTAGCTAGCCCTAAACTGCAAGGACAAGCTACAACTAATATAGTAACAAATGTAGATAATGCCACACTAAAACTTTGACCAATTATTAAATATATTAAAAATGTGATAACTGCAATAATAATAACTGTTGGTACAAAATATCCAGAAACAGTATCTGCAATTTTGGCAATTGGTGCTTTTGTATTACTTGCTTCTATCACTAATCTTACTATTTCTGATACTGTTGATTCTTTTCCAATTCTTTCTGCCTTATATTCTAAATATCCATCATAATTAATGCTCCCTGCAATTACTTTATTTCCTTGTTCTTTTGTTACTGGTTTGCTTTCTCCTGTAATAAAAGATTCATCTAGATGTGCTTTTCCAACTATAATTTCTCCATCTACTGCAATTTTTTCTCCAGGTTTTGATATTACAATATCTCCTTTTTTTATTTCATCTAAAGTAACTTTCTTTTCTTTTTTTCCTATTTTTATTACTGCTGTTTCTGGGGTTATTTTTACTAATTTTTGTATTGCCTCTTTTGTCTTGTCTTTACTTATTCCATCAATATATCTTCCTAATTTTATAAAGTAGATTATAATTGCTGATGATTCAAAATATAAGTTCATTGTATAACTATGATTTCCTTTTATAATCATATACATACTATACAAACTATATAAAAAACTGCTAATTACTCCAATAGCTACTAATGTATCCATATTAGGTGTTTTATGAATAAGATTTTTATAACCATTTTTTAGAATATCAAATCCATATATCAAAAAAGCACTTGTTAATATCAATAAAAAAACAGCATAATTAATTGGATTTCTATGTGGATTTAAAAACTCTATTGTTGGCAAATTAATCATGTGTCCCATTGAAATATACATTAAAATTACTGCTAAAACTGAAAAAACAATAAATTTGATTTTTTCTTTTTTATTTTTATTTTCTATTCTTATTTCTTTGAACTCTCCTAGACTTTTAAATCCTGCTTGTTTTACAAATTCTTCTATTTTTGCTTGTTCTAATATTTTTTCATCATACTCAATAGTAGCATTTGCCATTACAAGATTAACATTAGCAACTGCAATTCCATTTTGCTTGTTTAGATATTTTTCAAGTCCATTAGAGCAAGCACTACAAGTCATTCCATCAATAGATAAAGTTATTTTTTTCACAATTAATTCTCCTTTACTTTAAATCCAATATCCTCAATTTTTTCTTTCATAACATTCTCTGCCACTTCATTTTTTGAAGTAACTGTAACCGTTCCAATTGTATGATTTGCAACTACATTTTCTACTCCTTCTATTGTTTTTAGAGCATTTTGAACTCTATTTTCACATCCATTACAAACCATTCCTTCTACTTTTATTATTGTTTCTTTCATCTTTATATCTTCCTTTCTTTTTTATTATTTTTCTAATAAATTTTGAAATTTATTACTAAACTCTGGATTATATTTCTTTAAGTTAATTGGTTTTAAATTTTTATCTGTAAAACAATGTTTTGTTTCTCCTATAAGAACTGTTTTTCCTGTTTCCTTATCTATCATTTCATATCCTACTGTCATTCTTACTCCTGAATATTCTTTTACAAAAGGTTTAATTATTATTGTATTTCCAAATGTAACATGATATTTATAAGTACAATTCACTCCTAACACTGGAATCGTTATATTGTTTTCTTCTAAAAGTGAAAATGGCAATCCTATATTTTCTAACCAAGAACATCTTGATTCTTCCATATATCGAATATAATTTGAATGATGTACTACT
This sequence comes from uncultured Clostridium sp., assembly GCA_948468275.1. Lineage (GTDB taxonomy): Bacteria > Bacillota > Clostridia > TANB77 > CAG-508 > RGIG8482. Next base: position 4,798 of record CAOKHI010000010.1, on the reverse strand, counting down.
CCCATTTTATCTGTTTCATAATAATTAACTTTTCTTTCAAAAATAAATCCCATAATGTACTCCTTTCTATCATTTATTAAATTTTTTAAATAAACTTATTAACTCATCTATTATTTCTAATTTACCATTTTCTAAATCCCTTGTTACACAACTACACAAGTGATTTTCTAATATATGATTTGATAAACTTTTTACTGAATTTTCAATAGCAGATAGTTGGACTAAAACATCATTACAATATGCATCTTCTCCAATCATTTTTTTGACACCATTTAATTGTCCTGTGATTCTATTTATTCTGTTATTGATTATTTTCTTTTCTTTTTCTCCTCTATGAGTTTTTTTGTTACAACATTCATTTTTTCCCATCTATCATCACCTTTGCTATTATATACCCATTAGGGTATTTTGTAAATAAGGGGGTATATGTCAAAAAACATTGATTTCATTATAGTTTTCTATGTTACACAAAAAAGAGATACTAAACGATGTAAGTTTCAGAAAAAAACTCCACTAGAAGCTCTTGGCAGATAAAACTTACATCGTTTAGTTTAATTGCACAAACTACGGACTTTCTATGGAGTTTTTAAACTTTATCTCTTATTCTTTTTTTCTTATTTTACTACACTTTCCTGAATATATCAATTTTAAAGTTGAAATTTTTATTATCTTTAATCATTCATTATATTATCTTTTTAAATCTAGTACCTGTAACTGCAATTTTATTTCAATTTGTTCTATTTCTTGAGTTGTAAATCCTAATTTAGATAATTCACTTTTTTTCATTTTGCATAATTGATCTACTTTAAGAATCTTTTTTGAATTTTAGTTCTTTTGTAATGCCACTATATAATCCTAATTTCTCAATAGTTTCGCTTAGCTCCTTTCATTATAGTTAATAAACCTTTTTCACAAATTAACCTATAATTAATATTTTGTAGTTTTTTTCTGAATTACAAAATAAGAAGGATTTCTCATATTTTTTCATAATAATTCTTTTTCCTTCCACATAAAATTGCATTGGCGTTTTTCTATTAATCCAAAAATATCTCTAATTTCTTTTGGTACTCCTATTCTTCCCAAACCATCAATTTTTCGTATTATACCAGTATCTTTCATTTTTCCTCCTCTTCATTTGAGTTTTTATTAATTTTTCTAATTCTTTCAATGTTCCTGTAGTAAATCCATCTTTAGCAACTATCATTGGAATCTTTTCAGCAATAAAATAATAATAATCCATAATATTTATAATAGTGTTAACTTCCGAATATTCGACTTTTAATCTGATCATTTTATTATCTACAATAAAGTAATTTTCAAAAAATCATATTGTAATGTTGTTTATAAAATTCTCTTTCCTTAGAAAAAAGACTGTGCAAAGTTTGTGTTGCATTTTAACTCTTGCAACTTCTTTGTACAAGTCTTTTCTATTTTTTATTTAATATTTGAACTATTTGTTCCCAAGTAAATCCTTCTCTTCCAAAGTGTCCATAATTTGTTATTTTAGAATAAATTGGATCTTTAAGTTTTAAATATTATATAATTCCATTAGGTGTTAAATCGAATCGTTCTTTTTTATCTTTTATAATAAGATGTTCAGATATCCTATTTGTTCCAAAACATTCAATAAATAAAGATATTATTTTGTAACGACCTCCTTTAGGAGCATAAGAATATACTCCTAAGGAATGCGTTTGTTGATAAAATTAACAAATTCACCCCACAAACGACCTCTTAATGAGCGTATTCTTCTGTTCCATGATGTTGTCAATCATAAAAAAATATAAGGTTATTGGCTGTAAAATTAATAAGTTCACTCGGTGAACTTTAGTACACTAAGTGAACTTTATTTTTTATTTATCCTTTACTTTCATTCAAATATCTTTGATACATTTCATCCATACTAGAAATATATTGCATATCTTGTTTTATTTTGAATTTTTCATATTCATTTTCTGCTTTTTCTATTGCTTCTTTATGTGATATTGAGCCAGCATTTTCTAATATCTTTTTTCTTCTAAATTTTAATAAATCATCTGTTGCATCAATCCAATTTTGCATTGTCATCACATGCCTTTCTTTTGCTTCATCTTCAGCAAATACTATAAAGAAATTAGTTAAATCATTTAATTTTTTCAATTCTTCTTCATTTAAATAATTTTTGGCTATTGTTACATCATATTTATATATTAATCCATCTGGACTATTTTTCCAGTTTGTAAGTCCCATATGTTCTTTATTTGAATCAGCTCTATTATAAATCAGTTCTGCTGCGGTATGTCCAGAAATAGCATAATGTAATTTATTCTGAACTATTTTAAAAAATGTATATGCTTCTTCTGATTTTGGATTATAGTCAACTGCTGTTGCTATAAATAAATCTGTTATTTTTTGATAAGCCATTCTTTCACTTGTACGAATAGTTTTTATTCTTTCTAATAACTCATCAAAATATTGTGCATTTACTTTGCCACCCTTTAAAAATCTATCATCATCTAATGTAAATCCTTTTATCATATATTCTTTTATTAATTTATTTGCCCATGTTCTAAATTTTATAGCAGGTTTTGAATTTGCTCTAAATCCAATGGAAATTATCATATCTAAATTGTAATAACTTGTAAAATACTGTTGTTTCCCATTGTTACCCATATGTGCAATTTTTGCACATGTGCTATTTTCTTCTAATTCTTCATCTTTATAAATATTATTTATATGTCTTGTAATTCCAGTTCTGTCTATTTTAAATAATTTAGCTAAAGATTCTATATCAAGCCAAACATTTTCATCTTGTAACATGACTTCAACTTTAATATTATCTTCATCATCAGTATAAAATACAATATTATTTTCATTTCCGATTAATTTATTATTCATATAATATCGACCTCATTTCTTATTTGTTATATATTATCAAACATTCGTTCTTTTGTCAATTGCATTATTATAATTTTATAAAAAAAGAATAGTACACAATTTCAAATTATCTATAAAATATTAATACGCCAAGTGAACTAATATTAAATTTCTAGTTCATTTGGTGTATTTTTCTGAAATATTTTATAAAAATTTAGTACATTTGGTGAACTTTTTTAATTTTTTTAGTTCACTATTTTTAAGTTTAGCGAAGAATAGCGGGTTTGAGCCAGTTCACCCAGTGAATTTTTGCATCAAATCTGCTTAAAATTTTTGTTCTTTTATTAACTCTTGAAGGCTTGTCCTTCAATGTATGTATGCGATGTGTGAACACTCGCTTTCCTGCCCTCATTTTTAATGAGGTGTATTCTGTTTTAATAATGCTTATGTTCACTTAACTAAATATACAAATCCCTTAACTGAAAAATAATGTGCTTTTAAAATTAAGTCAAGGTTGTGTGGTAGCACATGCATTTTAACCTTGACTTGATTTTATAAAGCACATTAGAATTTATGTGTAGGATTTAAAAATTTATAGCTCTTTAGATTTTATCTATATTAGTATTTAAACTATCCAACTTTAATTTATTTATGAATTTAAACAATATAACTAAACTACTATATATTATAGTTAATAATCCTAATATTACATACGAAATATTTACATTTATATAATTAAGCAAAATACTAATACTACTTCCTATAATAATTCCACAAATACATTGCAAAATGGACATTAATGATTCTACTGTTACTCTTGATTTAGATGATATGCTATTATGTACTTTTGAAAGTATTATATTATCAAAGCTTTCTTCAAATATATACATAACTAGTAAAAACAATATTCCAATTCTATTATTTAATAATCCTAATAATAAGATGCATATGCCCGTTAATATTGGATTTAGATATATAGCAATATTATGATATTTCTCTTTTATTTTGCTACCTAAATAACTTCCTATTATACAAAAAACTAATATAAAAGATGTGTAAATTCCTATCTGGAATTCTGTTATACCTATTTGTATAGAATAATCTGGATGGCTTTCTTCAACTAATTTTATAACTGCTAATAATATAGCGTTTGTAAATATTATTGTCTTTATAAATGGATTTTTATTTATCTCTTTTAATCCATTTTTTAATATTTCTAGTTTTCCAGTTATATTATCATTACTTTTAACATTGTTAGTTTCATTTAAGAAAAATAAAACTATTAATCCTATAATTGCAGGAATTAATGTAATATAATATGTTGTAACAATACTTAATTTTTCTGCAATGAAACCTCCAATAGGCATTGCTAACATATATGCAGTATAATATATAGCATTTTTAATAAATAAACATTTATTAAATTTATTTTTATTTTCTAAAGATTCATATAAAAATGAATTGATAATTCCTGTTCCAAAGCATTTTTGTAATCCTGCAACTATTGTAGCAATAACAAATACTATATAATTTTGAGCTATGATAAATATAATAGTTGAAATAATAAATAATATTTGAGATATTATTAGAATTTTCTTTTTACTATATTTGTCTGCCAAAATACCAGAAGGTATTTCAAATAATAATTGTACTATATAAGAAATTACAACAAAAAATAAGTATTTACTTGATGTTATTCCTCTTTCTAAATAAAATAAGGTATCTACTGCATAAAATAGTATAAAAGTAGATATAAATTCATAGAGGTATAACATAATTCTAGTTTTATTTGTTTTCAAAATTTTTCATTCCTTTATTCTTTATGTTTTTATATTATTATCATAAAATTGTATATTTTTCAACAATTTGTTTTAGAAAAAAGGGAAATATAAATTGCAATAATAAATTTCCGGTTTATTATGCACATAATTTTTCCAATATT
>CAOKHI010000009.1 GCA_948468275.1 uncultured Clostridium sp. | reverse complement strand
AAGCTCTATTGTGCCGAAGATACTTGTGGGTTACCCTGCTGGGAAAATAGGTTGTTGCCAGGTTTTATATTCCTCTTTAGCTCAGTTGGTAGAGCGCTCGGCTGTTAACCGATAGGTCGTTGGTTCGAGTCCAACAAGAGGAGCCATTATGTAAATAGAATGCTAAAATATTGGCATTCTGTTTTATTATGTTCAAAGCATTGATATGGCTGTAATATTGTTACAGTGTTAAAGACTATAGCGATATAATTAATTGATAATATAATACTTTCAATATACTTTCACATTTGTTCAAATATGTTTTGCATGACCATATAGGAACCCTACGAAAACTATGAAAATATTGGTATAACGGAACTTCAAAAACGAGTCCTACTGGTATAGTTGGACTTATTTTTACGTGAAGTGAAAATTTAAATTCCAGTTTTAAAAGAAATAAAAAATTGCAAAAGAAAGTTCTAGAAAAATTTGATTTCTGGGTGAGTTGTAAAAGTAACTTCCAAAAGAAAAAGTAAATTCCAAATGTAAGAGAAACGTCAATTTGTAGGCGTTTCTTTTAGCATAAAATTTGCTTTTTTACAAAGTAAAAAATTAAACTAAAATAAGGCGATTTTATTGACAAACGCCTTATTTTAGTTTAATATACAGTAGGGGCGAAAAAATGATATATACATATAATGAATTGAAAAATAATGGATTGGATAATTATAAAATAAATAAAAAAGTAGTAAACAAAGAACTATATAAGATTGAAAGTGGTCTATATTCGGATACTGAAAAATATAATCATTTGGAATATATTGTGAAAAGATATCCTAATAGTATTTTTACATCAGAAAGTGCATTTTTTTATTTAGGATTAACTGACTATATACCAAGTAAATACTTTCTAGCAACAAAGTACAATGCAAAAAAAATAGCAAATGATAAAATAGAGCAAATATTCATGGCAAATCATTTTTTCGAAACTGGCAAAAGTGAATTAAATTATAATAATATCAAAATTAATATATACAACAAAGAACGAATGCTAATAGAACTAATAAGAAATAAAAATACAATATCATTTGATTATTATAAAGAGATAATAGGAAATTATAGAGAAATTGCAGATGAAATAGATATGAGTTTGCTGGCAGATTATTTAGAATGTTTTGCTAACGGAAAAAACATTTTTGAAATTATACATAGGGAGGTCTTTTAGTGATAAATTTATTAGAAAGCATAGACTTTTATTTACAAAAAGGATATGAAGATGCTTATGCAACATCAAAAGTTGCACAAGATATAATATTAAGCAAAATTGCAAAATCTAATTATAGAAACAATATTACAGTCAAAGGTGGAGTAGTTATGTTTAATATAACTAATGACAAAAGACGATCGACAGTTGATATAGATTTAATTAGATATTCTTTAGAAGATAAAAGCATATTGCTGTTGTTTGATAAATTAAATCAAATTGATGACGGAATAAAGATAATAGTTAATAAAAAAATAAAACCTTTAAAGCATCAAGATTATCATGGAAAAAGAGTTAATATTGTTTTAAAAGATCATTTGGAAATCAAATAGAAACTAAAATTGATATTGGAGTACATAACAATTTAGATATTGAGCAAGAAGAATATATGTTTAACTTTGAAGTGTTTAATAACAATATGACATTATTAATCAATACGAAAGAGCAAATTTTTGTTGAAAAGTTATTATCTATGTTAAAACATGGTATTAGAACAACAAGATATAAGGATATATATGATTTTTATTATCTTATAACAGAAGGAAATATGGACAAGTCATTATTAATTAAATTGATTACTATATATATTGTATTAATAGTGATTTGAGAATTAATACTACATATGAGATAGCAAATGAATTAAGTAAAATATTTAAGAATGCTAATTTTTTAGAAAATATTCAAAATAGTAGATACAATTGGATAGGAGAAGAAACAGATATTGTTTTAGATACAATATTAGATTATATAAAACAATTAGAACTTTTAGTAGTATAATATAAAGCGAGGAGGATTATGGAAAACAAGAATTGTATGATATGTGCAAAACTATTATAGACTTGAATAAACAAAAATATGTAATTGTAAAAGTTGAAATAGAAAAAATCATAAGAGATAATGTAAAAGATGAAAGGTATATTCAAAGAAAATTAGATAAAATGCTAGATATATTATTATTTTATGAAAATGATGATAGTTTACTATTATTTAGAAAACTTTGTAAATACTATTTTTCCATAAATCCAATAGTTACAGCACGATATATTAATTATTATAAAGAGCAGAATGATTCAGATGGTTTAAAGTTTGAAAATAAAGTAGAAACGAAAGTTAAAGAGGAGAGTTAAATTATGGATAGAAAATTTATAGAACAATGGTTAATGATTAAAAAAATGCATGGTGGAATAAAGATATAGAAAAAGCAATATCTTTGTTTAAAAATGCAACTTATTATCAAGAGACTCCATTTCTAGAGCTATATACAACTTTTGAACAAATTGCAAATGAGTGGCAACATATTAAAAATCAAGATATAAAAAATATTGAATTTAAAATATTAGCTATAGACAACAATGTTGCAATAGTAGAATGGTTATTTGAAAGAGATGTAACAACATTTGACGGGATTTATGAAATAAAATTTAATGATAATATGGAGTGTATTTATTTTAAAAGTTGGGAAATGGAAAAATAGGAGGAAATTTATAATATGGAATATTTAGATGTCGTTGATGAAAATAATAATTTAACAGGAAAAACAGAAGAAAGAAATATAATACATGAAAAAGGAATATGGCATAGAGAAGTTGCTGTTTGGATAATGAATGAACAAGGAGAAATTTTATTACAAAAAAGAGCTTCTACTAAAAGACAAGAACCTAATAAATGGGCAATTTGTGCAGGACATATAGATGCAGGAGAAACAGTAGAAAATGCAATATTACGAGAAATGGAAGAAGAATTAGGAATAAAGGTAAGTATAGAAGAATTGGAGTTTTTGAAGACTTATAAAAAGCAAAATGATATACCTAGTAACAATATAAAAAATTATAATTTTCAATATATGTATTTCTTAAAAACTAATTGGAAAATAGAAGATTATAAAATGAGATTAGAAGAATTGAGTGAAATAAAATATATTCCATTTGCAGAATTTGAGGACATTGTAAAAAATAAAGATGAAAATGTAACATTTACAAAACAAGAATATATGCCAGAGATGATTGAGATATTAAGGAAAAAGATATAAAGAGGTAACAAAAATATTATGGAAAAACATGAATTAGTTGATATAAACGGAAATAAAATAGGTAAGATTTTAACACATATTGAAGCTCGTAATCCTAATAATGTGCCTAATGGATGTTATATATCAGTAGTTGGAGTAGTTATCATTAATGAAAATGACGAAATATTACTTCAAAAACGTAGTAGATTTAAAAGAGCAAATCCTAGTAAATGGGGTATATGTGGAGGAAAAGTAGATTTGGGTGAAACACCACTTGAGGCAGGAATCCGAGAAACTTTAGAAGAAATAGGGATTCTTTTGAATAAAGAAGAACTAAAATTTTTAAGCATGGATGCCAATGAAAAATTACATTTTACAGTATATTATGTTAGAAAGAATGTAGATTTAAAGGAATGCAAATTACAAGAAGAGGAACTTGAAGAAGTAGAATACTTTAGAATAGAAGAATTACAAAAATTAGATAATGAAGGATTTGAATGGTTAGGAAGTTTGAAGAAAATTTTGGAGGAATGAATGATGAATATTGGTCTAAACATATTAATAAAAGTTTAGAAGAGGATTTATGGATAGATGAGTACAAAACTTATTTTAATTCAAAAGGAAAATGTTTAGACTTAGGATGTGGAATTGGACAATATTCAAAACAGCTTATGAAATATGGATATGATGTAGTTTCAGCAGATATATCAGATATAGCTTTAAATAAAGTTAAAGATTTTAATAAAAATGTAGTAAAATTGGATATGAGAAATAAATTACCTTTTTCAGATAGTGAATTTGATTTAGTATTTGCTAATTTATCTATTCATTTCTTTTCTGATGAAGATACTAAAAAATTGTTATTAGAAGTAAAAAGAATTTTAAAAAACAATGGATTATTTATTGGAAGTGTGAATGGCATTCAGGGATTACAAGTAATAGGAAATGATGCAAAAGAGATTGAATAGCATTTTTATGAATATAACTATAAACCAATAAGATTATTTGATGTCAGTGATACTAAAAAATACTTAGAAGACTTTGATATTATAAAGATAGATGAAAGAGCAACTATAAGATTTGAACATAAAAAGAATTATATAGTATTTATTGCAAAAAAATAGGCAAATTAATTTTTAAAATGTATTGCCAAACTTAAAAAATTATGTTAAATTAAAAACATAGTTATAGACAAAAAACACCGATTTGTAGGTACATTTCTCGTAATTTATTGATATAACTACATTTGAAACGGAAATAAGTAACTTTTTTGCGTTAGATTTTTCGAATACGTCATACGCAAAGGAGCCATAAAGAAGTTTCGTCAAACTTTTTGAAAACCTTGATATAACTTGATTTCAAGATTACAAAAAGTTTGATGAACACAAAAACTTTAAACCGTTTCAAAAGAAACGGTCTTTTTTTGACCAAAAATATTGAAAAAAGGAAAGTTTAATTCCAAAAAGAGAAAATTATAAGCCATTATCACCAGAAATGAGACGGGAAGTTAGAAAAATGGAACGATATTCTAATGAAATTCTTATTGTGGTAGAAAAATTAAAAACAACAGAAGGTGTAAAAAACTTTATTTTACAAATTAAAAAAGATATTGAAGGTGTTACTAATTTAAGACAAAAATATAGAAATAATTTAAGAAATTGCAAAGAAAATAACTTGATTGAGGAATATAAAACAAAGCAAGATGAATGTACTACTATTTTAAACCAATATAGAAAAAATATGAAAATAGCAAATTGGATCTTAGAAGATACAGCAAAGGTTAAAGAAATTATAAAATATGACAAGCAAGTGAAAAGAGCTCAAGAAGATATTGCAAAACAAAGAAAAAAGATAAATATATATGCAGATAAAGTATAAAAGGTTGTTATGTGCAAAAGTAACAGCCTTTTCATAATTTTTAAAAATGAATATTTTGGAAACAATTGTATTTATATTAATTTTATGGTATAAATAAGTAAAATATGAAATTTGCAACGCAACGTTGCAAATTTCAAAACGGAGGAATTTAATGAAAGATTTAATAAATACTATTAATGATGATGAATATTTTAAATTTTTAAATGAGATAAAAAAAGATATAATTAATACTAGAAAAAAAGTTCTATTAAATGCAAATAATGAACTGATAATGATGTATTATAGAATTGGAAAAGGACTAATAGAAAAAAACAAATATGGCACTAATTTTATAAATAATTTGTCTTCTGATTTAAAATTAGAGTTTCCAGATGCGGATGGTTTGTCAACAAGAAATTTAAGATATATGCAAAAATTTGCAAAAGAATTTGACTATGACTCAATTTTGCAACATAACGTTGTAAAATTGCCATGGGGCCTAGTAATATCTATAATGGATAAAGTAAAAAATATGGAAGAAAGATTTTGGTATTCTGAAAAAGCATTAGAAAATTTATGGACTAGAACAGAATTAGAACATCAAATTGCAACAAATTTATATAATAGACAAGCATTATTAGATAATAAAATAAGTAATTATAAAGAAACATTACCTATAGAGCTTGGGAAAAGAGCATTGGAAATGCTAAAGGATCCATATATATTTGATATTACCTATAATGAAAAAGCATTAGAAAGAGAGATAGAAGCTGAATTAGTTTCTAATATTACTAATTTACTTTTAGAGTTTGGAAATGGTTTTGCTTTTGTAGGAAGACAATATCATTTAGAAATAGAAGGAGAAGATTATTATATAGATTTACTATTTTACAATTTAAACTTGAAATGCTATGTTGTAGTAGAGTTAAAAACTGTTAAGTTTATACCAGAATTTGCAGGAAAGTTAAATTTCTATTTAAATGCAGTAGATATGTTATTGAAGAAAGAAGAAGATAACCCAACAATAGGGATTTTGCTATGTAGAGATGAACATAAGTTGACAGCTGAATTAGCTTTAAAAGATATAAATAAACCAATAGGTGTAGCAGAATATAAATATTTACAAGAGATTCCAGAATATTTAGCAAATAATTTACCAAGTATAGAAACACTAAAGAAAAGATTAAATAATAAAGATGATAGTAATAATTAAAAGTTATTGATAGGTATTAGAATATGAGAAAAAATAGTAGTGAATATAGAATTTGGAAAAAGAAAAATGATTATAAAAAATTAAGGAATAGAATTAATGCAAAAAAAGGCAAACATCATTATAAAAATAACAGAGAACATAAAGAAAGAAATTTACCATATAAAGTATTTACAACGCCAAAACAATTTAGCATACTTAATAATCCAGAAGAGACAATTGAATTCTTTAATGAAATTTTAAGAGTTATAGAAAATATACCAAGCATAAAAAATAGTAGACATGTATATCTTTTAAAGATTGATATGATGGAAATAGAAAGCGTTACAGGAGATGCTTTGATGTATTTATTAACTGTAATGAAAAATACAAAGATGCAAAAAGATAAAAGAATAATTTGGAAAGGTAATTTCCCCAAAAATGATAAATTAGAAAAATTTTTGAAAGAATCTGGATTTTTAAATTATATGAGAACTGCAGAACAAAATCTTATTCATTCAGATGAAAATATAGAAATACAATCAGGAAGATTTATGCAGGGAGATATTGCAAAATATATATGTGATTTTACAAATGATAAATTAAATAAAGGTAAATTATATAGCAAGTTCTTATATAGAATGCTTACAGAATTAATGACAAATACAAAAGATCATGCATACAACAAGAAATCGAAGTTTGATTTTTGTTGGTATATATTTGTGGAAAATACAAATGATAAAATTAAATATACATTTATGGATAATGGAATTGGAATACCAACTACAGTACTAAAAAAATTTAGAGAAAGAATAATTGAAATACTTAATTTAGATAAAGAATATAAGTATATAGAATCGGCTTTAAAGGGAGAATTTAGAACGGAAACTAAATTAGAACATAGAGGTACAGGACTACCAGACATTTACGAAATTAGTAAAAATAAAAGTATAAGCAATCTAACAATTATTTCAAATTATGCATATTATAGTAAAGAGAATAGTAGTTATGATTTAGGAACAGAGTTAGAAGGAACTATATTATATTGGGAAATAGTTAAAATGAAAGGAGATATGACATATGAAAATTAATGTTTGTAAAGAATATACAGATACACCAGGAGGAAGATATAAAGAACAAGGAGATTTTTCAGGACAAGATTTTAGAGAGACTATGCTAGAACCAAAGTATTTAGAAGCAATAATGAAAAATGAAAAATTGCAAATTGATTTAGATGGAGGATATGGATATGGTTCATCTTTTCTAGAAGAAGCATTTGGTGGACTCATAAGAGATTTAAAAGATAACTATAAACAAGCATTAGATATAATAGAGATAAAATCGGATGATGAACCTAAACTTATAGAGGATATCAAAAGATATATAAAAGGAGCAATAGAAGCCAAAGAGTAGGAGGAGATTATGAAGATTCTAAAAAAATATATAATAAGTATAATTATTATAAGTATTATACTGCTAGGAGATATTGGTTTTAATGTCTATAATAACGGATGGGGAGATTTTCTAAAAATAAATGCATATGAGGTACTTACTATTATAATTGCTTTATTTGTTACATATTATTTGACTGAAAGGAAAAACGATATAAGAAAGTTGAATGATAAAGTAGAAAATATTTGTAATGATATACAAGTATATTTAAGAGAGAACTATAAAATTATTCCATCAAAGCAAAATAAGGAAAGAGTTTTAATGAATATTAGATATATTTCAAATAAAATACATATTCTTGAGAAATTATCTGAAAAAAACAATAATATAAAAGAAGCTGTTTCATATATAAAAAAGGAACACAATAAATATAATGAGTTTGTTTCAACTAATTTAGATCAAGACGAAAAATACTTTTTAGAGAAAAATAGATTAGAAAAAATTAGAGCCAATATTAATAATATGGATAATAAATTAGATGAAATAATAGTATATCTATATACAGGACAAGTTCCAACAATACATAGTGAATAAAAATAAAAAACTAAATGAAAGATTTTGAAATAATTTTATTGGTTAAAAAATGACCAATAAATCGACCAATAAAACTTTATAAAGGTGGTGAAATAACTTTGTTAGAAAGCTTAGAAAAAGAAATACCCCAAAGAGCAAAAAGTTATTTCAAACGAAGAAAAAGTAAAAATATTTAGAGATATATTTAAAGGAAGAACAGATTTATATGCTAAAAGGTGGACAAGTAATAAAACACGAAAGTCAGGCTACTCACCTGTATGCAAAAATGAATTCAGTACATATAAATGTGATAAACCACGAATAAAATGTAATGAATGTCCTAATAGAGTGTTAGAAGCATTAACAGATGATATTATATTAAAACATTTAAAAGGTGAAATTACAATTGGAATATATCCATTATTACTAGGAGATACATGTAATTTTTTAGCAATAGATTTTGACAAGAAAAATTATGAACAAGATGTTATAGCATTTTGGAGTACATGTGATGAATTGAATATTCCTATTTATGTGGAAAAATCACGTTCTGGAAATGGTGCTCATATATGGATATTCCTTGAGGAAGTATGCCTGCTAATGTAGTGAGAAAAATGGGAAATATATTATTAACAAAAACAATGGAAAAAGCCTCATTGGATTTAAATTCTTATGATAGACTATTTCCAAATCAAGATACCATGCCTAAAGGTGGGGTTGGTAATTTAATAGCATTACCATATCAAGGAGAAAGTTCAAAAGAAGGAAATACAGTTTTTGTAAACAAGTATTTTGAGCCAGAGAAAAATCAAATAGATATTTTGAAAGCTATAAAAAGAATTGGCTCAAATGAAGTATATGAATCTGTTAATAAATATAAAGAAGATGATTATAATGAACCAGAAACAGAAGAAATATCAGATGATGAAATTCCTAAAAAAGAAAATTTAAAAGATATTCTATTTACAACAATATTGAATGCATATTAGACTACCAAATTTATATAAAGAAATTGAAATTATTACCAAATGAAATAAGATACTTAAAAAGACTAGCAAGTTTTGCTAATCCTGAATTTTATGAAAAACAGAGATTAAGATTACCTATATATAAAACACTAAGAATAATAAGATGTTTTGAAGAAGATGAAAGATTTTTAATTTTACCAATAGGATGAATAGAAAGAATTAGAGAAATATGCGAAAAAAGTAATGTTAAGCTAATGATTAAAGACACAAGAGAAGAAGGAACACAAACTGATTATAAGTTTATAGGAAAATTAAATAAAAAACAAGAGAAAGTAAAAATGAATTATTACAACATGAAACAGGAGTACTTTGTGCAATAACAGATTTTGGAAAAACAGTGATAGGAGCAAAAATAATATCAGAGTTAAAAACTAATGCTTTAGTAATAGTTAATAGAAATAATTTGCTTGAGCAATGGAAAGAGAGATTATCTTACTTTTTAGGAGGTGATAAAAAAGAGATAGGACAATTAGGTGCAAGTAAGGAAAAATTAAACGGAAAGTTAGATATAGCAAGTTTTCAATCATTATACAAAAAAAGATAACTTTGAAGAATTAATAAAAGGATATGGATTAGTAATTATAGATGAATGTCATCATGTAGCTGATTTAGCTTTGAAAATGTATTAAAACAAATTAAAGCAAAATATGTATATGGATTAACGGCTACACCAACAAGAAAAGATGGATTGCATAAAATAATTTATATGCAATGTGGAGATATAAGAGCAAGAGTATCTAATCGTGAACGAAACAAAATAGAGAAATGGAACACAAAGTAATTGTTAAAAAAACTAACTATAAATATATTCCAACAGAAGAAAAGGACAAGATATAGATTTCAGAAATATTAAATGACATGTGCCAAAATGTTTTTAGAAATAGTATGATAATAGAAGACTGAAAGGATACAAAATAGCAGGTTATGAAATTATAGAGTAATTGAAAATTTATAATATAAAACAAGATAATTATGAAAATTGCAACATGATGTTGCAAAATTAAGGAGGGATTATAGTGAACAAAAATATAGTAGTTATAACAGGTGGAGCAAGTGGTCTTGGTTTAGAACTTGTTAAAAAATTTGTTGAAAAGAATTACTTTGTATGTAACATAGATAGAGATTTTGAAAAAATGAAGATATTAGCTAATACATATAAAGATAACTACAAAGGTTTTATAGGAGATATTTCTGATAGTAACTTTGTTAAAGATGCTATTAATGAAATATCAAATTTAGGAAATATAAAAATATTAATTAATAATGCAGGAGAGCCATCATTTAAGCTACCTACAAAATATGAAAAAGAAGATATAGATAAATGCTTTAAAGGTTTGCAGGGTATGATTTTGTTTTCAGCAGAAGTTTTAAAAGTAAAAGAAGAAAAAGACTTAAAAATAGTAAATATAATGTCATCAGCAGCATTAAGAGGAAACAAACAAGAAGCGGTATATTGTGCTACTAAATGGGGAGAAAGAGGATATACAGAAAGCTTAAAAGTCGCATATAAAGGTACAAGTGTAAAAGTAATAGGAGTATATCCAGGAGGAATAAATACAGAGTTTTATAAGAACAGTAGAGATTATGTATCAGAAGAAAAACAATCTACATTTATGAAACCTTATGATGTTGCTAAAACAATTATAGATAATGTTATAAATGATACTAATTTAACTATTGCAGATATTATAATTGAAAGGAATTAACTATGTTAGATAATTTTGAAAGTATTAGCCCAACTGCAATTGTAACGGCATATCCCAGGCAATTTACAGACATACCTTAAAAAGCAAATATATGAATGGTTAAAGGCAAATTGTAAAAATAATGATGTGAAATTAAACAAATTATTAGCACCAGAAATAGAATAGAGTATATGATGAGTTTGAAAGTAAAGAAATAACGAAAAAACAAGATGGAAACTTTATTATAAAAGTGAAATACCCAGAAAATGAATGGGTATATGGGTATATGGATATATTTTATCTTTTGGAGAATGTGCAAAAGTTTTAAATCCTGTTTATGCAAAAAACATAATAAAAGATAAACTACAAAAAACTTTAAAAAATTATTTATAATATGACACATAGTTGTCAAGTTATATGATATATAATTCATTTAAGGAGGAAAAAGTTATGGCTTTTGATTATAAAAAAGAATATAAGGAATTTTATATGTCAAAGAATAAACCTAGCATTATAAAAATTCCTAAAATGAATTATATTGCAGTTAGAGGAAAAGGAAATCCTAATGATGAAAAAGGAGAATATAAACAGACAATAGGTCTTTTATATGCGATTGCTTTTACTATAAAAATGAGTTATAAAGGCTCGCATAAAATAGTTGGTTATTTTGAATATGTAGTTCCACCACTTGAAGGATTTTGGTGGCAAGATGGAATGAAGGATAGCATTGACTATAATAATAAAGAACAAATGAATTTTATATCTATTATTAGATTACCAGACTTTGTAACGAAAGAAGATTTTGAGTGGGCAATTCAGGAGGCTACGAAGAAAAAGAAACAAGATTTTTCAAAAGTGGAATTTTTAACTTATGATGAAGGAATTTGTGTTCAATGTATGCACATTGGAAGTTATGATGATGAACCAACAACTATAAATTTAATACACGAATATATGATAGAAAATGGGTATGAATCAGATATTACAGATAGCAGATTTCATCACGAAATTTATTTAAGTGATCCAAGAAGATGTGAAATAAGTAAATTAAAAACAGTAATAAGACATCCAATAAGAAAAAAGGAATAATTATGGAATTTATAGAAGCAAAGACAATACTTCATTAAACAAAATATTTATGAAAGAATGTGAAAAGTATGGACTACTTTATAAAATGAATGATATAGTAAAGGCATATAAAAAAGAAATTAAACAAGAACAATTGACCTTTATATAGAAAAGAGGAAAAATATGAATGAATATATAAATTTAACATTGGAAAACATAGAAAAAGAACATATCTGTTGTGCTATTGGAGATCCAAAACATCAAGTAGGAGTAGATAATAAAAAGGAATGTATTAAAAGCAAATTGAAAGATGGGCATGTGTTTAGAAAATTAAATGCAAGAGGAAAAATATTTATTGAATATGAACCAATAGAAACAGCTTGGATTCCTATTAATGGTAATAATTATGAATATATTTATTGCTTATGGGTAGCAGGAAGTTTTAAAGGAAAAGGAATTGGAAAAGAATTACTAGAATATGCAATAAACGATTCAAAAGAAAAAGGAAAAAGTGGTATATGTACTTTAGTTTCTAAAAAGAAGAAACCATTTTTAGGAGAAAAGAAATTTTTTGAACACTATGGGTTTAAGGTAGTAGATAGTATTTCCGACTATGAATTATTAGCATTACAATTTAAAGATAGCGAAACACCTAAATTTAATGAAATAGCTAGAAATATGAAGATAGATAGTCAAGATTTTACTATTTATTATAGTAATGTTTGTCCTTATGTAGAATATGAAGTAAAAGAACTAACAGAATATGCAAAAGAGAATAATATAACAATTAACTTTATAAAAATAGATTCATTAGAAAAAGCAAAAAATGTACCTTGTGTATTTAACAACTGGGCAAATTTTTATAAGGGAGAATTTGTTTCAAGTACTATACTAAATGCTAATTCATTTAAAAAGTTAATTAAATAATAAATTATTAAAATATAAGCTTTTGAAAATAAGTATTGCTAAACTTATATTGTTGCAGATAAGTATTCTCAAGAATAAATTTTTATGTTAAAATACAAATATTAAGAAGTGAAGGAATGATTATCAAGATGAAAAATTATTTAGATACAATAATATGATGGCTTTAACAAAATATATTAATGATACTTGGAGGTAAAACAATATGAAAAATAATTATTTTATAATACATGGAGCATTTAGTGCTCATGTAGAATTGGAGGGATAAATGAAAATATTAATTATTTGTAGTAAAGCATTTTATAAGGACATAGAACCAATAAAAAGGAAATTAGAAGATATGGGGCATATAGTTGAATTACCAAATTCATATTATGAACCAGATGCTGAAAAGAAAAGTTGGGATTTAGGGCAAAAAGAACATGCAGAATTTAAAGCAAGAATGTTTAGAATGAGTGAAGAAAGAATTGCTACTATGGACGCAGTATTAACATTAAATTTTGATAAAAATGGAAAGAAAAACTATATTGGAGGAGCTACTTTTATTGAAATATATGAAGCTTTTATGAAAGATAAGAGAATTTATTTATATAATGATATTCCAGAAGGGATGTTGTATGATGAAATATCTGGTTTTTCTCCAATAGTTATAAATGGAGATTTGAATTTGGTAAAATAATAAAATTGTTACTATAACTATATTTGAAAAGTAAATATGTAACTTTTTTCAAATATGTTATACATTAAAGAAAACATTATATTGACAGAATGCTAAATATTGGCATTCTGTTTCATCATATCAAAATTATTGATATGAATGATTTTTAGTTATACTATCAAAGATTTATATAAATAATTATAAAGAAGAGGCTTATGAATGGATTTTGAGGAATAAGTAATAATATTGAATAAAGCAATTGTTTTTATAATTATTTTATGTTATAAATAATATATATTTGTAGCATAATTTAGAAGTTTTGAATATTATTAAGGGATCATTTTCAAAGATAGAATTAATTTGATTTTGTAAAAACAGTCTATTTTGAGTCTGTAAATTTTGATATGGGGAATAATATAGATGAATTAAGAATATTGATGTAAGTTTCAATATGATATAAAATTAAATAGAAAGAGGATATGAATAATGGATAATTCAATACAGTTTAAACAATATAGAAAGGAATATGAAGAATTTCATTTTAATAGCTATGCTATTAAAGAGGATAATGAAGCAATATATTTAGAATATGAATTTGAAATACCAAAACTTACAAAGTTTAATCCAAGGTTAAAGATATTGAAAAAAGATTTGGCTTTTAAAAGTATTAATACTTCATATGTTCAAAATATGGTATTTCATATAGGACTTATAGAACTTATAAGTTATTGGAAAAGTACGTGTTGTCCTAAAATTATTATTAAGTGTGGTTATTTAAATGTAGAACAAATTGAATGGTGGAAGAAGTTATATTATTATGGTCTAGGAGAGTTATTTTACACAAATAATATAAAAATAGATATTAAAGATTTTGTAAATATAGAATGTACAAATAATATAAGCATGTTTGACTATGAAGAAATCGTTGATAAATCTAATGGTTACATAGTTCCTATAGGTGGTGGAAAAGATTCTGTTGTAACATTAGAAACACTAAAAGTTGATAGAAATAATGATTATTGTTTAATAATCAATCCAAAACCTGTAACTTTAAAATGTGCAGAGATAGCAGGATTTGAATCAAATAATATAATTGAAATTTATAGAACTATAGATAAAAATTTAATAAATTTAAATGAAAAAGGATTTATTAATGGGCATACACCGTTTTCTGCTATGCTTGCATTTATATCATATTTTGTAGCATATTTATTATCAAAAAAATATATTGCTTTATCTAATGAAAATAGTGCTAATGAGTCGAATATTATAGGAGAAAAGATAAATCACCAATATTCAAAAAGTTTTGAATTTGAATGTGATTTTGAAGAATATGCAGGCAAATATCTAAAAGCACCAATAAAGTATTTTAGTTTTTTAAGACCACTTAATGAACTGCAAATTGCAAAAATCTTTTCAAAGAAAGAACAATATCATAATACTTTTAAAAGTTGCAATATTGGAAGTAAAGAAAAATATTGGAAATGGTGTTGTAATTGTGCTAAATGTTTATTTGCTTATATAATATTAAGCCCATACTTATATAAAGAAAAATTAGTTGGAATGTTTGGAGAAGATTTATTTGAAAAAACAAATTTACTAAATACATTTTTAGAATTATCAGGAAATGGCAAAGTAAAACCTTTTGACTGTGTTGGTACTTTTGAAGAGGTAAATTTTGCTATAAGTAAGACAATTGAAAATGTTGAAAAAGCAAAAATGGATTTACCATTTTTATTGAAATACTATAAAGATAATTATGAACTAGTAGATACTAAAAATGATCTAACTAAGGTGTATAATGAAGAAAATAACCTAAACGAAGAACAAAATGCTATATTAAGAAAAGAGGTATTTTTAGATGATTAATGATTTAATACAATATTTTAAAGATAAAAAAGTACTTATTTTAGGATTTGGAAAAGAAGGTCAATCAACATATAACTTAATAAGAAGATATTTAAAAGAACAACATTTATATATTGCTGATAGAAAAAAGGATTTTTATCAGAGTTTTGAACTATTAAAGAAAGATAATAATATAACATGTATAAGTGGAGAACACTATATAGAAAATCTGCAAGATTATGATATTGTTATGAAATCACCTGGAGTTTCTTTTGCTTATATAGATACAACACAATATATTCATAAAATTAAATCACAATTAGAGTTATTATTAGAATTTTTTGATGTTTTTACTATAGGAATTACAGGAACAAAAGGAAAAAGTACAACGAGCTCGTTGATATATAAAATATTAGCAGATCAAAATGTAAAGAGTATGTTGTTAGGAAATATTGGTGTTCCAATATTTGATTATATTGATACTATACAAGAAGATATGACTTTAGTTTTAGAGATGTCATCACATCAATTAGAATATACAGAGTTATCTCCTAATATAGCAATTTTACTAAATATTTATGCAGAGCATTTAGACCATTATGAGTCTTTTGAAAATTATGCTATGGCTAAATGTAATATTTTTAAATACCAGAAAAAAGCAGATTATTTTTTATATAATACAGATATTGAAATATTAAATAAACTAGCCAAAGATACAAATGGAACTACTTATAAAGTAAGTTTTAATGATAACTATGAAAGTAATATATATTTAAAAGAAAATAATATATATTTTAATGATATTCCTATATATGATAAAAATGAACCAAGAAATTTGGTTGGAGATTATAATTTAAATAATATTATGTTTGTTCTTGCTGTTTCAGAGATATTAAAACTAGATATAAATAAAACAATAAAAAGCATTAGCGAATTTAAAACATTAGAACATAGGTTAGAATTTGTTGGTGAATATAATGGCATTCTATATTATGATAATAGTATAGGTACTGTTCCAAAGGCTACAATAGAAGCGGTAGAAGCATTGAAAAATGTTGATACATTAATTATAGGTGGAATGGATAGAGGAATTGATTATACTGATTTTATAGAGTATTTAAATGAGAGTAATATTAGTAATATAATTTGTATGCCTAAAACTGGACATGATATTGCAAAAAAGCTAACAGAAGAAAAAAGACATATTGTAAATAGTTTAGAAGATGCAGTTTGTACAGCAAAAAATTTAACTAAAAAAGGAAAAATTTGCTTATTATCTCCAACAGCGGCAAGTTATGGATTTTTCAAAAACTTTGAAGAAAAAGGAAATTTATATAAAAAGTTAGTAAAAAGCACATAAGCTTTTTACTAACTTTAACTTTTTTTAAAGGTAGTTATGATTAAAGATATTATAATGAAATAAATGTTACCAAAAGAGCAACACATGAAGAGTAATGGTTTGGAATTGATTATGGTAGAAAAATATATAATAAATTAGCACCAAATAATGTTTAAATACATATAAATAGTGAATACTATTATAGAGGTGTATGTAATGAAATTAGGAATTGCATTATCTGGTGGTGGAATAAGAGGGATTGCACATGCAGGTGTATTAAAGGCATTAGAGGATAATAATATAAAAATAGAAGTGATTGGAGGAACAAGTGCAGGAAGTTTAGTTGCGGCTTTATATGCAATGGGATATTCTCCATACTATATATACATATTATTTAAGAGATATTCAAAGGAATTAGTTGAAATAAGTAGTAATCCAATTATGAGTGGGATAAGTGCTTTTATAAGAAATAAAAAACTTAGTTTAAAGGGGTTAAAATCTGGAAAGAATTTGGAGAGTATATATAATCAAATAGCATATAAAAAAGGAATAAAAAAGATTAATCAAATTGCAATGCCACTAGTAATACCAACAGTAGATATTTTAAATTCTAAAGAATATATTATAACTAATAAAATTCCAGAAAATATTGAGAATAAAGAGCAATATATTACGGATATAACAATAGGAAAGGCTGTACGAGCAAGTAGCAGCTTTCCAGCAGTTTTTTGTCCATGTGAATATGGTCAACATGCATTTATGGATGGTGGTGTGTTAGATAATGTACCAGTAAGCGAAGTAAAAAAACAAGGTGCAGATAAAGTAATAGCAGTAAAATTTGATGCAGATAAGATTACTCGGGGATAGTAATATAATGGATATAATAATGAAAACTATAGATATAATGGGGAGTAAAATTTCAGAAGAAAGTTTAGAGATGAGTGATTTAGTTTTAAATGTATATACAGATAAAGTTGGTTTACTAGATACAGCAAAATTAGATAGTTGTTACCAATATGGATATAATTGTGTTATGGAAAATATGGGTAAAATAAGAGAAATAATAGAAAAATAATTTGTATGTATTATAGAAGTACAAAATGTCGAAAAATGTCGAAAATAGTTTTGAAAAAAAGTTGCAAATTGTAAAAAAAAATGTTAAACTAGTATCATAGTAAATGTTAGATAGATTAAAAAAAAACCAATTTTGAGGGATTTTTGTTAATCTATTTTTTGTTTTTGAGTGAAAGGGGACTTTTTTATGAATACTAAATATATATTTGTAACAGGTGGAGTAGTATCTGGATTGGGAAAAGGTATAACTGCTGCATCTTTAGGTAGATTACTTAAAAATAGAGGATATAAGGTAACAATACAGAAATTTGATCCTTATATAAATGTAGATCCAGGAACTATGAGTCCATTTGAGCATGGAGAAGTTTTTGTAACAGATGATGGTGCAGAGACTGACTTGGATTTAGGACATTATGAGAGATTTGTTGATGAGAATTTGACTAAAAATTCAAGTATTACTACAGGAAGGATATATTCAAATGTTATAAATAAGGAAAGAAGAGGAGATTATTTAGGAAAAACTGTACAAGTAATTCCTCATATTACAAATGAAATAAAAGAAAATATTTATAGTTTTGAAAATGATGGAATTGATATAGTTATAACTGAAATTGGTGGAACTGTTGGCGATATTGAAGGTCTTCCTTTCTTAGAGGCAATTAGACAAATAGGATTAGAGAAGGATCATGAAGATGTAATATATATACATGTTACTCTTCTTCCATACATATATGGTTCTAATGAAATAAAATCAAAACCAACACAACATTCGGTAAAAGAGTTACAAAGTTTAGGAATACAACCAGATATATTAGTTTGTAGAACAGAAACTGATATTCCAGAAAGTATAAAAGACAAGCTTGCTATGTTTTGTAATGTTAGAAAGGAAAGTGTAATACAAAATAAAACAGCAGATTGCTTGTATGCAGTACCATTAATGCTTGAGGAAGAAGGTTTAGCAAAAGAGGTATGTAATCATTTGAAATTAAAAAGATTAGAAGTTGATAATTCAGAATGGGAAAAAATGGTAAATACTATAAGAAGTAGAAGTGACCAAAAAGTGAAAATAGCAATTGTAGGAAAGTATATTCAATTAGAGGATTCATATCTTTCTGTTGCAGAGAGTATACAACATGGAAGTTTTGAAAATGATGCAAAAGTAGATATAGTATATATAGACTCAGAAACAATAAATTCTAATAATGTGGAAGAAAAATTAAAAAATGTAAATGGAATTGTAGTACCAGGTGGTTTTGGAAATAGAGGAATTGAAGGGAAGATTCAAACAATAAAATTTGCAAGAGAGAATAATATACCATTTTTAGGAATATGTTTAGGAATGCAAATGGCTGTTGTGGAGTTTGCAAAAAATGTATTAAACTTAGAAGATGTTAATTCAGCAGAATTTGATGAAAATTGTAAAAATCCTGTTATACATATTATGGATAATCAAATAGGAGTAGACAAAAAGGGCGGAACAATGAGGTTAGGTGCATATCCATGCAGTATAAAGTCAAATACTTTAGCAAGCAATATATACAAAACAGATAATATCTCTGAAAGACATAGACATAGATATGAGTTTAATAATACATATAAAGAAGTAATACAAAATGCAGGAATGATATGTTCAGGTACATCACCAGATGAAAACTTAGTAGAAATAGTAGAAATACCAACACATCCATTTTTCATAGCAGGTCAATTCCATCCAGAACTTAAATCAAGACCAAATAGACCAGCACCACTATTTTCAGCATTAGTAAAAGCTGCAAAAGAAAATTTACTAGAAGAGTAATTATTTATATAACTTTTAATATAACGAATTTATTTTATTATTATAGGAAAAAAGGTTACATAAAATTGACTTTTGTATGAAAATTTGATACAATATAATTAACTTCTAAGAGAAAAAAAGTCAAAGAACAAGGAGGAAAACGGTATGAATATTACTTTGACTGTAACATTTATTGCAATAGGAATTTTTATTGCAAATGCATTTATGAACCTTGCAAATGGCAATCGGAATTGCTTTTTATGTATAGGTTCAAGAAATTGCGAAGGTTGTATATTATGTTTTAATTGCAATCGTTGCAAGAGATGTTGGCTTTGCCAAAAGTCTAGCCAATGTACATACTGCAATTCCTGCGAAGCTTGCTATAGGTGCTATAATTGTTTTAGTGCTAAAAGAGAGTGGGACTGGATACGCATATGAAGAGTAGTGCTCTAGAAATAGGGCATTATTCTTTTATACTGTCAATGGGACATGGCTTTTTGACACAGAAGTTAATATAAAAGAGTGTTAAAAAGCCATGTCCTCATTGACAGTAATTTTTTTGTGTTTTTTTAGTTATATGTAAAGCATGTGTGAATATATATATAAGAAGCTTAATTTGGTTAGTTTAAAAAATTTATTGCTTAGAAAAAAATTTTTGTTACTATTCACAGACAATAGCAGTAAGTAGCGAAGACTAAGTAATATATTTTATTTTGTAATGAAGACCCGACAGCCCATTGAGGCGGGGGAATACCCGTGAGCTTGGAGGGCGAAATGAAAAAATAAAATATATTACTTAGCCGTAGCGGATTTTATTATATATGCTGTGAACTGTAACAAATTTTGTGAAAAATTTGTGAATTTTGTGATATTTATATTGACATTTTATTAAATTGGGTATAAATTATTAGCAGTCATTAATTAAGACTGCTAATAAATGCTTGTTGTAATATTATAGAAAATAAGTATTATATAAGCAAATAGCAAATTTAAAGGAGGTATTTGTAATGTTAAAACCATTATCAGACAGAGTTGTAATTAAAATGATAGAAGGGGAAGAAACAACTAAAAGTGGAATTATTTTAGCATCAAGTGCAAAAGAAAAACCACAAATAGCAGAAGTACTTGAAGTAGGACCAGGATTAAAGCAAGATGGAAAAGTTATTCCAGTAGAAGTGAAAAAGGGAGATAAGGTGGTAGTAAGTAAATATTCTGGAACAGAAGTAAAATACCAAGGAGACGATTTAATTATAGTAAAAGAAAGCGATATTTTGGCAGTAGTAGAGTAAAATTAGTTAGATATATCATATAAAAAAGAAGGGATTGATAAAAAATGGCAAAGGAAATTAAATATGGCGAGGAAGCAAGAAAAAAATTATTAGATGGTGTTAATAAATTAGCAGACACTGTAAAAGTTACTTTAGGTCCAAAAGGAAGAAATGTAGTTTTAGATAAAAGTTTTGGTGCACCTCTTATTACAAATGATGGTGTAACAATTGCTAAGGAAATAGAATTAGAAGATCCATACGAAAATATGGGAG
Source organism: uncultured Clostridium sp. (assembly GCA_948468275.1). GTDB lineage: Bacteria > Bacillota > Clostridia > TANB77 > CAG-508 > RGIG8482. Next base: position 29,696 of record CAOKHI010000009.1, on the reverse strand, counting down.
CAAGACTTGTAAAAGAAGTCTCTACAAAAACAAATGATGTAGCAGGAGATGGAACAACAACAGCAACTGTACTTGCACAAAAAATGATAAAAGAAGGTGTAAAGAATGTTGCAGCAGGTGGAGATCCAATGGCTATAAAAAGAGGAATAGATAAGGCTGTAGATACAGCAGTTGATGCTTTAAAACAGATTAGTTCTCCAATAAAAGGAAAAGAAGATATTGCAAGGGTTGCAACAATTTCAGCAAATAATCAAGAAGTAGGAACATTAATTGCAGATGCAATGGAAAAGGTATCTAAAGATGGGGTTATAACAATAGAAGAATCAAAAACATCTAATACTTATGTAGATGTAGTAGAAGGAATGCAATTTGATAAAGGTTATGTATCTCCATATATGGCAACAGATACAGAAAAAATGGAAGCAATAATGGATAACCCATATATATTAATAACAGATAAAAAAATAAGCAATATTCAAGAAATCTTACCATTATTAGAAAACTTAATGCAACAATCTGGAAAACTTGTTATAATATGTGATGATGTTGAAGCAGAAGCATTATCTACATTAATATTAAATAAACTAAGAGGGGTATTAAATGTAGTTGCAGTAAAAGCTCCTGGATATGGTGATAGAAGAAAAGAAATGCTAGAAGATATAGCAGTATTAACAGGTGGAGAAGTTATAACATCTGATTTAGGTCTTGAATTAAAAGATACTACAATAGAACAATTAGGAAGAGCAAGACAAGTAAAAGTACAAAAAGAAAATACAATAATTGTAGATGGTTCAGGAGATAAGGAAAAAATTGCAGAAAGAGTGAAACAAATACGTTCAAATTTAGAACAAACAACAAGTGAATTTGATAAAGAAAAATTACAAGAAAGACTTGCTAAAATAGCAGGTGGAGTTGCAGTAATACAAGTAGGTGCAGCAACAGAAATAGAAATGAAAGAAAAGAAATTAAGAATAGAAGATGCTTTATCTGCAACAAAAGCAGCAGTAGAAGAAGGAATAGTAGCAGGTGGAGGAACAGCATATATAAATATTAGTAAAAAAGTAGAAGAATTAATAAATACATTAAAAGAAGATGAAAAGTTAGGAGCATCTATTGTATTAAAGGCATTAGAAGAGCCTGTAAAACAAATAGCTTTAAATGCAGGATTAGAACCAGCAGTAATACTAGAAAAGGTAAAAAATAGTGATGCAGGATTTGGATTTGATGCAGCAAATGAACAATATGTGGATATGAAAAAAGTAGGAGTAGTAGATCCAACAAAAGTAACAAGAAGTGCACTTCAAAATGCAGCAAGTATAGCATCTATGGTACTTACAACAGAAAGTATAGTAACAGAAAAGAAAGAAGAAAAGTCATGTGGATGTGGACATAATGACATGGGAGCAGGAATGGAAGGAATGTATTAAAAGAAGTGACGTAGAAAATTATAGATAGGTTAGAATATATTATTTTAATTATTATATAAAAAATAAGCAAGATAAGATTCTTGCTTATTTTTTAATGGATTTTCGAATTTTAATATTTAACTAATTACTAGCAACATCCACCACAGTTTCCACCGAAACCATTTCCACAACAGCAGAATATTAAAATTAGAACGATTATTATCCAAATGCAGTTATCACCACCGAAACCACATCCGCAACCACATCCGCCACATCTGTTTTCTGGCATAATCTTTCCCCCCTTTCACAAAACATAAATTGTACTTTTCTATTAAGGGTAAGATTTAACTCTAGTTGCATCCGCATCCACAGCCACAGTTATTGTTACCACAGCTACAGAAAAGTAGTAAGAATAAGATAATGAACCACAAAATCTCACTATTACAACAATTTCTCATTTTAGCAACCTCCCTTTAAAAGAACTTAAGTATTTCGTTCTTTAGTATGATATATACTATTCTGATTTGTAAAAAAGTGTTACAAAAAATCCTTAAAAGCTATATACAAAAAATATAAAAGAATGATATAATCCATATAAAGTTACAAAAGTTTATAAAGAGGGAGATATTTTAGATGGGAAATATTGTTTTATTAGATGATTTAACTATTAATAAAATAGCAGCAGGGGAAGTTGTTGAAAGACCAGCATCTGTTATTAAGGAAATGGTTGAGAATTCAATAGATGCAGGTGCTACTAGTATAAATGTAGAAATACGTAATGGTGGTGTTTCTTATATTCGTATAACAGATAATGGTAGAGGAATTGAAGCAGATGATATGGAACTTGCTTTTGAAAGACATGCTACTAGTAAAATTAGACAAGCTACTGATTTAGAAACAGTAAGATCGATGGGGTTTAGAGGTGAGGCATTGGCGAGTATTGCAGCTATTGCAAATGTGGAAATGATATCTAAAACAAGTAATAGTGAAGTTGGAAATAGAATTGTAGTAGAAGGTGGAAATATTCTTACAATGGAAGAAACAGGGTGTCAGGTAGGAACTACCATTACTGTTCAAAATTTATTTTTTAATACTCCTGTACGATATAAATTTTTAAAGAAAGATTATACAGAATCAGGATATATTGAAGATGCTATAACAAGACTTGCTTTAATAAATCCTAATATTGCTTTTAAGTTAATAAATACAGGAAAAACTATAATTCAAACATCTGGAAATGGAAATATTCAAGATGTTATTTATGCAATATATGGTAGAGATATTGCTGGGGCTATATTAAATGTAGATTATTTTTATGATGATATACATATAACAGGTGTAGTAGGAAAACCAGAAATTGCAAGATCAAATAGAAGTAATCAATTATTTTTTGTAAATAGAAGATTTGTAAAGGATAAAACATTATCTAGTGCTTCTGAAAAAGGATTTAAGGGATTATTACCAATTGGAAAGTATGGATTTTTAATATTGAATATAGATCTTAATCCTTCTAAAGTAGATGTTAATGTTCATCCTGCAAAATTAGAAGTAAGATTTCAAGAGGATAGTAAAGTATTTAAAGCAGTATATAATGCAATAAAGGATACATTGTTAAAGGCTGAACTTGTTGCAAATGTAAAAGATGAAGAAAAATTTGAAATACAAGAAAGAGTACCAGAAGTAAAAACTTCAATTTCAGATGTTTTTAGAAAGATTTCTAAAAATAAAACAGAAGAGAAGAAACAAGAAAATTTTATTGAAGATATGTATAATGCCAAAATGCAAGAATTAAAAATAGATAAAACTGAAAAGGTTATGGATTATGAAACTCATAATGCAATGAAGAATGATATTTTTAAGGAATTAATAGCAATGCAACAGCGATTGAAAAAAGAAGCTGAGAATAATCCTAATTTGCGAACTAATATAGATAAATTGATTAAAGATACACAAAAAATGAAAGATGGTGAAGGTGATTTACAAATACCAGATTACGAAATAGTAAATCCTAGTAATTCTATTATTGATGATGTACAACCTAAAATAGAAAACTTTATATCACCAAGTATAGAGCCAGCAAAAGATATTGTACAAGAATCACAAATGGTTTATGAAGCACAAGATAATATAATACAAGATGATAAAAATAATGTATTAAATATACAAAGTATATTACAAAATAATATAGATACTGTAACTTTAAGTGAAAATAAAGAAGAATCTACTACATCCAAAAATCCAGATGAGCTTATGGAAGAATTGCAAGAAAAAGCACAGAATTTGCAAGAAATAGCACAAGGCCTAAAGATGAATATGGAGAATTCAAATTACATAGTTCAAGAATCACAAATGATAGATGAACAAAAAGATAGAGATGTAGATTTAAAAGAAACTGTATTAGAAAAACGATTAAATGATGAAGAACAAGAAGAAATAGGTAAAATAGAAGAAAATACAATTTTCACAGAGCAAACTGAAGAACAAAATATAAATATGGATGAGACTAAATTTACAAGCCAACAAATAGAAGAAATGTTAACAAAATTAAATAATATGGATAATTCACAACAAAATCCAGAGTTTAATGAGATGTATAAGTCTATTTTTGGAAAATTGCCAGCATCTGTAGAAGAAAAGAAAAAAGAAGAAGAACAAAAAATAAGTGCATATGAGCTTATAAAAGATAACAATATAAGTGTTTTTGAGGATTTAGAAGAATATAATAAACCAACATATAAACTTATAGGTATAGCATTTAAAACTTATATAATAATAGAGATAGATGACGAAATGTATATAATAGATCAACATGCAGCACATGAAAGAATTATGTATGAAAAAGTTAAGAAAAATTATTATTCAGAAGAAGAAAAAGATTCTCAACTATTGCTTCTTCCAGATATAATAACATTAACTCATAAAGAAATGGATATAGCAAAAGACAATTTTGATTTGTTTAGAAAAGCAGGATTTATGTTAGATGAATTTGGAGAAAATACAATTAAATTAAGTGGTGTGCCAGATATTTGCTTAGATATAGATACAAAAGAACTATTTTTAGAAGTATTAGATGAAATAAACACAGTAGCAAGAACTGCAAAACAAGAAATAGAAGAAAGATTTATAGCGACAGTTGCATGTAAAGCTGCTGTAAAGGCTAATATGGCACTTACAACAGAAGAAGTAGATGCATTAATGAATGATTTATTAGAATTACCAAATCCATTTACATGTCCTCATGGAAGGCCAACTGCAATAAAAATGGATAAAAATGATATAGAAAAAAAATTTGCAAGAAGAAAGTAGGTATACTAAAATGTTTGTTATAGTTATGATATCTATAATTATATATATAATAGCAGGGCTTGTGATTTACCATAATTTAAGCTCTTTAGAAAAAAAACAAAAGATTAAATTTATATTAGGTGGAATGATTGTAATAACATTATTTACAGTAATAATATGTACTATTACTACTGCAAAAATAAACATACAAAGCAAACAAGTAATAGGAATTACAAGAATAACAGAAATTTTAATATTTTCACCAATAAATTCTACAATATGGTTACCATATATAGGAAGTACTTTAAGTAAATATAAAGCAAAAGAAATTGATGATAAAAAATTAAAGAAAAGAGCTATTATAGCAATTTTAATAATAATTATAACAGTTATTGTTGAAATAAGTTATATAGATAATTTCCAAACACAATTATTAAGGTTAAATTAAATATTTATAAGGAGAAAAACAAAATTGGACAAACCAAAAGTTATAGTAATATGTGGGCCAACAGCTTCAGGAAAAACAGCGTTATCTATTGAGCTTGCAAAACAAATAGATGGACAAATAGTTTCAGCAGATTCTATGCAAATATATAAAGATATGGATATAGGAAGTGCTAAGCCAACAATTGAGGAAATGTGTGGAATTAAACATTATATGATAGATTTTGTGCTTCCAGATAGTAGATATAGTGTTGCAGATTATCAAAGACAGGCAACAATTTCAATTGAAGAAATTTTAAAAAATGGGAAAACTCCAATAGTAGTTGGGGGGACAGGGTTATATGTTGATTCTTTAATATATGGAATAAAATATAATGAAATAGAATTTGATGAAGAATATAGAGAGAAATTAGAGAACATAGTTAAAAAAGAGGGATTAGACAAATTATATGAAATGGCTGTACAAATAGATTATGAAGCAATGCAAAAAATTAGTAAAAATGATAAAAAAAGAATTTTGAGAGTTTTAGAGATATATCATCAAACTAGAAAAACTAAAACACAACAAGAAGCTGAATCAAAGGAAGAAATAAAATATGATTATAAGGTTTTTGCAATAAACATGGATAGGGAAATATTATATGATAGAATAAATAGAAGAGTTGATATTATGATATCACAAGGATTAATAGAAGAGGTACAAAATATATTAAAAAAATATAATACTTATCCAACAGCAATGCAAGCTTTGGGGTATAAAGAAATTAGACAGTATTTAGAAGGAGAATTGACAAAACAAGAAGCTATAGAAAAAATAAAGCAAGAAACTAGAAGATATGCAAAAAGGCAACTAACGTGGTTTAGGAAGAATAAACAAACAGTTTGGCTTGATGGTTTACAAAGCAAACAAAATAATATTGATATTATTTTAAGTTACTAAAAATGAATGTTAAAAATATTACCTAAAGTATCGTTTTGGAGGGAATTAACTTGAAAAAGAGTAATTTAGAAGAAAACAAACTAGTTGAAAATGTGGGCAGAAAGAAAAATATGAAAAAAATATTCATAGTATCTTTAATTATGCTAATAATAGTAATATACTGTATATACTCTGTTGTAACTCTTATAAAAAAACCTACTAATACATTTGTTATTGAAAATGGAACATTATATAATGAAGAAAATACAGTAGGATATGTTATAAGACAAGAAAGTGTAATACAAGGTAATAATTATAAAAATGGAATGGTTCAAATTAAAGCAGAAGGAGAAAGAGTAGCGAAAGGAGAAGCGGTATATAGGTATTATAGCAATAATGAGGAAAATTTAATAAAAAAGATACAAGAACTAGATATAAAAATACAAGATGCTTTAGAAAGTAGAACAGATTTGTTTTCAAATGATATAAAATTATTAGAAAATCAGATAGAAGAAAAGTTATATGAAATAGGACAAACTAAAAATATAAAAAAAATAGCAGAATATAAAAAGGACATAAATTCTAAAATTACAAAAAAAGCCAAAATAGCAGGGGAACTTAGTCCATCGGGTTCATATGTTAGAAAATTAATAGAAGAAAGAAGTTCATATGAAAATAGTTTAAATTCAGGAGCAGAGTATATAAATGCAGGGGAAAGTGGAATAGTTTCATATAGAGTAGACGGCTTAGAGAATGTATTAACACCAGATAGTTTTTCGACTCTTAATAAGAAAATGTTAGAAGACTTAAAATTAAAAACAGGAGAAATTATAGCAACAAGTGAAGAGAGTGCAAAAATAGTAAATAATTTTGAATGTTATGTTGCAACAAGTATGACTTCACAAGAAGCAAAAAATGCAAAAATTGGAGATAGTGTAAAGTTAAGATTATCGAATTCTATGGAGGTTTCTGCAAAAGTAGAGTATGTAATAGATGAAAATAATGAAAGATTAATAATTTTCAAAGTTTTAGAAGGAGTAGAGCTTTTAGCAAGTTATAGAAAAATAAGTTTTGATGTAATTTGGTGGAGTTATACAGGGTTAAAAGTGCCAAATGATTGTTTAATTGTCGAAAAAGGACCAGTAGGCACACCGACAGAGAACAAAGATGTTAACTATATAGTAAGAAAAAGAGCAGGATATACAGATAAAATTATTGTAAAAGTATTAAAACAAAATTCATCATATTCTATAATAAGAAATTATGAAACAAGTGAATTAAAATCAGAATTAGGGTATGATAATACTCAAATTAGACAAACTAAAAGTATGATGCTTTATGATGAAATATTATTAAATCCCAACAAATAATATTACAATAATATTACAATAACGTTAAAAATAAATTACAATCTAAAAAACTATTGACAAGAATGAAAAAAAGTAAGATACTATAAAATGTAATACTCAGGAAAAGAAAAAATTAGGAGGTTTTATAAATGGCAGGAGCTATAATGAATAAAGTTTGGGATTTTTTAGGGATGGATAATACAGCAGAAGACGAAGAAATTGATGATAGAGCATATGATTATGAATATGATGATGATATAGAAGATGAAATAGAAGAAAAAAGATTATTTGGAAAAAGAAATAAAGTTGTAAATATGCCACAAACACAACAAATAAAGATGGTAATTTCACAACCAACAAGTTTTGAACAATCAGAAGAAATATGTAATTATTTAAAAGATAGAAAATCTGTTATAGTTAATTTAGAATATGTTAATAAAGATGTAGCAAGAAGAGTGGTAGATTTTATAAGTGGCTCTGTTCACGCTTTAGATGGACATATTCAAAAAATATCTAATTCAATATTTTTAATTGCTCCAACAAATTATGAAATAGCAAATGAAATGGCAAGAGAAGAAATAAAAAATAAATTATCTGTTTCATGGCTAAAAAATAACTAAAAAAAATAAGGAGGCAAAATTATGCTTACACCGTTAGAGATAGAAAATAAAAAGTTTTCAAAACAAATGGTAAATGGATATAGTGTAGAAGAAGTAGATGAATTTTTAGATCTATTAACTATTGAATATGAAAGGCTATATAAAGAAAATACAGAATCAAGATCAAAAATAGAAGAATTAAATAGTAGTGTTGCTCATTATAAAACAATAGAAGGAACCTTACAAAGCACACTTATGATGGCACAATCAACAGCAGAAGAAGTAAAAAATGTTGCCAAACAACAAGCAGAACAAATAGTAAGCGATGCACAAGCAAGTTCAAGAAAAGTATTAGAAGATATAGATCAAGAAATATTAATGAAAAAAAGAGAATTAGAGGATGTACAAAAGCAATTTGATATATATAAAGCAAAAATGGAATCACTATTAATATCTCAATTAGAATTATTAAAGGAAATAAATAAAGAATAATTAAAAAATACAAAAGACAAGACAGATTTTATCTGTCTTTATTTCACGTATTACATTTAATGTTAAAAATGTAACTTTAAAGAATTGCTTGCACCATAAATATTTAGAATAAAAATGTATTTTTTAAAGATGTTATATTGTATCTAAATTACAACAAATTTCTTAATTAAAACCTTTATTTAGCATGTTACAATAATGTTAAATGTATGTTACATTTCTATTAATACTATTGACTTTACAGGAAAATCTAATAAAATATATATATCGAATGAGGTAAAATATGAGAGTAATAAGTGGAAGTGCAAAAGGAACAATATTATATTCCTTACAGGGAAGTACAACAAGACCTACATTAGATAGAGTAAAAGAAGCTTTATTTAATATAATACAAAATGAAATAATAGATGCACAAGTTTTAGATTTATTTGCAGGAAGTGGAGCATTAGGAATAGAGGCATTAAGCAGAGGTGCAAAGTTTGCAGTGTTTAGTGATAAATCTATACAATCTGTAGATATAATAAAAAAGAATATTGAAAAGACCCATTTGAAAGAAAAGGCTAAAATTATAAAAGGAAATTATTTAAATATTTTAAAAGAGTGTGAAGAACAATATCAGTTTGATTTGATTTTTATAGATCCACCATATGCAGACAATATTGCAATAAGTGCAGTTGAAGAAATAATTTCTAGAAATTTGTTAAAAGAGAATGGAGTAATAATTTTAGAAACAAATGATAAAGAGCGAGAATTAAAAAATTTAAGCATGATAAATGTTAATGTGTATGATTTAAGAAAATATGGTAGAGTAAACTTAATATTCTTAAATCGAAAGGGGTAAACAAATGGAAATATTTACGCTATTAGAAACTTTAGAAGAAGCTTTAGAAAATAGTAAAACAATACCTTTTTCAGGTAAAAGTGTTGTAGAAAAGGAAGAACTTCTTGATATTATAAAGGAAATAAGAATAAAACTTCCAGATGAATTAAAACAAGCAAAATGGGTAAAAGAAGAAAGAGGAAGAATATTAGTAGAGGCTCAAAAAGAAGCTGATGATATAGTAAAAGAAGCTGAAAATAGAATTATATCTATGATAGATGAACATGAAATTACGAGAAAAGCATATGAGCAAAAAGCACAAATAATTGAAACAGCTAATGAGATGTCTAGAGAAATATCTAAAGGTACAAAAGATTATGCTGACAATCTTCTAGAAAAGTTAGAAGTAGTTTTAGAAGATGCTTTAAAAACAGTACAAAATAACAGAAAAGAATTAAAATAAAACAGAAGTCAGAAGTCGGAGAAAGATAAAATTATATTGTAAGTCGATTTCTGGTTTCTATTTTTTTGAAAAACATTAGAAAGTGGAGGTAAAAAATGGCTAAGGCAAGAAGGGCAAGTAGCACAAGAAGTAGCAAAAGTAGCAAAAGTAGTAAAAATATTAAAAGTAGAAAAAAACAAAAAAATATAGATATAGATTTAGCAGTAGTAGGTATGATAATAATAAGTATATTACTATTAGTACTTATTTACACAAGTTCAGGTTCTATAGGACAGCATTTAAGTCCAATGCTTGGTGGTATAATGGGGTGGATGAAATACATATTACCAATTGGAACTTTTGCAATAGCAATATATTTAGCATGTGAAACAAAAGACTATTTAACACCAAAGTTAGTACAATATGCAATTTTCTTATTATGCATATCTGCAATAATGACTACATATCAAATTTCTATTGAAAGTATTGATACTAATAAAGAATTTTCAGATATTGTATCTCAAGCATATGAATTAGGACAAAGAAATGCTGGAGGAGGAGCAATAGGAGCGATAGTTGCAGTTCCTTTAATTCAATTATTAGGACCTGTTGGAGCAGTAATATTATCTATTGGTGTTGCAATAATAGTTATAATATTTATGTTTGGAATAAAACCAGCCAAAATGATTGCTAATATAATAGGTGATGCTCAAGAAAGAAGACAAGAGAGATTACAAGAGCAGTTAGAAGATGATTATGAGGACGAAGATGAAGAACAAGAAGTATTGAGAATGCAAAGAAGACAACAAAGGCAACAAAGAAAATTAGAGCAAGAAGAAAGAGAAAAACAAAAAAGAAATAAAAGAAAATCTTCAATTGATATTCCTTTAGATGATGATACACATCCAATAGAAGAACTAGAAGATCAAATAACAATAAATCTAAATGAAAAAGTTCCATCAAAGAAAAAGAAATTTATTCAAGATGATATTGAACCATTAGGAATGGAAAAAGAAGAAAAAGAGATAGTATCTTCACCAAATGTAATAGAAGCAAATTTATTTAAGACAGCTGAGCCAGAAAAAATAGATAAGACAAAAGAGGTTTTGGTTTTAGAACATACATTAACTGTAGAAGATGAAAATTATGAATTTCCACCAATAGAATTATTAAGTGAAGGAGAGGTAAAAGCAAAAGGAAGTAAAAAAGCAATTGCAGATAATGCAACAAGACTTCAAAAAACACTATTTAGCTTTGGAGTATCTGCAAAAGTAGAAAATGTATCAGTAGGACCTGCAATAACAAGATATGAGTTAAAGCCTGCAGAAGGTGTTCGTGTAAATAAAATAGCAAATTTAGCAGATGATATTGCACTTAATTTAGCAGCAGAATCTATAAGAATAGAAGCACCAATACCAGGAAAACAAGCAGTAGGAATAGAAGTACCAAATAAAGAAAATGAAATAGTACATTTAAGAGATATAATAGAAACTTCAACATTTGTAGATTATAAGTCAAAACTTGCATTTGCACTAGGAAAAGATGTTGCAGGAAATGAAGTAGTAACAGATATTGCAAAAATGCCACATGTTTTAATTGCAGGTTCAACAGGTTCTGGAAAGAGTGTATGTATAAACACACTTATAACAAGCATAATATATAAAGCAAAACCAAATGAAGTAAAATTACTTATGGTTGATCCAAAGGTAGTAGAATTATCTGTTTATAATGGTATACCACATTTATTAATACCTGTTGTAACAGATCCTAAAAAAGCAGCAGGGGCATTGGCATGGGCTGTTCAAGAAATGGTAAAAAGATATGGGTTATTTGCTGAAAAAGGTGTAAGAGATGTAAAAGGATATAATGAGGCATTAGAAAAAGTTGGGGAAGCAGAAAAATTACCACAAATAGTAATAATAATAGATGAATTAGCAGATTTAATGATGGTAGCTGCAAAAGATGTAGAGGATGCTATATGTAGACTTGCACAGATGGCAAGAGCAGCAGGAATGCATTTAGTAATTGCAACACAAAGACCATCTGTAGATGTTATTACAGGGATAATAAAAGCTAATATACCATCAAGGGTAGCATTTGCAGTTTCTTCACAAGTAGATTCTAGAACAATATTAGATATGGTAGGAGCAGAGAAACTTTTAGGAAAAGGTGATATGTTATTTTATCCATCAGGTGCATCAAAGCCTACAAGGGTCCAAGGAGCTTTTATATCAGATAAAGAGGTAGAAAAAATAGTAGATTTTTTAAAGTCTACAGGAGAAGCAACATATAGTGAAGATATATTAGAAAAAATAGAAAATGCAAATAGTACAGATAAAGAAATAGATCAAAAAGATAATGATGATGATACAGATCCATTTTTAATGGATGCAATAGAAACAGTAGTAGAAACAGGACAAGCATCTACATCGTTTATACAAAGAAGATTTAAAGTTGGTTATGCACGTGCAGGCAGAATAATAGATCAGATGGAAGAACGTGGAATAATTTCTGGATATGAAGGAAGCAAGCCACGTCAAGTATTAATGACTAAAGAAAGATGGCAAGAATTAAATATGGCAAAGCCACCAGAGAATATAGAGGAGAAAAAGGGAGAAGAATAATGGACAAAGAGAAAATCTTTTCAAAATTAAATTCTAAAGACTATAATAAAGAGTTAGAAAAAATATTAGATAAAAAAGAATTTTCAGAAGATGTCAAAAATCTTCTTCTTTCTATGTTATATAAAATAGAAACAGGATACAAAGATTATATTACAGTAAAAAGAATAGTAGAAAATAAAAGAAGCTACATTGAACAGATAATAGATACAATAGATAAAAAAGCAAAGCAAATAAATATAGTAGAGCAAAATTCACAAAAGGCTTTAGATATTAAAGAAACAAATACACATTTTTTAGTAGATAAATTAGATGGAATAATTAATTTAATACATCCAAATGAAAAAATAATGTTATATACAATTTATAAATTAGATGATAAACAAGTGTATTTGCATGAAAAATATAATTTAATACGTGTTGCATTATCAGAATTACTAAATGCAGGCGAAAATATGAATAATATAGAAGTATTAAGGGATTTTAATGGATGGTCATGGAATACAGATGTAACAGAAATACCAGAAGTAACTACTAATATTATATATCAGAATTTAATTTATTTATTAGGTATAGATTTTGTTAAACAATGGCTACATACAGATGAAGTAAAAGACTATATTAATGAATTAGAAGAGCGTCTAAAAAGTATATACAAAGAGGAGAATGCAAAACATCTATTACAATTAATATATATAATAGCTATTTTGATTTGTACACAAAAGAATTATAAAGAAAAGGAACGTTTAATACAAGAAAAATTAGACTTACAAGAAGAGCTAATAAGGTTAGAGAATAAAGCAGAATTATTAACACAAATTTCAGAAAATAAGAAAGAAGCATTTAGCAAAATAGGACAAATAGATGCGATATTAAATGATAGACAACTTTTAGAAAAGGAGTATATTGCGAGAAATGATAAACTTCCAGAGTATAAAAAGATATTTAGTTTGAGTCATTTAACGGAAATATTAACAAAAGAAAGAAAAAAAGTATTAGAAAAAGTTGAAGAACAAAATAAATTATTAGATCCAACATATTATGTGAAAACAAAGCGGTATTGTACAAGAACAGTTAGATTTGCTAAAAGATATACAATTAGAAGAGATACAACAAAAAGTAAGAGAGTATAATTTAGAATTACAAGAAGAATTTCTAAAATGTATAAGGATAAAAATAGAAAATGCAAAGGAAAAAGAAGAAATTATAGATTTAATATGTATGATGAGGTATTATAACTATTTATATATAGATGAAGAAACTCTTATTAAAGATACACAAGAGTTACAATTGCAAATACAAGATATAGAAGATATACTAATAAAAAAAGCATATGAATTAAAGGTGTTAAATAAAATAACAAATAATAAAGAAGAAAATAATAAAGCACTAAAGATTATATTTACAACAAAAATTATAGATTTAGAAAATGTAAATATAGAATTAAGAGCTAATGAAAAGGCATTAGAGATAGATTTGTATGATGGTGAAGTTTTTGAAAAAACAGTAGTAATACCAATATTTAATAAAGAAAATATAGTAGTCAAATTAGGAAAAAGAATTAAAATAATAGTATAAGGGAGGTAATATATGAAAATAACATTTTTAGGGGCTGCAAAAACAGTTACAGGTTCAAATTTTTTAGTAGAAGCGGCAGGTAAAAAATTTTTAGTAGACTGTGGAATGTACCAAGGAAAGGCAACTCAAGAAAAAGAAAATAGTGATCCGTTTTTATTTAATGTAAACGAAATAGACTTTATGTTACTAACACATGCACATATAGATCACTCAGGGAGAATACCAAAACTATATAATGATGGTTACAAAAATCCAGTATTTGCAACAAAAGCAACATGTGACTTATGTACAGTAATGCTTCCAGATAGTGGACATATTCAAGAAATGGAAATAGAATGGAGAAACAGAAAAAGAAAAAGAGAAGGAAAAGATGAACTACCACCATTATATACAGCTGAGGATGCTGAGAAGTGTTTAGAAATATTTAGAAGAGTAGAATATGATGAAATAGTAGATATAGATGAAAATATAAAAGTAAGATTTAATGATGCAGGACATATGTTAGGTTCTAGTATAATAGAAGTATGGGCAAATGAAGATGGAAAAACTAAAAAAGCAGTTTTTACAGGAGATATAGGAAACAATGATATACCATTACTTGCATCACCAACAATGATAGAATCAGCAGATTATTTAATTATGGAATCTACCTATGGAAGTAGGTTACACATGAGAAATGATGATAAAGCACAAATATTTTTAGATGTAGTATCACGAACTTTAGAAAAAGGAGGAACGGTAGTAATACCATCATTTGCAGTAGGAAGAACTCAAGAGATTGTATATGAATTAAATAAAATAAAAGATCAAACAGATGATGAAGAATTTAAAAGAAAATATGATAAATTAATGAAAATACCCGTATTTGTAGATAGTCCTCTTGCAATTTCAGCAACAGAGATATTTAGAGATAATGCAGATTTATTTGATGATGATGTGAAAGAAGCAATGCAAAAAGGTGATAATCCATTAGAATTTAAAGGATTGCAATTTACAAGAACAGCAGAAGAATCAAAAGCATTAAATGAAAGAAATGAATCATCAATTATAATATCTGCAAGTGGAATGTGTGAAGTAGGAAGAATAAAGCATCATTTAAAACATAATTTATGGAATCCTAATAGTACAATATTATTTGTGGGTTATCAAGCACCAGGAACTTTAGGAAGTAAGCTAGTAAATGGAGAAAAAAAGGTAAAAATATTTGGGGAAGAAATAGCAGTAAATGCTCAAATAGAATATATAGAAGGATATTCAGGACATGCAGACCAAGAGTGGTTATTGAATTTTATATATTCATTTATAACAAAGCCAAAACACATATTTTTAGTGCATGGAGAAATTGAATCACAAGAAGAACTAAAAGAAAAGATATTACAAACAACAAATATACCAGTAACAATACCAGATTTTGGAGAAACATATGAATTAGAAGACCAAATACAAATGACAAATAAACTAGAATTAACAACAAGATACAAACCATTAAGAATAGAAGTAATAGAAAGAATGCAAAAACTAAAAGATGAATTACAAGATATGACACAAATAGTAATGAATGATATTTTAACTGAAAATGCAAAAGATGCAGAAGTAGCATCATTAAATGAAAGAATAAAAGAATTAGAAAGGCAAATTGTACGAATTATAGAAGATTAAAATGCAGTGAGAACTAATTTTTTGCAATTTATAATTATATATGCTAAAAATTAGTTTACATAGGAAATATATAAAATTGGGAGAAAAAAATGGAAGAGAAATATTTTAATGATGCAGTAATTGGAAATAAACAAATGATAGTAAGTTATAGTAAAAAAGGTGAGTTACTACGTATGTATTATAATTCGCCAGATTATAAGCAATTTATAGATTATTTATATACAGGACTAAAAATAAATGATTCAGCGTTGATTAAATTGCATGATGATATAAATAATACGTATAATCAGTATTACACTGAAAATACTAATATATTAAATACACAAATAAAAAACACATATTTTAATTTAAATATAGTGCAAACAGATTTTGTACCAATAAAAAATAATGTATTAGTAAAGAAATATACATTTACAAATGAAAATACAATAGATTTAGATGTAAAATTTTTAATACATTCAAAACTACTTTCAAATGATAATAATTTTGTAAGTGGAAAACTTATTAAAAATGGTATTATTCAGTATACACATGATTATACATTAGCAATAATAGGTAAAAGCAAAAAAGTATTATCACATCAAATAAATGATACATTTTCTAATATTCACACAGGAGAAATACAAGATAAAGACTATATAGGAATGTCACATGATTCTAGTGTAAGCTATGATATGAGTGTATTGAAGCCAGGAGAAACAAAAACAATAGAAATTTTCATATATATAAACGATAATAATAATATTTATAAAATGGATGACATTGAAGAGGAAATAGCTAAATTAGAAAAAATAGATGTGAATAAGGAATTAGCAAATACAAAGAAGTATTGGGAAAACTATGTAAAAGATCATACTACATTAGAGCTTAAAAATAGTACAGAATATGAAAAGAGAGTAAAAAAAATATATAATAGAACAATTTTATTGTATCCATTACTTACAAATGAAAAAACAGGAGGGATATCAGCTGCAGTAGAAATAGATGAGCATTTAAGTAAATGTGGAAGATATTCATATTGTTGGCCACGAGATGCGGTATTTATAACAAAGGCTATGGATATTTTAAATATGGAAAAAGAAACAGAGAAATTTTATAAAGTTTTTTGTAAAAATACACAAAGTAAAAACGGAATGTGGGAACAACGTTTTTATACAGATGGAAGACTAGCACCATGTTGGGGATATCAAATAGATGAAACAGCAAGTGTTATACATGGGATATATGAACATTATCAAAAAACTAAAAACATAAAATTTTTAAAAGATACAGTAAAAATGTGTGAAAAAGCGATACATTTTTTAGAAAAATATATTGTTCAGATAATGGATATAAAAGAAGAAAAAGATATTGTAAAAAAAGAGTTAGAAGAATACTATAAAGATAGCATACAAAAAATTCCTGTAAGTTATGATTTATGGGAAATGAATGAAGGAATACATTTATATTCACTTGCGAGTATATTTTCTGCTTATCAAAGTATGATAAAAATATATGAAATAATAGAGCAAGATAAAGAAAGTAATAGACTAAAGCAAGAAAGTATAATAAAACAAAAAGAAATACTAAAAGAGCAATTAGAAACCATAAAGAAATATGCTATAGAGAATTTTTATGATGAAACAAGAAAAACATTTGTAAGAAATTTGACAGACAGAAAAATGGATATAAGTATAATAGGAACTGTTACACCATTTAAAATGTTTGCAGCAAAAGAAAAGAAAATAATAAATACAGTTCAAACAATAGACTTAAATTTACGTACATATACAGGAGGATATCAAAGGTTCGAATATGATCATTACATGAATGGCAATCCGTGGCCAGTTGCAACACTTTGGATGGCATTGTATCATATAGAAACAGAAAACTATAAAAAGGCAAAAGAATGTTTAGATTTTGTAGTAGCTTCAAGTACTAAACATGGATTTTTACCAGAACAAGTAAATAACCAAACAATGTCACCTGCATGGGTAATAGGACTTGCATGGTCACATGCAATGTTTATAATAGCATTAGAAAAAATAATTCAAAAGTGTCAATAGGGACGGGGCTATTTGACACTACATAAAAAAATAAATTTAGATATTTACTAGAAAAAAAGTGTCAAATAGCCCCGTCCCTATTGACACTTTTTTGGTTATTCTACTGTAACTGATTTTGCTAAATTTCTTGGTTTATCTACATCTAATCCTTTTTCTTTTGAAATATAATATGCAAATAATTGTAAAGGTATAACAGATAAAATAGGTGAAAGAAGAGGATGTATATTTGGTATTGTAATAACTTTATCATAATTATTTGTGTTTAGTTTTTGATTTGTAATAACTAAAGTTTTTGCACCACGTGTAATTACTTCTTGAATATTACTTATACTTTTTTCTACTAAAGCAGGGTCAGTTAAAATAGCAACAACTGTAATGCCATTTTCTATTAAAGCGATAGTACCATGTTTTAGTTCACCAGAAGCATATGCTTCTGAGTGTATATATGATATTTCTTTTAATTTTAAAGAACCTTCTAATGATACTGAGTAATCTGTACCTCTACCTAAGAAAAACATATCTTTTTCAGTATAAGTTTCATGTGCGAAGTTTTTTATATCAGCTACATTTTCTAAAATTTCTTCAATCTTTTCAGGTAAAGCTAAAATTTCAGATTTTAGTTCATTTAAATTGGATATGTCTATAGTATTTAAAATTTCAGCAAAATGTATAGCAAGGATAGAAAGAAGGGTAACTTGTGAAGTGTATGCTTTAGTTGATGCTACAGCAATTTCAGGTCCTGCATGTGTGTATAAAGTATAGTGGGCTTCTCTTGTAATAGAACTTCCTATGACATTTGAAATGGCAATAGTTTTAGCACCATGCATATTTGAAAGTTTTAATGCAGCAATAGTATCAGCAGTTTCTCCAGATTGAGATACAAAAATACATAAAGTATTTTCATCTAAAATAGGAGATCTATATCTAAATTCAGATGCAACATCTACAAAAACAGGAATATTGCAAAGTTTTTCTAAAATAGGTTTTACTGCAAGACCTGCATACATAGCAGTACCACAGGCAACAATATATATTTTATTTACTTTTGATAAATATTCATAAGATAAATCAATATCATTAAAATTAATAGGTTCGTTTTGTTTTAATCTAGAACCAATAGTTTCTCTAACACTACGAGGTTGTTCATATATTTCCTTTAGCATAAAGTCTTCAAATCCATCTTTTTGAGCAGAAGATGCATCCCATTCAATATTTTTTATATCCTTTTGTAGAGTATCTAAATTTTTATCATAAAAAGATACACTATCTCTATATAATACAGCAATATCGCCATCATTTAATAAATAAAAGTTTTTAGTAAATGATAATATAGCAGGGATATCAGATGCGATAAAGTTTTCATTTTCACCTACACCAATAACTAAAGGACTATCTTTTCTAGCAACAATCATGTTATTAGGAAAATCTTTACAAAGTACACCTATTGCATAACTTCCTTTAAAATCATTACAAGCAGAATGAACAGCTCTTAATAATTTTTTATCATCATTATTAGTATCTTTAGAAAAATAGTAATGAATTAAATTTGGAATAACCTCAGTATCTGTTCCGAGATACAAATTTATATCCATTAGAAGTTAAAAAATTTCTTAATTCTTGATAATTTTCAATAATTCCATTATGAACAACACTAAAAGTATTTGAATTATCCATATGTGGGTGAGAATTAACCTTAGATGGAATACCATGAGTTGCCCATCTTGTATGAGCAATACCAACAGTACCTGAAAGATTATCAATACCATCTAAACTATATAAATTTTTAACTCTTCCCATATCTTTCATATTAGAAATAAACCCTGATTCAATAGTAGAAACACCAGCTGAATCATAACCTCTGTATTCTAATTTTAATAACCCATCAATTAAAATTGGGTATGCTTTTTTATTTCCTATATAACCTACAATTCCACACATAATGTGACCTCCTAAAAATAATCTATGGAATTGAAAGTATGCAAAAAGATGTTACCCTATTAGATTTGTTATAGTATTACTACTACTTTTTGCTAATATTTATGGCAGTAACATGCCATAGAGTCATCCGCCGAATACTTCGATAAACTCTAACCTCGTCAACAAAAAATTGTCCAGGCGCTTTATGAATAAGTCTCCTTTCTAAAAAATAAATTATGCAATACTTTCAATTTAATATATAGTATATTATAACAAAATCGTAAAAGTAGCAAGTACATTTAAAAAACTTAATAAATTTGTAATAAAATTTGTTAATATTTACTAAAATATCAAATCATTTTCACAAAAAAAACATAAAAAGTAAATAAAATATAGTTACATTAAAGAAGGGGGGGCGTATAAAAAAGAGAATAGTAAAAATTAATGAGGAGTGATTAAATAGAATAGATTTTAGAAAAGGTGAAATAACCTATTTATAAAATACATAAAATATTAAAAAAAAGGCAAAAGTCGAATTTTGTCTTTTTTTGTCGATGAAAAATGCTTTACAAATAAGGAAAAGGGTAGTATTATATAAGTATATTTATTCTTAGAAAAATTGAAATACAAAGTAATTCAGTTTTTTCTTGAAAAATTTAGATCTAAATTAAATCCAAACAATAAAATTTCATATTTAGGAGAGTGATATAACGCATGAAATGTTATAGTAAAAGATGTGTAAATATCTTGACTTTAGTTTTAGCAATTGTAATATTTATGCAAACAAATTTACTAATGGTAAAATTGCTTAGTACGAACAGTAAAACAGCTATATCAGAAGATATACAACTAAAGATAAGTAAGTTAGAAGAAAAACTTAATAAAACTCAAGAAAGTGATGTACAAATAGATGAATGGAAGTTAATTATACCTAAAATAAATGTATCAGGTATTATAAAGGATGGAGTTGAGGCGGAAACAATTAATAACTATATAGGACATTTTGAAGATACACCAACATTAGATGGAAATATTCGGTATAGTAGCAGCAAGTAGGGGGTACAAAGAGAATTATTTTGAAAATTTAGAAAAACTTCAAGAAAATGATGTAATAATATATAAAAAAGCAGATAAACAAATAGAATACAAAGTTACAACAAATGTAATAATCGATGAAACAGATTGGTCATATTTAACAAATACTAAAGACAATAGAATAACATTAATTACAGGGATACCTGAAAATGAAAAACAAAGAAGATGTGTACAAGCAGTACAAATAGTATAAAGAAAGAGGGAAGAAAATGAAAAAAATAATATATATAATTATAATAACAATTATACTAATGAAAACAATATGTGTAACAAATGAAGTAAATGCAATGTCAATAAATGAAAATTCTCAAATAGTAGTATCAAGTACAATAGAAGCACCATATTCATATATGAATGTAGAAAGAGGACAAATGAAGGTTTTAAAAGTAAATGGTAATGTAACATATGCACTATCAGAAGAAAAGGATATTCCAAATACTACATTAAATAACAATATTAAAAATAAAAATGCACAATTAGATGTGGTACTAAAATATGGATATCCATATAAAACAGTTGATGAAATGTATTGCCAAACAGAAGAAGAAGCTTATCTTGCTACACAAGAGGCAATATTTACTGTATTATATAATAAAAATGTAAATTACTATACTCATAGAGGAGAATCAGGGTGGAGAATTAGAGGTGCAATTGCAAGAATAATGAGAAATGTAGATAGTGATATACAAAATAAAGAAGATACAAACAAGTATAATGCAATAGAGATTAATGAAGTAGACAAACAATGGATTGAAGATAGTGATAATGAAAATTATAATTCTAAACAATATAATATAACTGTATTACCCAATATTGTAAAAAGTTCTATAAAATTAGAAGGAGGACAAGATGTAAAAATACTAAACGAAAATAATCTAGAAAAAACGACTTTCACAAATACAGATACATTAAAAATATTAATACCAAAGGATGTGACACAAAACTTTAATATTAAACTATCAGCAAATTTACAAAATTATGAAAATTATATTAGTATGAATACACAAAATGTGGATAAAAAATATTTAATAGTAGAAAAAACATATACAAATGTGGAAAAAGTAATACAAATAAAAAATGGTGAAGTGTCTACGATAAAAATAATTAATTTAGATAATGAAACAAAGGATGGAATACAAGGAAATACATTTGAATTATTAGATAAATCATATAAAGTAATAAGAGATGACATTATAACAGATGAAAATGGAGAATTTGTTATACCAAATATTAAAAAAGATAAATATTATTTAAGACAAACAAGTGTAGTAGCAGGATATAGTAAAAATGGTATATTAATTGAATTAGAAGTAAATGGACAAGAAGAAATTGTAAAAGTTAATATAAATAATTGTAAAACTAATATTATAGAAGAAAATACATATAATAAAGAAGTAAATGTAACACAAGATAATATAAAGGAAATACAAAATAATACAACAGATGTATCTAATGTTTATACAAAAAATTTAGTAAAAGAAACAAATAATCAAATAAATGAAATAAATCATAACAACATAAATTATTTTGATAATATAATAACAAATAAAAATGAAACTAATTACAAAAAGATAAGCAATTATAAAGATGTACGTGATGCAAAAAGAATAATAAATATAATGGAAGATGCGGATGAAGACTTTTTTAGAATGAATAGAAAAGATATGAATAACTACTTAGATATAGTAACTTTAGGAAAAAACAGTATACCGAAATTACCAGTAGCAAGCAAATAACATAGTAAATATCTTATGGCTATGGTTAATGTGAAAAGCAGTATTTTCAATAAGTGAAAAAATGATTGTATATTCAAAATGATAGAATTATTAGGAAGTGCATTGTCGTTTGAAAAAATATATTTAGTATCATAATTTTTCTATATTATAAATTTATTTCTATATTAAAATATCATATTTTATTTGTATTCTTTCAAACTTTTTTCTATAATGAACGTACAATGCATAATTTTAAAATATACAATTTCCAATTACAGTATAATGACTTTAGTTAAAAAGTATAACTATTATAGGATAGCATTGCTCGTAAAATGTTTTGAAGTATTTGATATATATTCACTTAAAATTATATTATAAGTGAATATTTCTATGGTAAATTCTTTAGGGTAATTGACGGGCAATGCAAAAAATTATTAACTTAAGCAAAAAATATTTAGAGGTGATCATTGATTATTGTTCTTCTAATGAATTTATAAAGTGCAAATTAAAATTTTTATTAAATTAATGACATTGAAAAAATTGAAGCCCATAACTTGATGTAGCAAGTTTTTTGAATATTTTTAATACAAAAACATTATTAATACCATTATAAAAGTACATAGAAAAAATATATTGACATACATATTAAGAAAATATATAATATGTCTTGAAAACAAGCAATGAAAAGAAGGGAAAGATATATAGTATGATTTCACAAATTATGGTTTTGGTAGTGCTTATTTTTTTAAATGCATTTTTTGCAGCAGCAGAAATAGCTTTTATATCATTAAATGATGCGAAAGTTTCTAAACAAGCTAAAGCAGGAAATAAAAGAGCAAAGCAAATTATGAAAATGTTAGAAACACCAAGCAAATTTTTAGCTACAATACAAATAGGAATAACACTTGCAGGTTTTTTATCTAGTGCTTTTGCATCAGATGCATTTGCAAGTAAATTAGCACCAATACTAAATCAAGCAATACCAACACTAAGTGTAGAAGTATGGCAAGGAATATCTATAATAATTATTACAATGATATTATCTTTTTTTACACTAGTATTTGGAGAATTAGTTCCAAAAAGGCTAGCTATGAAGCATTATGAGAAAATATCATTTGCTACAATTGGAATAATTAGAGTAATATACTTTTTTACAGTACCATTTGTAAAATTATTAACAATATCAACTAATGTAATATCTGGAATATTTGGAGTATCTGAAAAAGATGAGGAGATAGTAACAGAAGAAGAAATAAAAATGATGGTAGATGAAGGTGAAGAAAAAGGAGCTATAGACGAAAATGAAAAAGAGTTAATTAATAATGTGTTTGAATTTAATGACACTACTGTATCTGAAATAATGACACATAGAACAGATGTATATGCACTAGATATAAATATGAATGTAAATGACTTAATTGAAGAGCTAGATGAATATAGATATAGTAGAGTACCTGTATATGAAGATACTATTGATGATATAAAAGGTGTATTATATTTAAAAGATTTACTAAAATTTGTTAAAACTAAAAGAGTAGTAAAACTAAAATCTATAATAAGACCAGCATATTTTGTACCACGCTCTAAAACTATTAATGAACTATTCAAGGAATTGCAAAAAAACAATAATCAAATGGCAATAGTATTAGATGAATATGGAGGAACAGCAGGATTGGCTACAATGGAAGATATACTAGAAGAGCTTGTTGGTGATATATTTGATGAATATGATGATATAGAAACAGAATATGAAAAAATAGATGAAAATACCTATATGATAAATGGAACAATAAATATAAATGACTTAAAGAAAATATTAGAAATTGAGATAGAAGAAGGAGAATATGATACATTATCAGGTTTTCTACAAGAAAAACTAGGAAGAATACCAGAAGATGAAGAAAAACCGATTATTGAAACAAAACAAGTAACATATAAAATAGAAGAATATGAGGATAAAAGAATAATAAAGGTAAAAGCATGTAAAAATATAGAAATAGAAAATCCAAATGAAGAAAAAGAAGATTAAAAAGGAGCAGTATAGATGGAAAGATTATCTCAGATATTAAAAGAAAAAAAGATAATAGTATTAAGTATAGTTATATTATTAATGATAACTATACTTATAGTTGTTTTTATGAATAATAATAAAAAAGAATATGAAGTAGAAGAAATATCTGATTATAATTATTATTTATTAAATATACAAAATAAAATAGGAGTAATAGATACTAAAGGAAACATAGTAATAGAGCCAATATATGAAAGTATAGTAATACCTAATCCACAAAAAGCTGTATTTGTATGTGAAAAAGAAAATGAAACAATAGTATTAAATAATGAAAATAAAGAAATTTTTTCTGAATATGAACATGTAACTGCGCTTCAAGTAAATGGAACAGTAAGTAATATACCATATGAAAAATCTGTATTGAAATATAAAAAAGATGGAAAATATGGATTAATAAGTTTAGAAAATAAACAAGTTACAAAGCCAATATATGAAGAAATAGAAAGTTTAACAAACAAAGAAGCAGAATTTTTAGTTAAACAAGAAGGAAAATGTGGTGTTATAAATTCAAAAGGAGTAACTATTATAGAACCAGAATATGACAATATTAAAGCAGATGCATTCTATACAGCTGAAGACAAATATAAATGTTCAGGATATATAGTAAGTAACAAAACACAAGAAGGATATAGATATGGATATATAAATTATAATTTAAAAACATTATTGCCAGTTGAATATAATGAATTAAATAGAGTAATAGAAATAGGAGATAAAGATAATGTATATTTAATAGCATCAAAAAATGGACAAGTAGGAATAGTAAAAAATAATAAACCAATAGTAAAATTTGAATATCAAAAAATAGAATATGGGGAAGAAAATTTATTTGTAGTTCAAAAAAATTTGGCATATGGAGCAATCGATATAGAAGGAAATATAATAATTCCAACTGAGTTTGAAGAAATAGCATTTTATGGTCTGTATATAAAAGCATTAAGACAAGAACAAGATATTTATTTTGATTTAAAAGGAAAGAAAATAGAAAATGCAAAATATTCAGCAATAATACCAACAGAAAATGCAAAATATTATATAACAACTAATTTAGAAGGAAAATATGGAGTATTAACTAATAATGAAGAAATACTAATAAAAAATGATTATGAATATGTTGAATATTTATTTGATGAATACTTTGTTGTAATAAAGGAAAAAGGGAAATTAGGAATAATCAATTCTAATGGAGAAACAAAAATAGATTTTAAATATGATATTTTGCAAAAAATTGAAAATACAAAAATAATAGAAGCAAAAATATTAGATGGGAATATAACACATTTATATTCAGAAGAGATGAAAAATATAGCAACTACTAATAATGGAACAATATATACTTTTGATGAATATGTTCAAGTTTATTCAAAAGACCAAATAAAATATTTTACTTTAGAAGGTAAAGAGATTGCAAATACAGAATTATTTAAAGATAATAAATTATTTACTAAAAATGAAAATAAAAAATGGGGATTTATAAATAAACAAGGAGATAATGTAATAGATTTTAAATATGATGCAGTAACAGAATTTAATAAATATGGATTTGCAGGTATAAATATAAATGGCAAATGGGGAGTAATAGATGAAAAAGGAAATACTGTAATAGAGCCAATTTATGAACATATAGAATACAATTCAAATCCAGAATTTTTAGGTCAATATTATAAAGTATATTTTGGATATGGAGAATGCTATTATACAAATAATTTAAATGATTAAAATGTAATTATGGGACTTCATGGTAGCAATAACTGCAAGGAATGCTAAAGGAAGTCCTTTTTTAGATGTTATTTTGCAAGAATTTAACTTTATATAAAAAATAATTAAGATAAGGTTAAAGAAGGAAATTATAATTTTTCATTACTATATGTGTCTTTAAGGCGAAACAAGAAAGGAATGGATTTAAAATGTATAAAGAATATGGAATTAGTGAGGAAACAATTAATTTAGCAAAAGAGGTAGAAAAAGAAACACAAACAATTTTTAAAGATATTAATGAAATATGTGAATATAATAGTTTAAAAGTATTAAAAGCTTTTAAAGATAATAATATATCAGATATACATTTTAATTCTACAACAGGATATGGATATGATGATATAGGAAGGGATGCAATAGAGAAGGTATTTGCTGATATTTTTAAAGCAGAAGATGCTTTAGTACGTGGACAGTTTATATCTGGAACACATGCATTGACAGTTGCATTATTTGCATATCTAAGGCCAGGGGATACAATGCTTAGTATTTCTGGAAAACCATATGATACATTAGATGAAGTAATAGGAATAAAAGAAAATGACAGCTCTTTAAAAAGCTTTGGAATAAATTATGAACAAATAGATTTATTAGATAATGAATTTGATATACAAGCTATTGAAAAAAGAGTAAAAATGGGAAATATAAAATTAATAGAAATTCAACGTTCAAGAGGATATGCAATTAGAAAAAGTATATCAATAGAAAAAGTAGAAGAAGTGATTAGATTAATTAAAAATATAAATAAAGATATAATAATTATGATTGATAATTGTTACTGCGAGTTTGTAAGAAAAACAGAACCAACACAAGTTGGAGCTGATGTAATAATTGGTTCTTTAATAAAAAATATAGGAGGAGGAATAGCACCAAATGGAGCATATATAGCAGGACGAAAAGATTTGGTAGAACTTGCTGCAAAAAGATTAACATCACCAGGACAGGGCAAAGAAGTAGGACCAACTTTAGGTATGAATAAACCAATATTACAAGGACTATTTTTTGCACCAAGTGTTGTAGCAAGTAGTTTGAAAGTAGCTGTTTTTGCAAGTAGAATACTAGAAAAACTAGGATATAATCCAGAGCCATTATATAATGAGCAAAGGGCAGATATTGTACAAACTATAAAATTTGGAGGTGCTAATCCTTTAATAAAATTCTGTCAAGGAATACAAATGGGTTCACCAATAGATTCAAATTCTATACCTGAACCATGGGATATGCCAGGATACACGGATAAGATAATAATGGCAGCTGGGGCATTTACACAAGGTTCATCGATAGAATTATCCTGTGATGCTCCAATACGAGAACCATATATAGCATTTATGCAACGGTGGATTAACATATGAATATGGTAAATTAGGTATATTAAAAGCAATAGAAAATATGAAGTTATAGTAGTTAAATTACAATGTGTTTTTTATTTTAACAATTATACTATGTGACAATGAAGTTGAAAAAACATGTATATATAAAGAGAAAAAAGAAGGGAATATATGAAAGTAGTAGTAATTGGTGCTGGCCCAGCAGGAATGTTAGCAGGTATTAGTGCGGCAAAAAAAGATAATGAAGTTAGTATATTAGAAAAAAATAATTCTTGTGGAAAAAAATTATTAATAACTGGAAAAGGTAGATGTAATATAACAAGCAGTTTACATATTTCAGATTTTATAAGTAATATTCCTGGAAATGGAAGATTTTTATATAGCGCTTTTGATAATTTTAATAATCATGACATAATAGATTTGTTAAATAAGTATGGTGTAGAAGTAAAAACAGAAAGAGGAAATAGAGTATTTCCAAAATCAGATAAATCATTAGATGTATTAAAGGTACTAATTAAAGAATTAAATGAGCTAAATGTAAAAATATTGACTAATGTTACAGCACATGAGATTATTGTAGACAAAGAAAAAGTTATAGGTGTTAAGTATCATGAAACACGGTAAAAGTGAAAAAAGTAAAATAATTCAAGCAGATAAAGTAATACTTGCAACAGGAGGTAAAAGTTATTCATTTACAGGCTCAACAGGAGATGGATATACAATAGCTAAGAAATTAGGACATACCATAGTAGATATTAAGCCATCATTAGTACCATTAGAGGCAAAAGAAAAAATGTTATGTAAGAAGCTACAAGGATTAAGTTTAAAAAATGTAGGAATAAAATTTATAAATAATGAAAATAAAAAAGTTATATATGAAGACTTTGGAGAAATGATATTTACACATTATGGAGTATCTGGACCAACGATATTAAGTGCATCTGCACATTTACAAAGAACGAAGAGCATAGAAGAATTGTTAAAACAGGAAAAAATAATATTAAGTATAGATTTAAAACCTGCTCTAACAATTGAAAAGTTAGATACAAGAATTTTAAAGGATTTTGATAAATTTAAGAATAAACAATTTAAAAACAGCCTTGATGAATTACTACCACAAAAATTAATAGAAACGATAATTGAATTATCCAATATAGATTCAAATAAAAAGGTAAATGAAATTACAAAAAAAGAAAGAGAAAATTTAGTAAAAATACTAAAAGATTTAAAAATAACTATAAAGAATTTTAGAAACATAGAAGAAGCAATAATAACAAGTGGTGGAATTAGTACTAAAGAGATAAATTCATCAACTATGGAGTCAAAACTTATAAAAGGATTATATTTTGCAGGAGAGATAATAGATGTAGACGCATATACAGGAGGTTTTAATTTACAAATTGCATATTCAACAGGATACACAGCAGGAATGAATTAGGAGGTATAATGGAAGAATTTAAAACTATAAAAGAAAATTGCTTTGCACAAATAGTTGAAAAGAAATCTAAATTTATAGCTAATGCATTTTATATAGAAAGTAAAGATGAAGCAGAAGATATAATTAATAGTATAAATAAAAAATACTTTGATGCAAGGCATAATTGCTATGCATATATAGTAAATGATAACCAAAATATAATACAAAAGTGTAGTGATGACGGTGAACCAGCAAAGACGGCTGGAACTCCAATTTTAAATATAATAAAAACAAAAGGGCTATGTAATGTATTAATAATTGTTACAAGATATTTTGGAGGAGTATTATTAGGTACAGGAGGTCTAATAAGAGCATATTCAGAGGCAAGTGTACAGGCTCTAAACAAAACAAGTTTTATAATAAAGCAATTAGGTCAAAAAATGAAACTAAAAGTAGAATATAGCAATGTAGAGCAAGTCAAATATTATTGTAGAAAAAAAGGTATAATGATAGTAGAAGAAGAATATTCAAATGATGTAAACATTTTTATAGAAATTTCAAATAAAATGATGCTAGAAATGTATGAAGACTTTGAGAGTCAGAAATTAAAAGCGACAAAAATAGAAAAAATAGAAGAAAAATATATCGAAAAGGACAATTAATTTAAAAGGAAAAAAAGAAACTTGAAAAAATGGTTACTTAAAAAAGTAAATTCCAGTTGAAAATTTTTTTGATAATATAA
>CAOKHI010000008.1 GCA_948468275.1 uncultured Clostridium sp. | reverse complement strand
TGCAAGATGTAAGAACAGAATTAAAACAGGAGATGCAAGATGTAAGAACAGAATTAAAACAGGAGATACAAGATGTAAGAACAGAATTAAAACAGGAAATGCAAGATGTAAGAACAGAATTAAAACAGGAGATGCAAGATGTAAGAACAGAATTCAAGAAAGAATTGCAAGACATAAGAACACAATTTAGACAAGAGATGCAAGATGCAATAAAAGAACTAAGACTAGAATTAAAACAGGATATATCTGAAGTTAGAGAAGAAAGTAAAGGAGAAGCAGCGAATATATGGCAAGAATTGAATAGATTGAGAGAAGTCGTAGAATTTACAAAGGATACTTGTATGACTATTATGAGAGTCTGCAAAAAAGAATTTAAAGCAGAAGAGAATAGATTTATATTATTAAAATTGATGGATAAGGATAATAGAGAAAAATATCAAAATCATGAATATAGAATTTCTACTTTAGAAAAGAAAATAAAATGTAAATAATTTACTATAAAATTATCTAAAAATTTAGAGCAGAAGAATTAGTTCTGCTCTAAGAAAATTATAAATTATTTAGTATAATTGGTGCTACTTGTTTTTTTCTAGAAACAACACCTTCTAAAAAAGTCATATTATTTTCTAGAACTATGTTATAAGCTTTTTCAAAAATATCAATTCTAGAACCTAAAACAATAGCTTGCGAATTACTATTAATAATATCAGTAATCAAGAAAATAAATAAATCCACATTATTATCATTTATAAAACTATTAATTGCATCTTCAATACAAGATTTGTCTTTTAAAACATCATCAATACAAGCAGTATTTACTTGTGCAATTTGCAATTTAAAATTATCATTTTCGAATTCTTTAGAGTCTATATTAATCAATTCTTTAGGCGTAAAATCACTTAAATCAGTACCCGCTTTTAACATATTCATACCATATTCTTCAATATCTATATTGGCTATTTTTGCTAATTCTTCTGAGGCAGCCTTATCATATTTTGTACAAGTAGGTGATTTAAATAGCAAAGTATCAGAAATAATTGCACTTAACATAAGTGTAGCAATTTTTTTGTCAATTGGAATATTCATCTTTTGAGTTTCTTCAAATAGAATGGTACAAGTACTTCCATAAGGTTTGGCTAAATAATATAAAGGTTCAGAAGTTTCAAAATTTGCAATCCTATGATGATCAATAACAGATTCAATTTTTGCTTTTTCTATACCATCAGCACTTTGAGAAAACTCATTATGATCTACTAAAATTACAGATTGATTAGGTTCAACTTGCTCAATAAGTCTAGGTGCATCTATTCCTAAATAGTTTAAAACAAACTGTGTTTCTTTATTTATATTTCCTAAACGAACAGCTTCTGCATTCCAACCATTATGTCTATTAAAAAATTCTTCTACTAAACTAGAACATATTGAATCTGTATCTGGATTCTTATGCCCAAAAACTAAAATATTATCCATAATAAAATCTCCTTTAAAAAAAATACATAACTAATATATACAAAAAAATAATAAAAATCAAGATTTAATTTCAAATTTCTCTATTAAAATTGCCATTTGTATAATTTTTTCCCTCTAATCTATTACCACTTTTAACAGTTTCAATAATATTGTTAATTTCTAAAATATTTTCATCTAAAATATCTATTCTAAGAGAATGTACATTCAAGTTTGATGAAGAAATAAAAGTAGTTTTACTGTTATATATAGTACTAATAGTTTGGGTATTATCAGGTAAAAGCTTAAAGTATAAACCAATTCTATCTTTTAAATAATAACTACAAGAAGAGGTACAAAGAGCTTTACAATTAGGATAGCATTTGTTAGATTTACCCAAAAAGCAATAATTACAAGTCATAATAGGCAAATTACCATATACAATAAATTCAGTATTAAATTTGGAAGTATTACATATATCATCTACATCAGATTTATTTAATTCAGGAGATAGTGTAATAGTTTGCAAACCAAATTTATAAAATTCAGACAAAGTAGCATTATTTAAAACATTTAATGTATAATTACCTATAAATTCATATTTACCACTATACTTTTCTAATAATTTAAAAGTACCAATATTAGAAACAACAAAGCCTTTAATATTGTATGTTTGTAAAGCTATATCAATATTAGAAGAAAATAGATTTCTATAATTAGGCTTTATAATATAAGGCATATATATATATGTTTCAAATTTAAGACAAATATTTTTTATAATATTAGAATATTCACTAATAGTAAAATATTTTAATGGAATATATACTCTGTCTACATTATTTAAATTAGAATAGTTTGTGTTTACATCTAATATATTTAACAAAAGTGAAATTTTTTTATTACTAATACAAGAAGTATGTTCTTTTAAAGTTGGCAAATCATTAAACTTTGTATTTGTTGTTTTTTTAATACTATTTAAAATAGACTGTTCACTTGCAAATAAACATCTGCGACGTAATTCATTTATAGTACTGATATTAACATACAAATTTTTATCTAAATTTACAGTAATATCTTTAAAATTGAAAGGACTATTACCAGTTTTAGAAAATTGAGCAATAATTCTTTCAGAAGAAATAGGATTATTTATAGCATAAGTTGGATAATCTTCTAAAATCACATGATTATATAAATTATTAGGACCAAAAACGTCAGCAAAAATAGGGGAGTCCTTTTTTATAGTAACATTACAATTTAGTGTTGTTTTAATATTTTCTTTTGATGAATAAGTAGAGCTTGCAAAATTAGAAAGAATCTTACTTTCAATTTTAAAAATTTTATCTCCAGCTTTAATATTACCTTTCATTCTACCAATTTTAACAATACTACCAATACATGCCATATCACAATTACTATTATTTATTAAAAGTTCTGAAATTTTATATTTAGAATTCTCATTTTCAAATGTTATAGTATCACCAATAGATAAATCATCATTTAATTTTAAAGTAATGTGACCTTTAGTAGAATTATAGTTAGAAACATTTCCAACATATATTCCCATATTATTAGGTTTATCTTTAAAAATTAAACTTTTATTAGGATCATTATCTAAATGACCATAAGAAAATCCACCTCTATTAAAAACCTGAAGCAAATCTTTTTTATCCTGCTCACAAACGCAATAATCTAAACCAGATTTAGCCAAATCAAGATATTTTCTATAAATCCTAGTAACAGTAGCAACATATTGAGGAGTTTTCATTCTTCCTTCTATTTTCAAAGAATTAATACCAATATTAAACAATTTAGGAATAAAATCTAAACCACACAAATCTTTAGGACTTAATAAAAAACCTTTATCTAAAGTATGTATTTTAGAATCCATACAAACTAATTCATATGGAAGTCTACAAGCTTGAGCACATTTCCCACGATTACCAGACCTTGCACCAATCATGCTAGACATTAAACATTGACCAGAATAAGAAATACAAAGTGCACCATGAATAAATACTTCTAATTCAATATTACAATTATTTCTAATATATTCTATTTCTGAAATAGAAAGTTCACGAGAAAGAACAGCTCTACTAAAGCCTAACTTTTCTACAGTTTTGGCACCTTCTAAATTATGAATAGTCATTTGAGTACTTGCATGAATAGGAAGATCTGGAAGAAATTTAAGTAAAGTACAAGCAAGTCCATAATCTTGTACAATTATGGCATCAATACCAAATTCATAAGCTTTTTTTGCAATATTTAAAACAAAATCAAACTCATCATTTTTTATTAAAGTATTTAAAGCAAGATGAACTTTAACATTTCTTAAGGCAGCATAATTAATAGCAGTTTCTAATTCATCTAAAGAAAAGTTTTTAGCAGAAGCTCTAGCACTAAAATCAGAAGCACCAAGATATACAGCATCTGCGCCATTTTGTATAGCAGCTTTTAAGCATTCAAAATCTCCAACAGGAGCTAAAAGTTCTATATTATTCAAAGTTATTACCTCTTTTACAAAAAATTTCACATATATTGTAACACAAAAAAAGAAATATTCATACTATATCATATAAAAACGAAACAAGGAGGTAGAAACATGGACGAAACAAGAAATTGTGGATGTGGTTGTAATTGTGGTTGTGGAAACAACAACGGATGTTTAAGTGGACTATTTGGAGGTTGTGGAGATAGTGAAATATTATTTTTCATAATTATATTCTTACTATTATTTACAAACTGTGGATGCGGTGGAAGAGGATGTTGCTAATTTAAAGTGACATCACTAAAAAAAGATGAAAAGCGACTAAAAATTGCTTTTCATCTTTTTTACTATAATATAAATACATTATGGAAATAAATACACAAACAGTAAAATTAATTATAAATATATAGTGTGTTATTATTGACAATAAAAATAACTTTATATAAAATGAATATATGAATAATAAATGGAAAAAATATGTACAAAGGAGAAGTATAAACATGCAAAAAATCAAATTAAAAGTAATCAAACAAAGTGCGATAACACTAATAGCATAAATAATAACAATAATAGTACTATTAATTTTTACAGGAGTAACAATAAGATTAATAATAGGAAATGAAGGATTAATAGAAAAAGCTCAAAAAACAGGAACAACATATACTAAAAGAGACATTTTATGAAGTATTATCAAATCATGAGTGGAATAAGAATAATGGACAACCAATAAGAGTACGAATATACTGGGGAACAAAAGCAGTATTAGATGAAATTATAGAAGGAATAAATGAAAAAACTAGACAAACAGGAAAAGCACAGATTAAAGTAGCATATAATTACTAATTTTATAAAAAACGACATATTTCGACAAAATAATTAATATTATAAGTATATAATATTAATTAGGAGATGATAATAATGAAAAAAATACTAAAAATTGTTTTAGGAATAATGTTTATTCCATTAATTTTAGGAACTGCAATTGCAATATTTGACCTTGCAAAAGATGGCATAGAATATGTTGTTACGGCAATAGTTATTGAAATTATATCAATTTGGGGTTACTATAAATTAAATCAAAAGATTGATAATATAGAAATAAAAAACAATATAAAAGAAATAGTAATACAAGGAATAAAAGAAAGACAGAAGAATAAGGAATTACAAAAAATAGAAAAAAATAAATGGAAAAAGGTAGTTAGTGATTTCTATATAAGTGAAGAATATCAAAAATTAAGAATAAACAAAAAAGAAATTAGATTTGATTCAATAATTGATGTTGATTTAATTGAAGAGGGAACAACCGAAAGTAAAACAATAGGAGAAAATATAACTAAGGGAGAATCTAAAAAACATGTATCACCAATTAAAGGACTTGTAGGTTTTGGAATAGCAGGACCAGTAGGAGCAATAATAGGTGGAACATCAGGAAAAACTGATATAAAAAATAAAATGAAAGTAAATACTATAACAAAAAATATAGATTATTGTACAAATTTATCAGTAAAAATAACATTAAAAGATGTAAATAATCCAATGATAATTTACAAATTAATTGATTTAAAAATAAATAAAAATGGATTTTTATATAAAGCAAGTTATGAAAATGCACAAAAATGTGTTGCAATAATACAGGTTATAATTAGTAATAACAAACAGTTTAACAAACTTCTTAAGAATAGTTGTTTTTTATGAATTGAGATTTATCTATTAAATTAGGATAAGTCTCATTTTTTGTTTAAATGATTTATAGATGGTATAAAAAATTTAAATAACATAACAACAAAACATTAGAGTATTTAAGTGTTATTATAATAGGAGGATAAAATTATGATATGAAAAAAAGGAAATGAAGTATTACCAACACCATAGACATATGGTGCAGACATAGAAGATACAGACAAAGATAGTTATTCATCTGCAATAGATGGGTCTTTGATAGATAATCCAAAGTTATAAAATATGGAAATAATGTAGCAACAGGAACTAATGGAAGTTCAGGAACATATGTGGGAAAAGTAATAGGAAGCCAAGAGGGAACTACAAGCAACATAGGGGGATTAACAGAATTACCAAGTGTTTATTATGTAGTAAATGGTTTGAGTGATGAAGAAAGCCAATATTGGTCAAAAAGTAATATAAATGAGCCAAATTTATTATGGGAAGAAGAATAAAGATTAAAATTAATATGAATAAGTTATGAAAACATTTGTTACAAACAGAATAATAATTAACACTCTGAAAGTAAAAAACTAATTGACTTGCAATATAAAGAAATATATAATATGAATATAAAATTGAGAAAAGGAAAAAATAAAGTAAGAGGCAAAGGAGAAATGAAAAATGGAGTCAAGGATGAAACAAAAAAAGAGTGGAAAATCATATATAAGAAATAGAAATGCAATAACATTAATAGCATTAATAATAACAATAATAGTACTATTAATTCTTGCAGGAGTAACAATAAGATTAATAATAGGAAATGAAGGATTAATAGAAAAAGCTCAAAAAACAGGAACAGCATATTCAGAACAAGAAGCAAGAGAGAAACTAGAAATAGCATTAGCAGATTTACGCATAGGTAAATATAGCGATAGTAGTTATAATAGTGGAGAATATATAAATAAAAATTTAGAAAAACAAGAGATGACAGTAATAGGTGATATAGTAATAGTAAATGATTGGAAATTTGAAATAGACAGAAGTGTACCAAAAATAGGAAATAGTTTAGGAAAAGGAAGCCAAAATGATAATATAAAAATAAGTACAGAAACAAAAATAAGAGAAGACTATGTAAATGCCAATATATTAGCAAACATAGAATATGAAGGAACAATAATTGAAATTATAATAAAAGGTCAAGTAATAGAAGTACCAGAAAAAATAGATGGAGCATATGTAATAAATAAAGAAATAACAGAAAATGGGATATATACAATATATGCAAAAGATGAAAATGGAAACTACAAAATAGCAAAAGTAGAAGTAACAGACATAACAGAAGATATGGACATATGGAACAGGCAAGACATGGAAAATTTCAGAGATAAAGTAAATAGTGGAAGGACATTTGAAGGAAAAACAGCACGAGTAATGGCAGATATAGATTTAGAAGGATCAGAAGAAAATAAATGGGTACCTATTGGAACAGATACTATAAGTTTTAAGGGAATATTTGATGGGAAATATAATAGTATAAAAAATTTATATATTAATGAAGAAAACAAAAAGAATCAAGCATTATTTGGATGTGTAGAAGGAGGAATTATAAAAAGTACAATCTTAAATGATGTAAATATAACAAATACAAAACGGATTTAATACAGCAGGAATAGTAGGGGAAGGAAAAGGTACAGAAATTTCAAAATGTAGTGTAAGTGGAAAAATAGAAGGATATAATTTAGTAGCACGGAATAGTGGCAAATTCAATAAATGGGAGTACAATAAATGAATGCTATAATGCATCAACAATTATTCAAAAAGATGATAATATAGATAGTACAATTGGATATGTAGGAGGAATTATAGCAAGTGTAAATAGTAGTAAGGTAAGTAATTCATACAATGTAGGAGATATAATAAGTAATGGTAGATGGGTATCTGGTATTGCATCAAGTCTTACAAGAGGTAGCGAGATAGAGAATTGCTATAATTTAGGAAATATTACTGTTGAAAATTCTCAATATCTTAAATTAATAGGAGGTATTACTAGTAACACATATTATGATGCAGGAAGTACCACAAAGTCATGTAAAATAAGCAATAGTTATAATATAGCAGAAATAAAAATACAAGGGAACAATTTTTCTAATAATAAATGTATAGGAGGAATAATAGGTTATATACAAAATGGGCATATAAGTATAGAGAATAGCTATAATACAGGAAATTTGATAAAAAATGTTAGTGGAGTTGATGCAGGTGGAATTTGTGGTAAAATATTAAATTTTGAGAAAATAAATTTAACTAATTGTTCAACATCTTCATTGATAGCAATAGGAAGAAATGAAGCAACAAATGCAAATGCAAAAATAACAAATATAAAAGAAAACCAAGTAGATATGATAGGAATATTAGAAGTAATTAACAAAAATAATCAAGCCTTTGTAAGTGATACAAAAAATGTAAATAATGGATATCCAATATTAGAGTGGCAGATAAATAAATTATGAAAATATTACTACAATTAACATTTTGAAAGTAAAAAAGTTGACTTACAAAAGAAATATATAATATGAATATAAAATTGAGAAAAGGCTTTGAATATTTACCAATAAGATAAAATATTTGATAAATTCCTTGATATGTCTAAACATATATGATACAATATATTTAGGAATCAAGATAAAAGTAAATTTTATTTTGAAAAATGCATATAATAAAAATAATATTAATAATCAACTATTAATATTAAAATAGAAAGTTTACCACTGACCGATATGTGGTATATAAATGGTCGGGTTGAAAGTTTTCCGCTGACCAATATGCGGTATATAAATGGTTGGGTTGAAAGTATGGTTCTCCACCACTAGATGATGGAGAACCATTAATTTTTATAAAAAAGGAAGTAAGACAAAAATTGGTAGAAAAAGGATTTTATATAGTAAAAGATAAATTTTTTAAAGAAATGAAGGATCCATATTTAAAAGGAAACAAAGAAGCTAATCGACCACATTATTACTGTTATAAGGAAGAAGAAACAGGTTTATATTGGATGATTCCTTTGAGTAGCAGAATAGAGAAATATAGAAAAATAATGAATAAAAAAATTGAAAACAAAAAGCCATGTGACATTATACATATTATTAAATTAGATAATGGAAAAGAAAGTGTTTTCTTAATACAAGACATGTTTCCAATTACTGAAGAGTATATAGAAAGAGAGTATACAATAGCTCATAATCATTTAAAGGTAACAAGTGAGCATTCAGCAATTGAAATTGAAAAGAAGGCTAAAAAAGTAATGCATATGTTAAAGAAAGGTATAAAATTTACACCAACACAACCTAATATAAATTTGATAATAGAAATGTTAAGACAAAGACATTAGTAGAATAAATTGTACAACACTCTTAAAGTGCAGGATAAAGTGAAAAGATGATTGACTTGAAAAAGAAAGAAATATATAATATGAATATAAAATTGAGAAAAGGAAAAAATAAAGTAAGAGGCAAAGGAGAAAAGAAAATGGAGTCAAGGATGAAACAAAAAAAGAGTGGAAAATTATATATAAGAAATAAAAATGCAATAACATTAATAGCATTAGTAATAACAATTATATTGTTACTTATATTAGCAGGAGTAGTAATAAATTTTGTGATAAATGGAGGAATAATAGACAAAGCACGGACTAGCAACAGATAAATATTTAAGTGAACAAGAAAAAGAGCAAAAAGAATTAGAAGAATTATATAAAAAAATAAGTGGATTAGAGCAACTGCCAGAAAATACAGAAAAAACAGAAGCAGGAACAATAGTAAAATTACCAGATAAATGGACAACATCTACTCCATCGTTGGTATCAACACAAACAGGAAAAGAAATACAATCATCACAAAAAGTATCATCAGTATATGCAGTATCAACAGGAGAAGGAGAAATAGTACCAGTACCAATAGGGTTTTATTATGTGGGAGGAAAAATAAATCAAGGAGCAGTAATATCAGATAATAAAGAAGATAGATATGGATATAATCCAGAAACCAAAAATGAAAATGATGATAGTTTAGATAAAACAACACATGAATATGCAACAAAACTAAAAGGAAACCAATTTGTATGGATACCATGCAAAATAGAAAACTATAAAAAAATAGATTGGCGGAAAAGAAAGTGCAAAATGGGATATGGAAACAAGTGTAGCTGAATATGGTCAAATAAAAAAATATGAGGGATTTTATATAGGAAGATACGAAGCAGGAGTAGCAACATATAATGAAGAGATAGGTACTTTTGAAAATAGTGTGAATTTTAATGATAATGCATCTTTGACTACAGCTGTACAAATACAAACAGGATTAAACAATTGGACTAATTGGCAAAATTATAATTATACAGCAAGGCAAGCAGGAACAATAGTAGGAACAGGAAGTAATAAAGCAACAGGAAAAATAGTAACAAAAGCAAATAGTATACCATATTATCATGCAGATTATTATACAGCAGTAGAGATGACAAGAAGAATGTATGAAAATAATAAAATAGTACAAAGTGGATTAGTAACAGGTACACAGTGGGATATGATGATGAAATTTATGCAAGATAATGGTATTGATGTTATAACATCTAATTGGGGAAACTATGATGATGTTGCATTAACAAATTTACGAGGATATTATACATCTGTAGCAGGTACAGGTGTAACAGGAGGGTTTGTAAGCGTAAATGGATTATCACGGTACAAATTCTAGTAGTGGTTCACTTATATTATTAACAACAGGTTCAACCAAACAAGTAAAAAAACAAAACATATATGATGTAGCAGGAAATTTATGGGAACAAACATTAGAAGCATCATATTCAGCCAATATGAACTATGCTAATAATGCAACTCTAAATTCATACATGGTTCGAGGAGGTTCTTTCTTAAATGCACAAAGTTCAGCATGTTTCCGTGGTGTTATATTTGCAAATGATACAAGCTCTAATTACGGTTTTCGTCCAGTAATCTATTTTAGATAAAGTAAAGCAAGATATTTCTTGCTTTTTTGTATAAAATATAGTAGAATAAAAAAGTAAAATAAGGTGGGTGTATGTATGGAAATTGGAATTGGTGTTAGTGATTTTGAGAACAAAAAATATGAAGAGAATTTAAAAGAAAGAGGATTTAGCAACATAACAAAAATAGTATTTGCATTTTGTGGGAAAAGTGTAAAAATGGAAGCATATTAAATTTAGAATAAAAATATTGACATCTTAATTAAATTTGTATAATATTATAAAAAGAAAAATATATAAATAAGTAAAGGATGATGCCTAATGTGTAGACATAGTTTAGCAGATAAATATAACCCAAAAGAGTTTGAAGAAAAAACGTATAAAAATTGGGAAGAAAAAGGATATTTTAAACCAAGTAAAGACAAAACAAAAACACCATATACCATAGTAATACCACCACCAAATGTAACAGGAAAACTTCATATGGGACATGCACTAGATGATACAATACAAGATGTTTTAATACGTTATAAAAGGATGAATGGATTTAATACTTTATGGGTTCCAGGAACAGACCATGCAGCAATTGCAACAGAAGTAAAAGTAGTAGAAAAAATGCGAAAAGAAGGACTATCTAAAGAAGATGTTGGTCGAGAAGGATTTTTAGAAAGAGCGTGGGAATGGACACATGAATATGGTGGAGAAATAATAAACCAAATAAAAAGACTTGGATGTTCTTGTGATTGGGAGCACTTAAGCTTTACTTTAGATGAAAAATTATCAGAAGCAGTAAAAGAGTCATTTTTACGTTTATATGAAAAAGATTTAATATACAAAGGAAAAAGAATGATAAATTGGTGTCCTTCATGTAAAACATCAATATCAGATGCAGAAGTAGAATATGAAGAAGAAATGACACACCTATGGCATATAAAATATCAAGTAAAAGATTCTGATGAATATGTAATAGTAGCTACAACAAGACCAGAAACAATGCTTGGAGATACAGGAGTTGCAGTTCATCCAGATGATGAAAGATATAAACATTTAGTAGGAAAAAAAGTAATACTTCCAATAGTAAATAGAGAAATTCCTATAATAGCAGATTCTTTTGTTGAAAAAGAATTTGGTACAGGGGCAGTAAAATTGACACCTTCAAGTGATATGAATGACTATAAAGTAGGAATAGAAAAAGGGTTAGACATAATAGAAGTATTTGATGAAGACTACAACATGGGAAATATTGTACCTGAATATAAAGGTATGAATATGTATGAAGCAAGAAAAAAAATAGTAGAAAGACTAAAAGAACTACAAGTACTTGTAAAAATAGACGATTATACTCATAATGTAGGAAAATGTTATAGATGCCATAATACAATTGAACCAAAAATATCTGAGCAATGGTTTGTAAAAATGGAACCATTAGCAAAACCAGCAATAAAAGCAGTAAAAGAACAAGATATAAAATTTATTCCAAAAAGGTATGAAAAAACATATTTCCATTGGATGGAAAACATACAAGATTGGTGTATTTCACGTCAATTATGGTGGGGTCATAGAATACCTGCATATTATTGTAAAGAATGTGGACATATTCATGTAGCAAGAACTGCACCAAACAAGTGTGAAAAATGCCAAAGCACAAACATAGTACAAGATGAAGATACACTAGATACATGGTTTAGTGCAGCATTATGGCCATTTTCTACATTAGGTTGGCCACATGATACACAAGACTTAGAATATTTCTATCCAACAAATGTATTAGTTACTGCATACGATATAATATTCTTTTGGGTTGCAAGAATGATATTTTCAGGATTAGAATATACAAACAAGAAGCCATTTTCAGATATACTAATACATGGAATTGTACGTGATGCACAAGGAAGAAAAATGTCTAAATCATTAGGAAATGGAATAGATCCATTAGAAATAATAGAAAAATATGGAACAGATGCTTTGAGATTTTCATTAATACTTGGAATAACACCAGGTAATGATATAAGATATATGCCAGAGAAGTTAGAATCAGCAGGGAATTTTGCCAATAAATTATGGAATGCTGCAAAATTTGTATTGATGAATTTAGAAGATTATGAGGATAAAGGTTTAAATATAGAAAATCTATGTTATGAAGATAAATGGATTTTATCTAAATTAAATAATTTAATAAAAGAAGTAAGTATAAATATAGAAACTTATGAATTAGGAGTAGCAACACAAAAAATATATGATTTTATTTGGAACGAATTATGCGATTGGTACATAGAAATAATAAAAACACGTCTATACGATAAAGAAAATCCTACAAGAAGCATTGCGCAATACGTATTAAATAAAGTATTATGTGAAGTATTAAAATTATTACATCCAATTATGCCATTTATAACAGAAGAAATATATACAAAATTATATAATGAAGATGAAAGTATAATGATATCAAAATGGCCAGAATATAGTGATAAATTAAATTTTGAAGCAGAAGAAAGGGCCATAGAAAAATTTAAACAAATAATAGTACAAATACGTAATTTAAGAACAAAAATGAATGTACACCCATCTAAAAAATCAAAGCTAATATTTGTAACAAATGAATATAGTCAACTAATTGAAAAATCAAAGAGTTTTATAGAAAAATTAGGATTTGCAAATGAAATAAATGTTCAAGAAAATAAAAATAATATTCCTAAAAATGCAATAAGCATAATAGTAGAGGGAATAGATGTATATATTCCATTTGAAGAACTAGTGGATATACAAGAAGAAAGACAAAGACTACAAAAAGAAGAAGATAAATTACAAAAAGAAGTACAAAGAGCAGAAAGAATGTTGTCAAATCCAGGATTTACACAAAAAGCACCACAATCAAAAATAGATGAGGAAAAAGAAAAATTAGAAAAATATAAAGAAATGCTAGAAAATGTTCAAAATAGATTAGCACAAATTTAAAAAAATTAAAATAGGGAGATTAAAATTAAGTTTTATCTCTCTATTTATTTGTTACTATTCACAGACAATAGCAGTAAGTAGCGAAGACTAAGTAATATATTTTATTTTGTAATGAAGACCCGACAGCCCATTGAGGCGGGGGAATACCCGTGAGCTTGGAGGGCGAAATGAAAAAATAAAATATATTACTTAGCCGTAGCGGATTTTATTATATATGCGTGAACTGTAACATTTATTTTTATTAAGGAGGTTTTAGTTTGAAATTAAATTTATATACAGTAGACAATAACTATGCTAAATATTTAAAACAAAGTGATAATAAAGTTCCTTTGATAGAAGAAGAAAAAAATAAAAGACCATTTATTGGAATACTAATATGTGTAAATGGAAAAAATTATTTAGCACCACTCACATCACCAAAGAAAAAACATAAAATTATGAAAGATAGAGCAGACTTCATACGTATAGCTTGTGGAAAATATGGAGCTATAAATTTAAATAATATGATGCCAATTCCACGAATATATTTAAACAAAATAAATATAGACAAATTAAAAGACAAAAAATATGCACAGTTATTAGAATATCAATCAGAATGGATTAATGTAAACAAAATAAGAATATTGTCAATTGCAAGAGAATTGTATTATGGAGTAATAACAAATGAAGTAACAAAAAGTCTAAAGCAAAGATGTTGTAACTTTAAACTATTAGAAGAAAAATGTTATGAATATATGAGGAAAAACAATATAATGGAAGAAGAACTAGAATATATGTATATATAAAAATTCGAAACTAACATAATTAAATTTAAATAGTTAATACAAAATAATTTAAAAAATTAGTCATAATACTGATTTATAGCAAATATACATTAATAAAGTTTAATTTGTACAAACACAAAGATTTTTTGAGGGGGTAAATTATAGATGGAAAATTTAAGCTTATATCAAGATATAGCTAACCGTACAGATGGAGACATCTATATAGGAGTAGTTGGACCTGTTAGAACAGGAAAATCCACTTTTATAAAAAAGTTTATGGACTTATTGGTAATTCCTAATATTGATAATGATTATAAAAAGGAACGTGCAAGAGATGAATTACCACAAAGTGCAGCAGGTCGTACTATTATGACTACAGAACCAAAATTTGTTCCAAATGAAGCCATTGAAAT
Organism: uncultured Clostridium sp.; assembly: GCA_948468275.1. Classification (GTDB taxonomy): domain Bacteria; phylum Bacillota; class Clostridia; order TANB77; family CAG-508; genus RGIG8482. The sequence continues at coordinate 38,387 of CAOKHI010000008.1, read as the reverse complement.
TACAGTTGGAGATAATCTAAAATTAAAAACACGTTTAGTTGATTGTGTAGGCTATTTGGTAAACAATGCAATAGGTTATTTAGAAGATGATGCACCAAGAATGGTAAAAACACCATGGTCAGAGGAAGAAATACCTTTTGAGCAAGCAGCAGAAATAGGAACAAAAAAAGTTATAGAAGAACATTCTACAATAGGTATATTAGTAACAACAGATGGTTCTATAACAGATATTCCTCGTGAGGATTATATATCATCAGAAGAAAGAGTTGTAAATGAATTAAAACAATTAAATAAACCATTTATTATAGTTTTAAATTCTAGTGAACCATATTCTGAATACACAAAAGAATTAGCAAAAAGACTAGAAGAAAAATACCAAACAGCTGTAATTCCAACAGATTGCGCAAACTTGAATGCAGATGATTTAAACGATATTTTTGGTAGAATACTTTATGAATTTCCAATAGACCAAGTAAATATTAGTTTTCCAAAATGGGTAGACAGCTTAGAAGATAGTCATTGGCTAAAATCTAAATTATATTTAGAAATAAAAGAAGCATTTAGTGAAGTAAAAATTTTAAAGCAAGTGGACTCAGGAATTAGTAAAATACAAAAAACAGAAATAATAGAAAAAACATCTTTAGAAGAAATACTTTTAGGTTGTGGTAATGTAAATGTATCTATAGCATTAAAAGAAGAGTTATTTTATAAAGTACTTACAGAAATTTCAGGAGTTAATGTTTGTAATGAAGGAGATTTATTCTCTACAATTACTGAATTTGCGCATACCAAAAAAGAATATGATAAAATAGCATATGCATTAGAAGAAGTTAAACAAAAAGGGTATGGAATTGTAACACCAGCTATGGAAGAATTAATTTTAGATGAACCAGAAATGGTAAAACAAGGTTCTAGATTTGGAGTTAAACTAAAAGCAAAAGCACCTTCAATACATATGATAAGGGCAGATATAGAAACAGAGGTATCTCCAATAGTTGGAAGTGAAAAACAATCAGAAGAATTAGTAAGTTATCTTCTTTCAGAATTTGAATCTGATCCACAAAAAATTTGGGAATCTAACATATTTGGAAAGAGCTTACATGAACTTGTAAATGAAGGACTACAAAACAAATTATGCCGTATGCCAGAAGACGCACAAGGAAAATTACAAGAAACACTAGAACGTATAGTAAATGAAGGAAGCGGAGGATTAATTTGTATAATATTATAAAAAAGAGGTTTCCTAATTTCTAGGAAACCTTTTATATGAAAATATTTATTCTTTAAGTATCATATCTCCAATATCTGTTACATTACCAGCCCCTAATGTTAAAATTATATCATTTGGCTTTGCATGTTCTTTTACATATTTAACAATATCATTAAAGTCTGAAATATAAGTACAATTATTATTTCTAGAAGAATTTATTCTTTGTTCTATATCTTTAGAAGAAACACCATAAGTATTATTTTCTCTTGCAGCATAAATATCTGTTAAAATAATATTATCAAAATGGCTTAAAGTTTCTGCGAATTCATTTAATAAATTTTTGGTCCTACTATAAGTATGAGGCTGAAAGATTACCCAAGCTTTATTGAAATTTTTATTATATAAAGCATTACAAGTTGCAGAAATTTCAGTAGGATGATGAGCATAATCATCATATATAGCAATATTATTATAGCTTCCTTTATATTCTAAACGCCTATGAGCACCTGTAAAATCCAATAAAGCATCTTTAATAACAATATTCGAAATTCCATAATAGTCACATAAGCTAATACAAGCAAGAGCATTTAATACATTATGAATACCTGCAACTGAAAGCTGAATATGCTCATAAAAAACATTATTTTTAAATACATCAAATCCAGCAAAACCATTATTATCAAACATAATATTATCTGCTGTAAAATTTGCATTTTTATTATGTATTCCATAAGTAATGCAAGTAGCAGAAGTATTAGAACATAAGTCTAAACAATTTTCATCATCAGCATTAACAACTAAAACACCATCATTTGGTAGTAATTTTACATATTTTATAAAAGCATTTTTAATATTATCAAAATTCTTAAAATAATCCAAATGATCATTATCTATATTTAAAACAATTTCAGCTTTTGGTCTAAACTTTAAAAAACTTTCTACATATTCACAAGCTTCAATAATAAAATACTCACTATTACCAACTTTATAATTTCCATCTATTTGTTTTAATATTCCACCAACCTGAATATTAGGATTTAAATTAGCCTTTAAAAAGCAAACAGAAACCATAGAAGTAGTAGTAGTTTTTCCATGAGTACCAGAAACACCTATAGTGTTGCTAAAAGATTTAGTAAGTTCACCTAAAAAATCACATCTTTCAATAGCAGGAATACCAAGCTTTTTTGCTTCTACAAGTTCTATATCATTATCTTGCACAGCAGCAGTATAAACTACTACATCAGATTTAGACAAACTATCTAAATCATGACCAATAGTAACTGAAATACCATTTTTAATAAGTTTTTCAACAATTTCAGAAGAAGTAGTATCAGAGCCTGTAACAGTAAATCCCCAATAATGCAAAATTTCTGCAATACCACTCATACTAACTCCGCCAATACCAATCATATGTACATGTTTATATTTTTTTATATTATCAATATTTGCCAAAACAAACACTCCCTTAAAAAGTTTTAATTTTAAAACATATAAATTATATACTTTTATTATGTATTTTTCAATATAATAATATGCATTATGTATAAAAAAAGTTACAATATAAACATATATATATAAGTTAACAAATTTTTTTTAGTTTTTGTAAAAAATAGAAGGAAAATAAATATTAATGACGAATAATATATTTGTACATAAATAAAATGTACAAAATATATTTAAAACTTTGGAAGGCGGTGCGCAAAATGCAAATAACAGATGTACGTTTAAGAAAAGTAAATTCAGAAAACAGAATGAAAGCTGTTGCTTCTGTAACATTCGATAATGAATTCGTAATTCACGATATAAAAGTTATCGAAAGTCAAAATGGATTATTTATAGCTATGCCAAGTAGAAAAACTCCAAACGGAGAATTCAAAGATATAGCTCATCCAATCAATGCTGAAACAAGAGAGAGAATACAAGCTGCAATATTAGAAGCTTATGATGCTCCAGAATCTGAAACATCAGAATCAGCAGAATAATAAATGTATGTGGAAACTCAAGTTTAATATATTAAACTTGAGTTTTTTGATATATAAATATAGAAAGTGTCAGAAATATTTATTGCCTTTTTAAAAAAGGTATAGTAGAATTATAGTATAGAATGGAGTTGATGTTTTTTGAGAAAATTACCTTATGGAATAAGTAATTATGAAGAATTAATAGATGATGGCTACTACTATGTAGATAAGACAAAATACATAGAAAAACTAGAAAATCTGGCAGAAAAAAGAGTAATGTTTTTACGACCTAGAAAGTTTGGAAAAACATTATTTACTAGTATGTTAGAGAATTACTATGATATAAATAAAAAAAGCAAATTCGAAAAATTATATGGTAAAACATATATAGGAAAACATCAGACAAAATTGAGAAATAGCTATAATATATTAAAATTCAATTTTTCTGGAATTGATACACAAAATGCAACTTCAACGATTAAAGGTTTTAAAAATAAAACAATAGAATCAATAAAATTATTTATAAGCAGATATAAAATAGATTTTTATATAAACGAAGCAAAAGAAGCAGAAGAAATACTAAATAGTTTATTTACAGCATTTAATATACAAAAAGAAAATGAAAAGATATATGTAATTATAGATGAATATGATCATTTTGCAAATGAGTTATTAGGATTTAATACAGAACAATTTAAAACATTAGTATCAAAAAATGGAAAGGTACGAAAGTGGTATGAAGTTCTAAAACAAGGAACAGAAACAATAGTAGATAGAATATTTATAACAGGAGTAGCACCAATTACACAAGATAGTTTAACATCAGGATTTAACATAGGAAAAGATATAACAAAAGATGCAAGATTTAATGAAATGATAGGATTTACGAAAGAAGAATTATTAACATTAATGAATGAACAAAATATACAACAAAAAGAAATACTTTTACCAATAATGAAAGAAAATTATGATGGATATAAATTTAGTGTTACAGGAAAAGAAAAAATATATAATTCAAATATGTGTTTATATTTTTTAAATGAATACGAAGCTATAGGTCAGGTGCCAAAAAACATTATAGATGCAAACATAGCAAGTGATTATTCTAAATTAGGAAAAATGCTAGAGTTATGCAAAGGAGACAGAAGACAAGAAATAATAGAAAAAACAGTAATAGGAGAAAGAATAATAAGTCAAATTACAGAAAAATTTAATCCAGAAATAGAATTTACAGATAAAGATTTAGTATCTATGCTATATTATTTAGGATACCTGACAATAGTAGGAGAAGACTTTGGAATGCCAGAACTCAAAGTACCAAATAAAGTAATGAAAGAAATGTATGCAGAGTATTTCATAAAAATTTTATCTAATGATACAAATCTTACAATAAAAGAAGAAAAATATAATAAAATAGCAAAAGAAATAGCTTTAGAAGGAAAACTAGATACAATAATACAATTAGTAAAAGGCTACTTAAATAATTTATCAAATAGAGACTATATTCAATTTAACGAAAAATATATAAAGTTAATATTTTATTGCATAATAATGAACATAGACATATTTAATGTAAAATCAGAAATGGAAATAAATAGGAAATATCCAGATTTACTAATAATGCCAAAAGAAAAGGAAAAAGGATATGCATCAATAATAATAGAATTTAAATATTTAAAAACAGGAGAAGAAAGTAAGTTAAAAGATAAACAACAAGAAGCAAAAAAACAAATTAAAGAATATGTAGAATTACAAGAAATAAAAAACATAGAAAAACTATATAAATATACAATTGTAGCAGTGAACGATGAAATATATGTAGAGGAAATAAATTAAAGAGGGTAATGATAGTGAAGCTACTTATGACAGAATTATTAATATTATGGCAACATGTGAATAATAAAATTAATTCATAATTATTAAACCACTAAAACGTAATTGACAATAATTATTAGTTATCATAAAATTTGAAAGAAAGTACAAACTCAAAAAAGGAAATAAAAAACAAAGGAAGGGATAATAAATGATAACTAAACATGTAACATTACAGAAAAAGTTAAAAAAATAAAATGGAATAACATTGATAGCACTGATAATTACAATAATTTTATTATTAATACTAGCGGGAATTACAATAAAAGTATTAACACAAAGGAATATGCTAGAAAAAACGACACAAGCAACAAATAAATATAAAGAAGAAGTAGCTAAAGAAGAGGTAAAAATTGCATGGTCAACAATAACAACAGAAACATACAATTACACTTCATCTCATGCAGTTTGGAGATCAAATTATTCAAATGGAACAGGTTCTAGATTTACAGGATATAGAGGAACAAGTAAAGTAAATGATGTTACTGCACCATATGCATATGGTTTTAGAGTTTGTTTGTATTTAAAGTAACTATTACTATCTTATATAAGTAAGTAGAGTTAATGATTATGAAAAAGATAAAACGCACTTGTAGTGGAAATAAAAGTAGCTTAATATTTAAAAATAATCTTCTAAGATATTATAAAAAAACAGGTTGTGCTCCATAGTGGACTACTACCTGTTTTTATATGGGAAAAATTTAATCTAAAAAGAAAAACATCATACTAATTTAATATTATGAAAACAAGCGATTAACAAAACAGGTGAAATATATTGCCATAAAATGTAAGATAATATATAACTATGAGCATAAGAAAAATAAATATAGGGAGGAACAGATGAAAAGGAAAAAAGTAGAAACAAAGCAAGAAGCAATTAAGGAAAAAGCAATAACATTAATAGCACTAATAATAACAATAATAGTACTATTAATATTAGCAGGGGTGACAATAAATATAATATTAAAGCAAGATGGAATATTATCGCAAGCAACAAAAGGAACACAATAATATAATAAAAAACAATTAAAAGAAGAAATTGACTTAGAAATAGCAGGAATAAGAATAGAAGGAATAGGAAAAATAGATAAAGAAGCAGTAGTAGACAAATTAAATGATATAGGAATAGCAACAGATGTAGGAGATGCAATAGAAGGAGAATATAAAGACCATGAATTTATAATAGATAAAGATTATAATGTAACAATAGGTGAAGAGTTAAAAGGAGTAAAACCAACAGGAATAGCAGAAGTAATAACTCAAGGAGAAGACTTAGATGAAGTACAAATACGCTTAACTGCAAGTACACAAGAAGGAGAAATAACCTTAATACAAGCAACAAATGGAGCAGAAGAAGTAGAAAGCACTGAAAATACAGATACAGTAAAAATATATAAAGTAAGAGAAAATGGAACATATTATTTTAGAATAAAAGGAAGCAATGGAAGAACAGGAAGAGCAAGTTGTGAAGTAAAAACAATATTGCAAAACAAAGTAGATATATTAACAGCAATAAAAGAAGTAAATACTAGTGGAATAAAGAAAATAAAAGTAAAAGGAAAAACAAGTGAAGGAGAAGAAACAGAAGAAAAATATATTTTTAATGTAATAAAACATCAAGGAGATATGGTACTAGATGGAAATAGCGAATATGAAGGAGCAACTATAACCAAAACAGGAACAGAACCAAACATAACTGCTACATATCAATTTGGAGATGTAGCACAAGACGTAGCAACAACAGCAAGCAATTATGCCCAAAATACAGTAGTATTAAAAGTAGAAGGAAATCTAACAATAAATGAAAATGTAACACTAACTTCAGTAGCAAATGCAAGTGGATTTGGAGGGCCAAAAGGAATGGTAATCTATTGCACAGGAAATATAACAAACAATGGAACAATAAGTATGACAGCAAGAGGAGCAAAAGCAGTAGGACAAAATGTATATTTATACAAAAATGCAGATGGAAACTTTGAATATATTCCAGCAATAGGAGGAGCAGGAGCAGCTGGAATGCAAGCTACTTGTCCAGGAGTTTCAGGTGGACGAGCAGATACAGGAATACGTCCAGGTGCAATAGGAGGAAGAAGAGGAACAGGAGGAGGAGCAGCAGCTCGATTTATTGCAAATTCTTATTATGATCATGGGTGGCAAAGACTAAGTGGTTCAGCAGGAGGAGGAAGTGCAGGAACATCATACTCAGGGGGAACATCAGGAGGAGGTCGTAGTCTTGCAAGTTATGTACAAGAATGCACTGGAAGCATAAATGGAGGAGCAGGAGGCCCAGGAACTGCAAGAGGGGCAGGAAATCCTACAGGACGGAACAGGAGGCTTACTTGTAATTTCATGTTCAACTTTACAAGGAATAGGAAATTTTAAATCAAATGGTTCATCAGGAACAACAGGTTCAGAAAGTGCCAGAAGTTTTTACGGAGGAGGATCTGGGGGAGGTTCAATAAATGTATTTATAGGAGAAAAAATTTATTCAAAAGAACTATCTTTTGAAGCAATTGGAGGAGTAGGAAACAGTGCAGGCAGTGGCGGACAAGGAGCAGTTATTGTAGGAAGTATTATAGATGGTGTATATAGCGATTTAGATATGTAGATATTTATAGAAATTAAATAGTGCAGGATTATTTAAATAATTTTGCACTATTTTTTAGTTTACAGAATGCAATTTAATATTATGGCAACATGTGAACAATAAAAGTTAATCTAAAGCAATAAACCATTAAAACATAATTGACAATAATTATTAGTTATCATAGAATTTAAAAGAAAATACACATTTTAAAATAAAAAGAAAAACAAAGGAAGGGATAATAAATGATAACTAAATATGTAGAATTGCAAAGAAAGTTAAAAAAACAAAAAGGAATAACATTAATAGCACTTATAATTACAATAATTTTATTATTAATATTGGCAGGAGTAACAATAAAAATATTATCACAAGGAAATATGTTAGAAAAAACAACACAAGCAACAAACAAATATAAAGAAGAAGTAGCTAAAGAAGAAATAAAAATTGCGTGGTCAGCAATAACAGCAGAATATTATGATAAATATTTGAAAGACACAAACATAAAAAGAATAGATTGTTATACTAAAGATAACTTAAATGAAAATTTAAAAAATACAGGAGAAATAACAGAATTTGAATATAATGAAGGAGGTATAACAACATTAACTTATGTAAAACCAAATAAAGATAACATTCGAGAAGAGTATTACATGGAAATAGAAACAAATGGAGAAGTTAAAATAGTTAAAAAGGTTCCAATAAATGAAGGGACAATAGAGTTTAAAACTGTAGAATGGAAAGAACAAAAGGCAAGTGTTGAGATGACTACAAATTGTGTATATAAAATACAATATCAAGTAAACTCACAAGAAGATGATGGATGGATAATTGGAAATAAAGCTAGTGAATTAAATTTACATGATACAGTATATGTAAGATTGTGGGATGGAAAAGAAGCAGGAAACACAGTAAGTAAAATAATAGAAGATGAGGAGTTACCAAATGATGCTAAAATAGAATTTAGTACAACAAGTACAAATATAATTTCAAAAATAACAGCACATATTGAATTAACAGATGACCAAAGTGGAGTAAATATACAAGCATGTAAATGGGAGTATACTACTACATCAGATAATGTAGGAACAGATCCAAATAATTATACAGGAGGAACATTTACAGAAAATATACAGGATATAAAACTAAAAGCAACAGTAGAAGGACTATATTATTTGCATATATTAACAATAGATAATGCAGGAAATGCAAAAGAAACAATTAGTACACAAGCTATAACAGTAGAAACAGCAGAACTTCCAGGAAAACCAGATGCATCTGGAATATTTACAGAAAATAGTACAAAAGATGGTGAAGACCCAACAGCATTTAATCCAGAAATTCCAAAAGGGTTTAAACCAGTAGATGTAGGAAATGCAAAGTGGGATGATGAAAATGGATATAAGAAAGGATTAGTTATTCAAGATGCAGAAGGAAATCAATTTGTGTGGATTGCAGTTGATGGAAATGTTGTTAAGTTGAATAGGTATAATTTTGCGACAGGTAGTTGGGGAGGAAGTGTTGCAGGAGTTCCTATTGGAGATGGTGCTTTTTTTGGAGTTTTTGAAGAGTTAGAAAATTCTTCTTATGATAATACTTCAGCACGTGATTTAAAAGGATTCAAAAATAGTGTAAATGAACATGGAGGATATTATATGGCACGTTTTGAAGCAAATAAAGGTTCAGATGGATTACCAGATTCAAAAAGTGGAGCTGTTTGGACAAACATTTCTCAACCAAGTGCAGCAGATGTATCAAGACGAATGTATAGTGAGGCTTATGGAGCTTATAGTGATTTAGTAAATTCGTATGCTTGGGATACTGCTATTATATTTATTCAAGCATATTCAGGAAATACATCTTATTCACAAGCAGGAGTAAATACAAATTATGGTGCAAGTATGTTAACAGGTACTCATAACGATCAAGTATGTAACATACATGATATGGCAGCAAATCATCATGAATGGACAACAGAAACATACAATTACACTTCATCTCATGCAGTTTGGAGATCAAATTATTCAAATGGAACAGGTTCTAGATTTACAGGATATAGAGGAACAAGTAAAGTAAATGATGTTACTGCACCATATGCATATGGTTTTAGAGTTTGTTTGTATTTAAAGTAACTATTACTATCTTATATAAGTAAGTAGAGTTAATGATTATGAAAAAGATAAAACGCACTTGTAGTGGAAATAAAAGTAGCTTAATATTTAAAAATAATCTTCTAAGATATTATAAAAAAACAGGTTGTGCTCCATAGTGGACTACTACCTGTTTTTATATGGGAAAAATTTAATCTAAAAAGAAAAACATCATACTAATTTAATATTATGAAAACAAGCGATTAACAAAACAGGTGAAATATATTGCCATAAAATGTAAGATAATATATAACTATGAGCATAAGAAAAATAAATATAGGGAGGAACAGATGAAAAGGAAAAAAGTAGAAACAAAGCAAGAAGCAATTAAGGAAAAAGCAATAACATTAATAGCACTAATAATAACAATAATAGTACTATTAATATTAGCAGGGGTGACAATAAATATAATATTAAAGCAAGATGGAATATTATCGCAAGCAACAAAAGGAACACAATAATATAATAAAAAACAATTAAAAGAAGAAATTGACTTAGAAATAGCAGGAATAAGAATAGAAGGAATAGGAAAAATAGATAAAGAAGCAGTAGTAGACAAATTAAATGATATAGGAATAGCAACAGATGTAGGAGATGCAATAGAAGGAGAATATAAAGACCATGAATTTATAATAGATAAAGATTATAATGTAACAATAGGTGAAGAGTTAAAAGGAGTAAAACCAACAGGAATAGCAGAAGTAATAACTCAAGGAGAAGACTTAGATGAAGTACAAATACGCTTAACTGCAAGTACACAAGAAGGAGAAATAACCTTAATACAAGCAACAAATGGAGCAGAAGAAGTAGAAAGCACTGAAAATACAGATACAGTAAAAATATATAAAGTAAGAGAAAATGGAACATATTATTTTAGAATAAAAGGAAGCAATGGAAGAACAGGAAGAGCAAGTTGTGAAGTAAAAACAATATTGCAAAACAAAGTAGATATATTAACAGCAATAAAAGAAGTAAATACTAGTGGAATAAAGAAAATAAAAGTAAAAGGAAAAACAAGTGAAGGAGAAGAAACAGAAGAAAAATATATTTTTAATGTAATAAAACATCAAGGAGATATGGTACTAGATGGAAATAGCGAATATGAAGGAGCAACTATAACCAAAACAGGAACAGAACCAAACATAACTGCTACATATCAATTTGGAGATGTAGCACAAGACGTAGCAACAACAGCAAGCAATTATGCCCAAAATACAGTAGTATTAAAAGTAGAAGGAAATCTAACAATAAATGAAAATGTAACACTAACTTCAGTAGCAAATGCAAGTGGATTTGGAGGGCCAAAAGGAATGGTAATCTATTGCACAGGAAATATAACAAACAATGGAACAATAAGTATGACAGCAAGAGGAGCAAAAGCAGTAGGACAAAATGTATATTTATACAAAAATGCAGATGGAAACTTTGAATATATTCCAGCAATAGGAGGAGCAGGAGCAGCTGGACAAAATGTTAGTTGCCCAGGAGTTTCAGGTGGTCATGGAGATAATGGAGTTAAACCAGGAGCAGTAGGAAGTAGAAGAGGAACAGGAGGCGGTGGTGCAGGACGTTATATTGCAAATTCTTATTATGACCATGGTTGGCAAAATTTATCTGGTTCAGCAGGTAGTGGAAGTGCAGGAACAGCTTTTTCAGGTGGATCATCAGGAGGAGCATATTTTCCTGGTGGAGGACTTGCTACTGCTAGTGCAAAACCTAATGGAGGAGCAGCAGGTACAGGACAAACAGGTAATGCCAATGGGGCAGGAAACCCAAGTAGAGGAACAGGAGGATTACTTATTATGTCTTGCTCTAAATTAGAAGGAACAGGAAAAATTGAATCTAAAGGTTCATCAGGGACTAAAGGAACAGGAAATAGTAGGCAATTTTTTGGAGGAGGCTCTGGGGGAGGTTCGATAAATGTATTTGTAGGAGAAAAGAATTATTCTAACGAATTATCTTTTGATGCAACAGGAGGACCAGGAAACAGCGCAGGCAGTGGCGGACAAGGAGCAGTTGTTGTAGGAAGTATTATAGATGGTGTATATAGTGATTTAGATATGTAGATATTTATAGAAAAAATAGTGCAGGATTATTAAAATAATTTTGCACTATTTTTTAGCTTAGAGAAATAGAAATATTTATATTATAGCATGAAGCAAAGAAATTAATCTATTAAGTGGTGAGAGCAAGCAAATATTTATATATGGGATGAGCCTTTGAACTATATTGATATATTAACAAGAATGCAAATAGAAGAAGTTATTTTAAATTATAACCTGCACTTGTTTTTATTGAACTTGAGTGAAACATTTATTCAAAAAAAGTGGAAATAAAAATTATAAATTTAGAAAATAGGTTAGTATAATCTTTTATACATAAAAAATATATCAGAAAAAAGTGCTAAAAATACATAATTAACGAAAAATAAAGTTGATAGATAATTGATTTAGGTATAAAATAGAAGAAATAATAAAAAATTAACATAATTTACAAAATAGACACAAAATTATGTTTACAGATTTATAAAAATTTGATAAAATAATCATAATCGAAAAATGTTTTATTAGGGGAATATATGGAAAAAAATGTTGAAATTGTAAAAGAAGATAAAAAAGGATTATATATATGTGGAATTTCTATTTGGAGATTATTTGCTTATTTTATTATCTATAGTGTAGTTGGATTTATTATTGAAACTATTTTTGGATTGGTAACTAAAGGAGTAATAGAAAGTAGGAGAAGTTCATTACATTTACCAGTTTGTTGTATATATGGTATAGGTGCAACAATTATGATAATGGGATTACAGCGTTTTAATAAAAATAATTATACACTGTTTTTTGGTGGATTTATAATTGGGTCTGTATTAGAGTATGTAGTAAGTCTTATAGGAGAATTTATATTTCATATTAAATGGTGGGACTATTCAGATATGGCATTTAATATAAATGGTAGAATTTGTATAGCATTTTCTTTTTTTTGGGGAATACTTGCTATTTATTTAATGTCTTATTTTAATCCTAAAATTGATAATATGATAGAAAAAATAAAAGAAAAATTTTCTAAAAAAATATTAAAGACAGCTATAATATTAGGAACATTACTAATATTTGTAGATTTTTTAGTTTCAAGTTTTGCATTAAAAATGTTCTTTACAAGACTAGTTGCTACATATAATTTAGAGTTGCAAAAATATGATGAATATATCTTTGAATGTGTTGAATTATATAAAAATGAAGACATAAAGAACTTTACATTAAAATATTTTTCAGATGAAAAAATGTTAAAAGCATATCCAAATATTAAATTAACAGGAAAAGACAATAATATAATATTTGTAAAAGATGTGTTAAAAGATATACAACCATATTATTTGAAACTATTTACACCAGCTCATATGAGCTAAAACAAGAAAGGATGTTGAAAAAAATGTTTTCAAATTATAGTGTAAGAAAACCATTTACTGTATTTGTTGCAGTAATATTAATTATTTTGTTAGGAGTAATTTCATTTACCAATATGACAACAGACTTACTTCCTAAAATGGATTTACCATATGCAATTATAATGACTACATATGTAGGAGCAAGTCCAGAAAAAGTAGAAACAGTAGTTACAAAACCTGTAGAACAGTCTATGGCAACAGTAACTAACATAAAAAATGTTTCTTCTATATCATCTGAAAACTCATCTGTTGTAGTATTGGAATTTTCTAATGATGTAAACATGGACTCAGCTTTAATAGAAATAAACAGTAAACTAGATTTAATAAAAACAGCATGGAAAGATGAAGGAGTAGGTGCACCGATTGTAAGTAAAATAAACCCAAATATGATGCCAATTATGCTAACTGCAGTAGATGTAAAAGATACAACCACAGCAGAAATAACAAAAATGGTAAATGAGGATATTTTACCAGAATTAGAAAGAATAGATGGAGTAGCATCTGTAAATGCAACAGGATTATTAGAAGAGCAAATAAAAATTAGTCTAAATCAAGAAAAAATTGATAATATAAATACACGAATTTTAGAAAATGTTAATAAAAAACTATCTGAAACAGAAAGTGAACTAAATACTGCAAAAAAACAACTAGAAACAGGAAAAAAAGAATTAGAAAAGCAATCAAATGAACAAACTAAAAAATTAATAGATGGAATTGCAGCAATAAAAACAGGAAAAAATAAAATAGAACAAGGAAATTCACAAATTATTGCAAAAGAAGAACAATTAAATTTAACAAAAACAACTCTAAAAACAACTTTAAATGGGATGGAATCTTTACTTAATAAATTAAATGGGCAAAAAGCAGAATTAACAAAGTTGGGAAACAACTTAACAGGTGCACAAAAAATGCAATTACAAACTTTGAATGAAAGTATTACAAAAACAGAACAATTAAAAAAACAAACAAGCGATAAATTAAATGAAATAAATACAGGGTTAAATCAAATAAATATTACAAAAACACAATTACAATCACAAAAGAGAGAATTAGAAGAAAAAGAAAAACAATTAGAAATGGCAAAAGTACAATTAACTACTGAACTTAGTAAAGCAAGTAGTGGAATTATTTCAGGTGAAGAAGAATTAAATAAAGGAATAAAAGAATTCGAAACAGCACGTGATGCAGCTCTTAAAAATGCATCAATAGATGGAATTGTTACACAAGAGATGATTTCTAATATACTTACAGCACAAAATTTTTCTATGCCAGCAGGATATATACAAACAAGTCAAGATAAAATGATAGTAAAAGTAGGAGAAAAATTTGAAAATATTGATGAAATAAAACAACTAAAAATATTGTCATTTGATATAGAAGGACTTGAAAATGTTACATTACAAGACTTAGCAGATATAGAAATTACAGATAATTCAAGTGAATTATATGCAAAAGTAAATGGAAATAATGGTGTAATTCTTACCTTCCAAAAACAAAGTACAGCATCAACAGCAGAAGTTTGTAAAAATATACAAGACAATATGGAAAAACTAGAAGAAAATAATGAAAATGTAAGATTTACAACATTAATGGATCAAGGCATTTACATAGACATGATAATAAATTCTGTATTAGAGAATTTATTATATGGTGGAATTTTAGCAGTAATTATATTATTCGTATTCCTAAAAGATTATAAACCAACAATTATAATTGCATTATCTATTCCAATTAGTTTAACATTTGCAATTACCTTAATGTATTTTACAGGAGTAACAATTAATGTAATTTCATTATCTGGTCTTGCATTAGGAGTAGGAATGCTAGTAGATAACTCTATAGTAGTAATTGAAAATATATACAGGTTACTTAAAGAAGGTTCAAGTGTAAAAGAAGCAGCAATAAAAGGAGCATCAAGTGTAGCATCTGCTATAACATCTTCTACTTTAACAACAGTATGTGTATTTTTGCCTATTGTGTTTATAGATGGAATATCTAAGCAACTATTTGCAGATATGGGACTTACAATAGCATATTCACTACTTGCAAGTTTAATTGTAGCATTAACACTAGTTCCTGCTATGTCTTCAAAAATGTTCAAAACTACAAAAGAGAAAAAAACTATTTTCTTTGATAAAGTAGTAAATATTTATGAGAAACTTTTAAAAGTAGCACTTAACCATAAAATAATAGTAATAATATTAACCATAGTTTTATTAATAGCAAGTTTTATGCTTGCAGGTTCAATGGGAACAGCATTTATACCAGAAGTTGAAGGAAAACAAATATCTATTACAATGAATACACCAAAAGAAGTTACAAGCACAGATGCAAAAAAAATGTCAGATGAGATAATAGAAAAATTATTAACAATACAAGATATAGAAGAAATTGGAGCAGTAGATTCAGGAACTATGAGTTCTATTTCATCAGTATCAAGTAGTAGTGGGAATTCTATTAGTATGTATGCAATTCTAAAAGAAGATAAAACTATGCAAAATAAAGAAATTGCAAATAAAATATATGAACTAACTAAAGATTTTAATTGTGAAATAGAAGTTAGTACATCAGATATGGACTTATCTTCTATGATGACATCAGGAATACAAATTGTAGTAAAAGGAAAAGATACAGATAAATTACAAGAAATAGCAAAAGATATAAAATCACTTTTAGAACCAGTAGAAGGTGTAGACACAGTAGATGATGGAATAGGTGATACATCAAAAGAAACAAGAATAAATGTAGACAAAACTAAAGCTATGGATTATGGATTAACAGTTGCACAAATATATAGTACAGTATCATCAGAAATTTTAAATGAAAAAGAAGCAACAAAAGTAAGTTTAGATAATAAGGATTATCAAGTAATAATTGCAAAATCAAAAGAAAAAACTGTAACAAACGAGAATTTAGATAAAATAATCTTAAAAGGTAAGAAAAATCAAGAAGAAGTAGAAGTGAAATTATCTGAAATAGCATCAATAGAAGAAGCAGATTCTTTAAGAGCGATATCACATGATAATGGGGATAAATATATTAATGTATCAGTAACAATAAAAACAGATGCAAATGTTGGAATAGTAGGAAAAAGCATATCTCAAAAAATTAAAGAATACACATCACCAACAGGATATACTGTAGAAGTACAAGGAGAAAGTGAAACAATAAATGAGTCATTACAAGATTTAGGTTTAATGATACTACTTGCAATAGTATTTATATACTTAATAATGGTTGCACAGTTCCAGTCATTAAAATCACCATTTATAGTAATGTTCACAATACCACTTGCATTTACAGGAGGGTTAATTGCTCTATTTATATCTGGTTCAGAAATAAGCCTAATTGCAATGCTTGGATTCTTAATGCTTGCAGGAATTGTAGTAAATAATGGTATAGTATTTATTGATTATGCAAATAATTTAAGAAAAGATAAGGGAATGAAAATAAAAGATGCATTAATACAAACAGGAAAAACACGTCTAAGACCAATTTTGATGACAGCACTAACAACAATACTTGGACTTTCAACAATGGCGCTAGGAATAGGCTCAGGTACAGAAATGATAAAATCACTTGGAATAGTTACAATAGGAGGACTAATATATGCAACTTTATTAACATTGTTTTTAATACCTTGTTTGTATATGGTATTTAATAAAGAAAAAGCATATAAAAAGTAAAATGTCTTTGAAGAACTTATAAAGTAAGATATAAAAAACATTAGAGGGGCGATTAATAATCGCCCGTTCTTCAAATTACTATAAATGCACCTAAAATTTATAATATAATGAATTTTTTTTTAGGTAAATTCTTTAGAGCAAATAGTGGGCAATGATTGTTTCTACATTTATATAAAATATGAAAATACTATTGCAAATAGTTGTATTTTATAGTAATATTTTAAAGGGTGTTAAAAATGTCTAAAATTATAGAAAAAACAAAAATCATAGTAAATAAAATGCAAATAGAATTTGCTAGTTTTTGTTGTTGCTATAATTTTTTATATTCAGAAAAGTCACTATAGTTGTAGTGATTTTTTGTGTTTTAATACCTTTAAAATTATGTATTATTAAATATGTAAGAAAGGAGAATTTATGTATGAATGCAATAGAATTAAAACATCCATTGATACAACATAAAGTTGCTTTATTAAGAGATAAGAAAACAGGAACTAAAGAATTCAGAGAACTTGCAGAAGAAATTGCTATGCTTTTATGTTATGAAGCTATGAAAGATGCAAAGTTAGATGAAAAAGAAGTAGAAACCCCGATAAAAAGGACAAAAGTAAATGTATTAGATGAAGATAGGTATGTATTTGTACCTATATTGAGAGCAGGATTAGGAATGTCTAATGGGGTTACTAAAATAATGCCAAATGCAAAAATAGGGGTTATTGGATTATATAGAAATGAAGACACTTTGCAACCTGTTAGGTATTATTATAAAGTACCAAAGGATATAAAAAAACGTGAAGTTATATTAGTTGATCCAATGCTTGCAACAGGAGGATCAGCTGTTGATGCAATAAAAATGATAAAAGAAGATGGTGTAGAAAAAATAAAATTCTTGTGTTTAATTGCTGCACCAGAAGGAATTAAAAAAGTTGAAGAAATGTTTCCAGATGTACAAATTTATTGTGCAAAAATTGATGAAACTTTAAATGAAGCTGGATATATAGTGCCAGGTTTAGGGGATGCTGGAGATAGAATTTTTGGTATTAAATAATTTAATTTTTTAATATTTTCTTATTCTACTCTAAGATATTAAAAATTTATATAATTAGGAGAGTGATATTTTTGAAGATTAATGATGTTTGTGAATTAGAAAAAATAGCAAATGAAATTAGAATAGGTGTTATTGAAGAGGTATATGCAGGAAAATCTGGACATCCAGGTGGTTCTCTTTCTAGTGTAGATATTTTGACAGTATTATATTTTAACCAAATGAATATTAATCCAGAAGATGACAAAGCTTGTAGTAGAGATAGATTTGTATTATCAAAAGGACATGCTTCACCAGCTTTATATAGTACTCTTGCAAGTAGAGGATATTTTGATAAAAAAGAACTAACTACTTTTAGAGGAATAGATAGTAGGCTACAAGGACATCCAGATATGAAAAATATTCCAGGTGTTGACATGTCAACAGGTTCATTAGGACAAGGATTATCTTGTGCAAATGGGATGGCACTATCTTCAAAATTGAATAAAGATGGTTTTAGAGTTTATTGTTTAGTTGGAGATGGAGAAATAGAAGAAGGTCAAATATGGGAAGCAGCAATGTCTGCTAGTCACTATAAATTAGATAACTTATGTGTAATAGTCGATAACAATAATCTACAAATAGATGGAAATTTAGAACAAGTAATGAGTTCATATCCAATAGATAAAAAATTTGAAAGCTTTGGATTTGAAGTAATAAAAGTAGATGGACATAATATTGAAGAATTAATAAATGCATTTAATAAAGCAAAAACAATTAAACAAAAACCAACAGCAATAATAGCTAAAACTACAAAAGGAAAAGGTGTAACATTTATGGAAGACCAAGTAGGATGGCATGGAAAAGCACCAAATGAGGAACAATATAATCAAGCAATTAGTGAATTAAAAAAGTAAAAGGTTTATAGGTTAAACCTTTATAAAAACCTAAATATATTATATAAGGATGAAAATATATGGATATAAATAATAAAATAGCCACACGAGATAGCTATGGAAATAAACTTGCAACTTTAGGAGAAATAAATAAAAATATAGTAGTATTAGATGCAGACTTATCAGCAGCAACTAAAACATCTATTTTTGCAAAAAAATTCCCAGAAAGATTTTTTAACATGGGAATAGCAGAACAAGATATGATATCAACAGCAGCAGGAATGGCAACATGTGGACAAATACCATATGCAAGTACATTTGCAATGTTTGCAGCAGGAAGAGCATATGATCAAATTAGAAATAGTATTTGTTATCCAAAATTAAATGTAAAAATATGTGCAACACATTCAGGGATATCAGTAGGAGAAGATGGAGCAACACACCAAATGTTAGAAGACATAAGCTTAATGAGAGGATTACCTAATATGACAGTATTAAGCGTATCTGATGATATACAAACTAAATGGGCTGTTGAAGAAATTCTAAAAATAAACGGACCTGTATATTTAAGATTAGGAAGACTTGCTTCCCCTGTAATATATGAAGAAAATCAAAAATTCGAAATAGGAAAAGCAATACAAATAGGTGAAGGAACAGATGCTACTGTTATAGCAACAGGTTTAATGGTATCAGAGGCAATAAAGGCAAAAGAAGAATTAGAAAAACAAGGTATTAATATTAGAGTAATAGATATGCACACAATAAAACCAATAGATAAAGAAGCAATAATAAAATCAGCAAAAGAAACAAAAAGAATAATAACAATAGAAGACCACAGTATAATAGGAGGGTTAGGAAGTGCGGTATGTGAAGTACTTTCAGAAGAATATCCAACAAAAGTAACAAGACTTGGGATGAAAGATAGTTTTGGAAAATCTGGAAAAGCAGAAAAGTTATTAGAATATTATGGGCTATGTGCAGAAGGTATTATAAAAGAAATTACAAATAACCAATAAAATAAAAATATATACTCATTACTTGATTTTATCTATTTTTTGTAATATAATTTACAAAAAAATAGAGGAGTAATGTATTATGAGAGCAATAGATATAAGAAATAAATATTTAAACTTTTTTGAAAAACATGGACATAAAATAATACCAAGTGCACCACTTATTCCAGAAAATGATCCATCTGTATTATTTACAACAGCAGGGATGCAACCATTAGTACCATATCTTTTAGGAGAGAAACATCCAGAAGGCACAAGAATTGCAGATTTTCAAAAATGTTTAAGAACAGTAGATATAGATGAAGTAGGAGATAATCGTCATTTAACATTTTTTGAAATGTTAGGAAACTGGTCTTTAGGAGATTATTTCAAAGAAGAATCTATAAAAATGAGTTTCGATTTTTTAACTAAAGAATTAAATATTCCAATACAGAAACTATCTGTTACATGCTTTGCAGGAGATGAAGATGCACCAAAAGACGAAGAATCTGCAAGAATATGGCAACAAGTAGGAATGCCAAAAGACCATATATATTATTTTGGTAAAGAAGATAACTGGTGGATAGCAGGAGAAGAAGGACCATGTGGACCAGACACTGAAATGTTTTATGATACAGGAAAACCAGCATGTAGTCCACATTGCAATCCATCATGTGATTGTGGAAAATATGTAGAAATATGGAATAATGTATTTATGGAATACTATAAATCAAAAGATGGTACATATTCAAAATTAAAACAAAAAAATGTAGATACAGGCCTTGGATTAGAAAGAATGAATATGTTATTACAAGGTAAAGAAACACCATATGATACAGAAATTTTCAAACCAGTAATAGACAGAATTATTGAACTTGCAAAAGTACAAAATATAAATAGTACAAGAGTAGTAGCAGAGCATTTACGTTCTAGTATGATGATAATTTGCGATGGAGGTAGACCTTCTAATGTAGATAGAGGATATATTTTAAGAAGACTAATACGTAGAATGACAAGAAACTTAAACAAATTGCAAGTAGATTTATCTGAACTTGGAAATTTAATAGAGCTAAACATAGAAGTACTAAAAGAAATGTATCCTATGTTAGAAACAAATAAAGAAACAATAAAACAGGTAATATTAGAAGAAAAAGATAAATTTGTAAAAACTCTAGCACATGGAGAAAAAGAGTTTAATAAAGCAGTAGAAAAAGCTAAAAATGAGAATAAAACAAAAATAGATGCCCATATTGTATTTAAGCTATATGATACATATGGATTCCCACCAGAAGTTACAAAAGACTTAAGTATAGAGCATGGTTTAGAAATAGACTTAGAAGAATTTGAAAAATTATATAAAGAACATCAAGAAAAATCAAGACTTGGAGCAGAGCAAAAATTTAAAGGAGGACTTGCAGATCAAAGTGAAGAAACAATACAATATCATACAGCAACACATTTATTACATAAAGCATTACAAATAGTTTTAGGTGAACATGCAAAACAAAAAGGCTCTAATATAACACAAGAAAGACTAAGATTTGACTTTTCACATCCTCAAAAAGTAACAAAAGAAGAATTAGAAAAAGTAGAACAAATTGTAAATGAACAAATACAAAAAGACTTAGAAGTAAAATGTGAGGAAATGACATTAGAAGAAGCAAAACAAAGTGGAGCAATAGGATTATTTGAAAATAAATATGCGGATAAAGTTAAAGTATATTCAATAGGAAACTTTAGTAAAGAAATATGTGGAGGACCACATGTTACACATACAGGTAAAATGGGAAAATTCAAAATAAAAAAAGAAGAAGCAAGTTCATCAGGAGTAAGAAGAATAAAAGCAGTTCTAATTAAGGAATAAAATTAATACAAAAGAAGGGAAAATGAAATGGAAGATTGTATATTTTGTAAAATAATAAATAAGGAAATACCTTCACAAATGATTTATGAAGATGAGGAAATAATAGCATTTAAAGACATTCAACCAATAGCACCAATACACATATTAGTAATACCTAAAAAACATATAAAATCATTAGTAGAATTAGAAAAAGAAGATGAAATACTAATAGGAAAAATTTACACAGTAATAAACAAAATAGCAAAAGAACAAGGCATACTTGAAAAAGGTTATAGAGTAATGGTAAATTGTGGAAAAGATGGAGGACAAACAGTACCACACGTACATTTTCATCTATTAGGAGGAAAACAATTTGGTGAAAAAATTGTGTAAGAAACTACTGTTAAAAATAAACAAAATGTGTTATAATAGTATTAGATGAAAGTAAATGGAGGTACAAAGATATGTTTGAAGGAAAATATAGTAAATTTTTAACAGCATTATTAATTATAGTAATAATAGCTATAATAGCGTTAATAGGTTTTATTGTATATGATTTTTATAGAAAATATGATATAGATAAAGATGCACAAGATTTTATGGCAGGGTATGAAGAACAAGTAAGTTCAGCACCCAAAATAGACAATACTGTAGAAGACAATTCAGTACCAACAATGATAGATCTTGTAAATGAAGTTAAGCCTGATAATACAACATCAGGTTCAGGACAAAAAAAATATACATATAAAGGTTTTAATGTATTAGGTACAATAGAAATTCCAAAAACAGGAATAAAATATCCTGTACTAGATAGAGTAACACCAAAATCACTAGAAACATCTGTAGCATATTATTATGGACCAGGACTAAACGAAATAGGAAATACAACAATATCTGGACACAACTACAGAAATGGAGCATTTTTTGGAAAAAACAAAAGACTTGCAAACGGAGATAAAATATATATAACAGACAATTCTGGAAACAAAGTAACATACACAATATACAACATATACCAAACAACACCAGATGATGCAGATTATTTAACAAGAGATACAAATGGAGCAAGAGAGATTTCACTAACAACATGTACAGACGACAGTAAAGCTAGATTAATAATTTGGGCAAAAGAATAATTAAAATAGATGTACTTAAATAATAGTACATAGAGTTAAAATATAAAATAAACAATGTGAAACAAATTTGTAAAATATTACAAAAGTTGTTTCACATTATTATATTTGTGCTATAATAGATGTGAAAAGTAATATATAAAGAAGTTTAACATTTGAAACAATGTTTTATATAAAAATCAAATAATGTGTAAGGAGTTTGAAATGGAAGAACAAATTGAAATTATGCAGCTTCTTAAAAGTAAACAAATATTAGAATTACAATTAGATTCATTAGCATATGGTTTTGTTGAAATAAAAGAATTTATAAAAGAAAAATGTCACATGAAAATATAGATACATAAAAAATAAAGGAGGAAAAATTATGTTAAAATCAATGGACACATTAGTTGCATTATGCAAAAACAGAGGAATTATCTATGCAGGGTCAGAAATTTATGGGGGACTTGCAAATACATGGGATTATGGACCACTAGGTAATGAAATTAAAAATAATGTTAAAAACGCATGGAGAAAAAAATTTATACAAGAACAAAAGAATATAGTTGGATTAGATGCAGCTATATTAATGAATCCAGAAACTTGGGTAGCATCAGGTCATGTTGGAGGATTTTCAGATCCATTAATAGATTGTAAAGACTGTAAAACAAGACATAGGGCAGATAAGCTAATAGAAGAGTGGGCACATGATAATGGAAAAGACATGATAGCAGATGGTATGAGTGATGAAGAACTAATGAACTTTATAACTAAAAATAATATACAATGTCCAAGTTGTGGAAAAACGAACTTTACTCCAATAAGAAAATTTAATCTTATGTTTAAAACTTTCCAAGGAGTAACACAAGACACAGCATCTGAAATATACCTAAGACCAGAAACAGCACAAGGAATATTTGTAGATTTTAAAAATGTATTACGAACAGCTAGAAAAAAAATGCCTATGGGAATAGCACAAATTGGAAAAGCATTTAGAAATGAAATTACTCCAGGAAATTTCACATTTAGAACAAGAGAATTTGAACAAATGGAACTAGAATTTTTCTGCAAGCCAGGAACAGATATACAGTGGCATACACATTGGAAAGAATTTTGTAAAAATTGGTTATTATCTTTAGGTATAAAGGAAGAAAATATACGATTAAGAGAGCATTCAAAAGATGAACTTGTATTTTATAGTAATGCTACAACAGATATAGAATTTAGTTTTCCATTTGGATGGGGTGAACTATGGGGAATAGCAGATAGAACAGACTATGATTTAAAACAACATATGGAACATTCAAAACAAGATTTAACATACCAAGATCCAGAAACAAATGAAAAATACATTCCATATGTAATAGAACCATCATTAGGAGCAGATAGAGTAGTACTTGCATTTTTATGTAATGCATATGAAGAAGAAGAACTAGAAGATGGAGATACACGTACAGTATTACATTTACATCCAGCACTTTCACCATACAAAGTAGCTATATTGCCACTATCTAAAAAACTAAGTCAAAAAGCAGATGAAGTATATGAAAAATTATCAAAAAAATTCATGTGCGACTATGATGAAGCAGGAAGCATAGGAAAAAGATATAGAAGAGAAGATGAAATAGGAACACCATATTGTGTAACAATAGATTTCGATACATTAGAAGATGATACTGTAACAATAAGAGATAGAGATACTATGGAACAAATAAGATTAAAGATAGATGAATTAGAAGATTGGATACAAAACAAAATAGAATTTTAATAAATAATTTATAATTGTTTATTACTTTTGCTTAAACATTAAATTTTAATATAAAAAACATAAAAGTTAGAGAATAATTATATAAAAACAAAAGAAAGGGGATTTTAATTGAATTACAAAGAAAGAAAATTCTATAAAGAAAATCTACAAGAAGTATTACATACAAACTTAAATCCATATGAACCAGGAGTAGTAAGAATTCATCTAGTACCTGCAAAATACAATCCATTTAAGGCAAGTCCAAGTGTTGTAATATTAAATGGAAAAGACATATTACCAATAAATTTAGCTTGGACTATATTACTTGCTATATTCATAAAACAAGTAAATGAATATAAAGGAAATGAAGTAAATGAAGAACAACTAAAGCAAGTAATAACAAACACAGTAAATGAAGCACTAAAAGTATATAAAAAGCCAGGAAGAATGGTATTAAAAGAAGACTTAGAAAGAATATTATCAGTATTTATAGATATTGCAGAAGGAAGAGAGCCACAAGAAAAAATAGGTCAACTATCTATTGGAGAATATGCACATAAAATGAAAGCACCACACAGAATGGATTTAATTATAAGTAGTATGACAAAAGAAGGAAAATGGAACTGCAATCAAAAATGTTTACATTGTTATGCAGCAGGTCAAAGTTATGCAAATAAAACAGAATTAACTACAAAAGAATGGAAACAAATAATAGATAAGTGCAGAAAAGCAAATATACCACAACTAACATTTACAGGAGGAGAGCCTACAAAAAGAGAGGATTTAGTAGAATTAATAGAATATTCAAAATGGTTTATTACAAGATTAAACACAAATGGAGTTTTATTAACAGAAC
The DNA here is from genome assembly GCA_948468275.1 of uncultured Clostridium sp. GTDB lineage: Bacteria > Bacillota > Clostridia > TANB77 > CAG-508 > RGIG8482. The sequence continues at coordinate 13,009 of CAOKHI010000008.1, read as the reverse complement.
AATTATGTAGAAAACTATATGATGCAAGCCTAGATAGTGTACAAATAACATTTTATTCATCAAATGAAGAAGAACACAACAAATTAGTAGGAGCAAACAATTTTGAAAAAACAGTACAAGGAATAAAAAATGCAATAAATGCAGGATTACCTATAAGTATAAATACACCATTATGTGAGTTAAATAAAAACTATTTAGAAACATTAAAATACTTACATAATTTAGGCATAAAGTATGTAACATGTTCAGGATTAATAATAGCAGGGAATGCAACAAAGGAAAGTTCTAAAGAAACACAATTATCAGAAGAAGAACTATATAATATTTTAAAAGAAGCATGCCAATACACAAATGATAATCTAATGGAGATAAGTTTTACATCTCCAGGATGGATAAAGGAAGAAAAGCTAAAAGAATTAGGATTACAAATTCCAAGCTGTGGAGCAGCATTAAGTAATATGGCAGTTGCACCAGATGGAGAAGTAGTATTATGTCAAAGTTGGTTAGGAGAAGATGGAGCATTAGGAAATATGTTAAATACAGATTGGGAGAATATTTGGAACAATCCTAAATGTAGAAAGCAACGTATATATTCATCAAAAACCACAGGAAAATGTCCATTAAAAGAAGGAGGCTGCTAATGAAAAAAAGATATATTCTAATTAGTTTAATATTTATGTTTTTTGCAATACTTCTTATAAATACAAAAACATATGCACAAGATTTAGATGAAATAGTGAATTATGTAGTAACTGTAGAGCCTAGAATGAATGATGGAACATTAGATATAATATATGAAATAACATGGAAAGTTTTAGATTCCACAACAGAAGGTCCACTAGAATGGGTTTCAATAGGAACACCAAATTCAAACTTCGACACACCAACAGCATTATCAACAAATATAAATAGAATAACAAAGTATAATGGTTCATATGTAAAAATAGTATTTGATAGACCCTATACACAGGGGGAACAAGTAACATTTAAATATTCAATACATCAACCTTATATGTATAAAATATCGTGGGGAAATTGCAAGTATGAATTTACACCAGCATGGTTTACAGATGCAATTGTAGATAATCTTACAATAAAATGGAATAGTGATAAAGTTAAAAAAAGTAATAATGATTCAAAAGAAGGAAATTATCTTGTATGGAACAAAAAAAATATGCCAAAAGGAAGTAAACTTACTGCTGAAGTAAAGTATAAGACAAGTGCATTTACATCTATAAGTACATACAGACAAAGTAAAGAAAATCGTGGAAATATAGGAATTGGTGGAATAATATTTATATTAATAATAGTAGTCATTATAATAGTGACAATAGGAGGTGGTGGCGGAGGCTACTACGGTCATAGAGGATTTTATGGTGGAGGCTTTTTTGGGAGCGGATTTTATGGAGGTTGTGCAAGAAGCAGTTGTGCATGTGCCCATAGCAGCTGTGCTAGTAGCTGTGCATGTGCTTGTGCAGGAAGCGGAAGAGCAGGATGCTCTAGAAAAGATTTTTATGGAACCAATTTAAAAAGTGAAAAATTAAAAAAAGCAATAAAAAAATCGTAGAAATACATTTTATAGGAAAACAGATAAATTAATAAAATCGATAATGGCGTGTATTACCAATGTAGTGACAGCAAACGAGATACTTTTGGATTTATAAGGTATAAAAGCAATAATATGTAAAAGTTTTACAAAGCTCTAATAGTTAAACTTATAATAAGTATTAATGAATAAATGAATAAAAAATAGGAATAATAATATAATGAAATAATAGGTTTTTTGAAAAAAGGAACATTTTATATCTTTTTTTAAAAAAATATTGCAAAAAAATAAAAAAATTGGTATAATATAGTAAAAATGGGGGGATTCCTATGAAAAATTCAATTGTAAGAATAGAAAAAATTGAATTAAGCAATTTTAAGAATGTTGAAAATGGAATTATAGAATTTAAAAATAATATTAAAGTTGACAAAGAGTTCAATCAAACATCAGAGATAATAGGATTGTATGGGCAAAATGGTTCAGGAAAGACCGCATTGGTAGATGCATGTAACTTCTTAAAATGTGTTTTAGAGAGTGAATCAATACCTAATGATGCTTATAATTATATTAATTTATTTAAAAGTTCAGCTAATTTGAAATTTGATTTTTATATAGATACATCAAAAGAAAAGTATTTTGTTAATTATGAATTTACTTTAGAAAAAGCAAATGATAAAAAAGTAATAATCAGTAAAGAAAAATTATCATATTCAAAAAAGAAAGAAGAGAAATGGACTTCAAAGGTAACTCTGTTTGATTACAATTTAGAATATAATGAAGAGATATTTAGACCAAAAGCTAAATTTAATGAAATAGTGGCTGCAAACAAAGATAATATAATTAATTTAAAGGTTGCACAAAAATTAGCATTAGAAAAGAATACTTCATTTATTTTTAATGAAGATGTAAAAAAGATTTTTTTTGAGTCAGGTAAATGTGATGATTATATAAATATTATAGAAACGTTAACATATTTTGCGAGGTGTAATTTATTTGTTATTATGAATGATCATACAGGTATAATTAATATGAATATATTAATGCCTTTTAGTTTTAGATTAGAACAACAAGAAGGAATTACTTCAGGAGATATTATAGTTGGATTAGGAGGGGTAAATGTAGTTAGTAAAGCTGCATTTGAGATTCTTAAAAAAATCATTGAACAAATGAATGTTGTGTTGAAATATATAGTACCTACATTAGAGATTGAATTATATAGTTATGGTGAGCAACATGACGAAAAAGGTAATAATGGCATGAAAGTAGAGTTATTATCTATAAAAAACAATGAAAAATTACCAATTAAATATGAATCAGAAGGAATAAAAAAAATAATATCAATATTAAGTGCATTAATTGCTATGTATAACAATTCTTCAATATGTATGGTGGTTGATGAAATGGACTCAGGTATATATGAATTTCTACTTGGAGAGATTTTGAAAGTAATAGAGCAAGGCGGAAAAGGACAATTGATTTTTACATCTCATAATTTAAGACCATTAGAAGTTTTAAATAAAGATTCTTTATATTTTACAACAACAAACTTAAAAAATAGATATATTAGATTTACAAATGTAAAGTCTAATAATAATTTAAGATCATTATATATAAGGAGTATAAATTTAGGAGGCCAAAAGGAAAGTTTATATAACGAAACAAGTAGCATAGAAATTCAAAGAGCTTTTAGATTGGCAGGTGAAAGATACAATGTTAACTAAGAAAGTGGTACTATTTATTGTGGAAGGAATAACAGATGAAATTTCTATAGGACATATAGTAGAAAGGCTAAATAATAATGATAAAGTCTATTTTCAAATTGTAAATAGTGATATAACTTCTAATTCTTTTAGTAATAATTCCAACATATTAAAAAGAATAAATGAACAAGTAAAATCAAGTATGTCTGAACAACATTATAAGAAAAAAGATATTATAAAAATAGTACATTTAGTTGATACTGATGGTGCTTTTGCTAAAGAAAGTTGTATAAGATATAAAGAAATTAATAGTATAGAGTATGAACTTGATGCTATTAATACAAGAGATATTGAAGCATTAAAGAAAAGAAATTTAAAAAAAGCAACAATTTTAAATAAATTAAGTAATACTACTTTAGTAAACAATATACCTTATAAGATTTATTTCTTTTCAACTAATTTGGAACATGTATTACATAACATTCAAAATGCTAAAGATAGTGAAAAACAGAAATTAGCAGAAAAGTTTGAAGATAGGTTTTATGAAATACCAGAAGATTTTATAAAATTTATAAACGATGATCAATATGCATTAAAAAATGAATATGCAAAAACATGGAAATTTATAAAAATGGGAAATAATTCATTAAAAAGATATACAAACTTTAATTTATTTTTTGATGAAGATAAAAAAAGTAACTAATAAGAGAATATTGAAAAAGTGAAATTATAATGATTTGAGCCCGTAAACCATACAGGTTTACGGGCACGATTATATTTTTTAAACTGCCTTAGTATTAATTGCTTGTTTTCAAAGTAAATTGCTAATGCAAATTAAATTATTTTATATTAAGTTAATGAGATATTGGTGTATTTTACGCACTATTAATTTGATATTAGTTATATAAATCACTTTCGTACAAATCTTCTATATAAACATCTTTTTCCTCGCAATTATCAATAAATCCAATTCTTGCAATATTATCATGAACCTCCTGTATCCATACAGGTCGTTCATTGTAGTATACATCAGCTTTTTCTTTATTATTTAACATAGCATGTACTCTTTCTAAATTCATAACACACAACCTCCTAAAAATCTTTTACTAAAATTATATCCATAAAAAAGTAAAATATGCTAACATTACTAAAGAAATATATATGGGTGATTATTAAACTCCCATACATACAACTTTTGAGATTTTTATATAAAAAACTATCATATAGCGTTACAGTTCATAGCATATATAATAAAATCCGCTACGGCTAAGTAATATATTTTATTTTTTCATTTCGCCCTCCAAGCTCACGGGTATTCCCCCGCCTCAATGGGCTGTCGGGTCTTCATTACAAAATAAAATATATTACTTAGTCTTCGCTACTTACTGCTATTGTCTGTGAATAGTAACCATATAGCAACTACTAATAACTAAAAATCAACAAAAGCTATTGAAATATATAGCATTTGCGTATATAATATTAATATTAAAAATAAAATAGAAAGAGGAATTTATGGGTTTTTTTGATAAATTAAAAAATGGTTTAAGTAAAACAAAAACATCATTTGATGAAAAAATTAATAATGCATTTAGTGTATTTAGAAAAGTAGATGAAGAATTGTTAGAAGAATTAGAAGAAATTCTTATTATGTCTGACATAGGCTTAGATACTTCTGTTAAAATTATAGCTAATTTGAGAGATAGAATAAAAAAAGAAAACATAAAAGAAGCAGAACATGTAAAACAAGTATTAAGAGAAGAAATACAAAATATATTAGATATAGATGGACAAGAGTTAAATTTAGAAACAAAACCAAGTATTATTTTAATAGTAGGAGTAAATGGTGTTGGAAAAACTACTTCAATTGGTAAAATCGCAAATAGACTAAAAAAAGATGGTAAAAAAATAGTTATAGCAGCAGCAGACACATTTAGAGCAGCAGCAGTAGAACAATTAGATATATGGGCAAAGCGTGCAGGTTGCGAAATTGTAAAAAAAGAAGAAGGAATAGACCCAGCATCTGTAGTATATGATGCTATAAAAATAACAAAACAAACAAATGCAGATATACTTATATGTGATACAGCAGGAAGACTACATAACAAAAAATATTTAATGGACGAACTTGCTAAAATACAAAAAGTAATAGACAAAGAACTACCAGATTGCTCTAAAGAAGTATTATTAGTTTTAGATGCAACAACAGGACAAAATGCAATATCTCAAGTAAAAGCATTTAAGGAAACAACAGATGTTACAGGACTTGTACTAACAAAATTAGATGGAACAGCAAAAGGTGGAGTTGTAATTGGAATAGTAGATGAAAATAAAATACCAGTAAAATTTATTGGAGTAGGAGAACAAATAGAAGATATGGAAATATTTAATAGTAATGATTTTGTAAAAGCAATATTATAGGAGGTTTAAATGGAAGAAAAACAAATAATTGATACACATAAGAAAACAAAAAAAATACGAACGAGAGTAATATTAGTATTAGCTGTATTAATTATATTTCTAATATGTGCATACATTTCTTTTAGAGGAACATATTTAGAAACAATAGAAATTGGACAAAACTTTGAAGATGTATTTATACGGGAATTTAAAATATAAATATGGAATAATGGGTATTAATTTTATAGCAATTTTTATAGCAGTAATGTATACAAATAGTGGTATAAAAAAAGCGTTAAAAGCATTCTTTGAAGAAGAAAAAAAGACAATACCAAAACTTCCAAGTAAATCAATAGCATTTATATTAGCAACAATAGTAAGTATAATAACAACACAAGGCTTAACCAAGCAAGCATCATTATTTATAAATAGTGCTTTATTTGGAATAAATGATCCAATATTTAATACAGACATAGGATTTTACATATTTCAAAAACCATTTATAGAAATGCTTATAATGTATTTTATAGCAATAGTTATAGGACTTACTATATATTCTGCAATATATTATATAGTAGTATTTAATGTATATTTCGATGGAATAAGTGTAGAAACATTTAAACAAAGTAAGATTTTAAAACAATTAACTAATAATATATTACTAATTGCAATAGGATTTGCAGGAATTGTTTTAATTAATACACAAGGAATAGTTTCAGACAAATTTTTAAGTTTGAGTGATGATAAAAAAACATCAATATATGGTGCAGGTATTACAGATGTAGGAATAAAACTATGGGGATATAGAATACTTGCTATAGTGATAATTGCATCTGTATATGTTGCAATAAAAGCATTTAAAGAAAAACAAACTAAAAAGATGATAACAGCAATATTAGTAGTTCCTAGCTATTTAGTAATTCTTTTTATAGTAATGTTAGGATTTAAAGCAATATTTATAAACACAAACCAATTAGATAAAGAGAAAAAATATTTAGGATATAATATAGAAAATACAAAAACAGCATATAACATAAAAGTAGATGAGATAGATATAAATAATGAACAAAGTAGTTTACAAGATATAGAAGATAATTCTAAAGTAATAGATAATATAGCAATAATAAGCCAAGATATAACATTAAGAACAATAGGTGTTACACAAACAAGTACAGGATATTATTCATTTAGAAATACAAATATAAATAAATATAAAATTGATGGTAATGAACAATTAGTATATGTTTCACCTCGAGAAATAGTTAGTAATGGAGATAGAACATATAATAACAAAACATATGAATATACACATGGATTTGGAGCAGTAATAACATCTGCATCATCAACAGATACATCAGGAAATGTATCATACATACAAAAAGATTTTAATGTAGCAAATCAACCAATAAAAATTAATCAACCACGAATATATTTTGGATTAGAAACAAATAATACAATAGTAACAAACAGCAAGAATAAAGCAGAATTTGATTATCCAACAACAACATCTCAAAATGCTGAATACACTTATGAAGGGAAAGCTCGGATTAAAATTAAATTTTATAGATAGATTAATACTTGCAATAAAAGAAAAAGACATAAATTTAGCATTTTCAAATAATATAACAAAAGATAGTAAAATACTTGTAAATAGAAACATTATAAAAAGGGCAAAAACAATAATGCCATATTTAATATATGATTCTGAACCATATTTAGTAATAACAGATGAAGGAAAAATGGTGTGGGTAATAGATGCATATACAGTAACAAATAAATATCCATATTCACAAATGACAACAATTGAACATGACAATACAAAAGAGCAAATAAATTATATTAGAAATTCTGTAAAAGTATTAATAGATGCATATGATGGAACAACGAAGTTTTATATTACAGATAAAGCTGATCCAATAGTAATGGCATATAGAAATATATATCCTAATTTATTTGAAGATTTAGATACAGTTATACCTCAAGATATTGCAAAACATTTTGTATATCCTAAATTTTTATATAATATACAAGCAAGTATGTTAGAAAGATACCACAATGTAAGTACAGATATATTATATAGAAGTGATGATGTATGGGAAACTGCCAAATTTTCTACAACAACAAGTTCAAGCAAAGGAATAAAACAAGAGCCATACTATACAATGCTAAAAACTGTAGATGAAGATAATATGAAACTTGGTTTAATATTACCATATACACAACTAGACAAACAAAGTCTAAGAGCATATTTAATAGGAACTTATGATAATAATAACAATGCAAAACTAAAATTATATAAATATCCATCAGATAGTAATATTTTAGGACCAATGCAATTAAATACTTTATTAGAACAAGACGAAACCATATCTGCTGAACTAGAAACATTAAATGTACCAGGAACAAGAATAATTAAAAATATGATTGTGGTTCCAATTAATAATACAATATTATATGTAGAACCAATATATCAATTATCTTTAAATGAAGCTAAAAGCATACCAGTATTAAAAAAAGTAGTAGTTGCATCAAGTAATAAAGTTGCAATAGATAATACATTAGAAGGAGCTATAAAAAACTTGCTTTCAAAATCAGCAGTAAACATAGAGGTAGAAAATACAGATACTATTGAAGATTTAGTTAATGCAATAATAAAGGCTAACACAAACTTAGAAAATTCAAATACAAATAATGATTGGGAAATGATAGGAAAAGACATGAAAAAATTACAAGAACTAATTAATAAACTTGAAATACTAATGAAAGAGCAAGAAGAAAAGAATAAAAATAGTAATACTTTAACAAATACAATAGATTCAAATACAATAACAAATATGGTAGACCAAATTGATGTATAGAAAACAAAAAATAAACCACTCTATTAAAAAGAGTGGTTTAAATAATATAAAAAATCCACTCTACATAATATAGGGTGGTTTATATGTTTATTAAAAAGGCAAAACTCGAGAAATTAATGAAAAATATAGATAATTTAAATTATGTTCTAACAAAAAATAATTTAATAGATTTATCAGAAATATTAGGAAATAGAAAAGAACTACTAATAAGAAATTTATTATCTGGAATAGCAAAGGGAGTAGGAATTGGAATTGGAGTAACAATAATAACAGCAGTACTAATAATATTATTACAAAAAATAGTTAAATTAAACATACCAATAATAGGAGATTATATAACAGATATAGTAGATATAGTAGAAAAAAATAGAAGATAAATAAGAAAAACTATTTATTTTTTCTTTCTTTTTGTATATAATAGGAACAACAAAAAAGTAGGAGGAAGTTATGAATTTAGCAAATAAACTTACCATATTTAGAATAATTTTAGTACCAATTTTAGTAATAGTACCATTTTTTAATATACAAGGTGAAATTTTTAATGTACCTATATCTATGTGGATAATGAATTTAATATTTATTATTGCATCAATAACAGATAAATTAGATGGTTCTATTGCAAGAGCAAAAAATCAAATAACTACATTTGGAAAATTTCTAGATCCAATTGCAGATAAAATATTAGTACTTGCTGCAATGTTAATATTAGTAGAAATAAATAAATTACCTGCATGGATACCAATTATAGTGTTATTTAGAGAGTTCTTAGTTTCAGGGTATAGATTAGTAGCAGTAGAAAAAGGTGGAGAAGTAATTGCGGCATCTATATGGGGAAAATTAAAAACAGTAACTCAAATGGTAGCAATAATACTTGCATTTATAGACTTGAATTACTATGGAGCAATATTTACTAAAGATTTAACAGGATATAGTTTTGTAATTAATCTATGTACAACAGTACTAATGACTATATCAGTAATAGCAACCATTTTTTCTGGTTATGACTATATAAAAAAAGGAAAAGATTTATTTAAAGAATAGAGGTTATACATATGAATAAACAAGAAGCTAAAAATCGTATAGAAGAATTAATACCATTATTAAAATACTATACACAAAAATATTTTGATGATGAGCAAATAGTTAGTGATTATGAATATGATATGCTAATGCAAGAATTAAAAAACTTAGAAAAAGAATATCCAGATTTAATAAAAAAAGACTCACCAACTCAAAAAGTTGGTTCAAGCATTAAAAAAGGATTTAGTGAAGTAACACATGAAGTACCACTTCAAAGTTTGCAAGATGTATTTTCTTTTGAGGATGTAATAGAATTTGATAAACGAATAAAAAAGAAAGCAGAAGAAGTAAATAAGGAAACAAACTATGTAGTAGAAACAAAAATAGATGGGCTTTCATCTGCATTAACATATAAAGATGGAAAATTTATATTAGGAGCTACAAGAGGAAATGGATTAGTAGGAGAAGATGTAACCCACAATCTTGCAACTATAAAAAGCATACCAAAAAAATTAACAGAGCAAATAGATATAACAGTTAGAGGAGAAGTATTTATAGGCAAAAAAGAGTTTGATAAAATGAACGAAGAACGTGGATTTGAAGAAGAAAACATGTTTGCAAATGCACGAAATGCAGCAGCAGGCTCATTAAGGCAATTAGACAGTTCTATAACTGCAAAAAGACCATTAGACATATATATTTTTAATGTACAAAAAATTGAAAATAAAGAATTTAATTCACATTATGAAGAGCTACAATACTTAGAAGATTTAGGATTTAATGTAAATCCTGTTCGAATTTTATGCACAAATATAGAAGAAGCAATAGAAGCAATAAAAAAGATAGGAGAAGAAAGGCAAAATCTATCATTTGGAATAGATGGAGCTGTTGTAAAAGTAGATAATTTAAGTTTAAGAGAAGATTTAGGACAAACATCAAAAACACCAAGATGGGCAGTAGCATATAAATATCCACCAGAAAAGAAAGAAACAAAACTAAAAGATATAATATGCCAAGTAGGAAGAACAGGAGCAATTACGCCAATGGCAATATTAGAACCAGTAGTTGTTGCAGGTTCTACAATTTCTAAAACAACATTACACAATGAAGACTTCATAAAAGAAAAAGACCTAAAAATAGGAGATACAGTAGTAATACAAAAAGCAGGAGATGTTATTCCAGAAGTAGTAGAAGTTATAAAAGAAAAAAGGACAGGAGAAGAAAAAGATTTCAACATGCCACAAATATGTCCTGTATGTGGAGCGCCAGCAATAAGAGAAGAAGGAGAAGCGGCAATTCGTTGTATGGGAATAGAATGTCCAGCAAAATTATTACGAAACATAATTCATTTTGTATCTAAAGAAGGAATGGACATAGAAGGGTTAGGTTCAAGCATAGTAGAACAACTAATAGAAAATAATTTAATACAAAATATAGCAGACATATACACATTAAAGCTAGAAGATATAGCATCTTTAAAAAAGAATGGCAAAAAATTTGCTAGCAATTTAATACAATCAATACAAAACAGTAAAAGTAATGATTTATATAAACTTATTACAGCATTAGGAATAAGGCATGTAGGAACAAAATCTGCAAAAACGCTAGCAAAAAACTTTAAAACCATAGATAAATTAGCAGTAGCAACAATTGAAGAATTATCAAACATAGATGATGTAGGAGAAATAACAGCAAAAAGCATACAAGAATTTTTTACACAATCACAAACAATAGATTTAATAGAAAAACTAAAAAAAGCAAATGTAAATATGCAAGTAATACAAGAAGATAGCATAGATGAAAGATTTAATAATATGACATTTGTACTAACAGGCTCACTTGAAAAATACACAAGAGAACAAGCCACACAAATAATAGAAAAATTTGGAGGTAAAGTTTCTTCTTCAGTATCTAAAAAAACCACATATGTATTATCAGGAGAAGATGCAGGTTCAAAACTAACAAAAGCACAAAATTTAGGAGTAAATATAATTTCAGAGCAAGAATTTGAAAATTTAATAAAGTAGAAAAAATGTATTTTACTAGAAAGGAGAAAACATGGATGAAAAATACACATTTGAAAGATTTGATAATGAACTAGACAATGGATTTCAAATATATTTTACCTATGTAAATAATAGATACTTAGTGTTTAAAACAAATGAAAACTGCTATACACAAAAGTTAATATCTATACACGACAAGAATCCACAACCACGTATGGCTATGATAACGCATAAGAGGTTAAAGGAGATGTTTGATTATATGGAGGATATTGAGTATAAGATAGGAACATCAGAGATAGAAAACATATAAACATTGATATGAGTGAGTTTGACAAAAAAGATAAAAACATAGAATTTTATAAAAAACTTGAAAAAACGACCAATTTTATAAAAATAGTAAAAAATGATAGCCTAACTGGTAGGTAGGGAATATGTCCATTGACATAGCTAAAATAGAAAAATTTAATATGCCGATTACAGGAAATAGAGTGTTATAAAAATAGCACTTTATTTTTATATTCTAGGAAATTTATCATGGTATGATAAATTTCTGTAGAAGATAAATATGCCAATTCCTAGAATTTCTTTGTGATTGCCATCACTTAGAAATTCTGATAATTCGTTTTTTTTATTCTAAAAAAGCTTTGAATGTAAAACTAATGGAGTTACAGATATAAATAAAAGAACAAAATAGATAAAGAAATGGATATAAAATTTAGGATTTTTTATAGTAAAAATATATCCGATTTAGACTAATTTTATTAGCAAAAAGGCGGACAAAATAAAAGTATGCAAAAGATTAAGAAATCTAAAAACAAAAGAAAATCACTGTATGGAGTTTAGGGTGTACATACAGGTAAGGGGTTCAAAAGAAAAAAAGATGATGTATATTAGTTTAATTAAGAAATGGAGGTTTGAGATTATGAAAATAAGATTAAGTTCAAGAGATATAGAGCTTATATGTTTTATAGGTAGATATAAGCAAATAAAATCAGTTGATTGTAAAAAGATTTATAAATCTAAAGATTATTATAGAAAAAGATTAAAAGTATTAGAAAAGGCAGGGTATGTAAAGAGAGAAAATACATATTATATAAAAATTGATATAGAGGGAAGAAGATTATTACAAGATTTTGGATATGAAAGTTATAATCTTTGTAGAAATAAAGATTACAAAGATAGAATAAAAGATATAGCAAAGATTGCAATGCTTGGTTTTGAAGATGATATAAATTTTATACCTAGTTGGGAGCTAAAAGAAAATAACATTTATACAGATTTATGTAGAAAATATATTGGTGAATTGGAAATTTTACAAAATAAATATATTGTGTATTATATTTCAAATAGAAATAATCCATTATATGTAAAACAAACTTTAACAGATATTAATAAAATGTTTTCAAATGATAAAGTAATCGTGTTTTTAGAAGATTTTGAAAGAATGAATAAAAGAAATAAGTATTTTACAATAAGTGGTAA
>CAOKHI010000007.1 GCA_948468275.1 uncultured Clostridium sp. | reverse complement strand
GTAAAACTAGAAGGTCAAAATGTAGTAGTTAGAAAAGAAATACAAAAATAAAAAATAATATAAAATAAAAGATGCAAGTTTAATTTTCTTGCATCTTTTAAATATATTATTTATAGCAAAAAATAAAATATATTACTTAGCCGTAGCGGATTTTATTATATATGCTGTGAACTGTAACGTTGCCATTTAAAAATGATATTTATTAAATGGCAACGTTTTACATAATTTACCAATAATTCTATGAGGTTATTTGTTGTAATATTTCATAAAATAAATCAGTTTTAATCAAATTATATATTAAGATGATAGTGAAAAATAAAGTGCATAAGTTTTGAATTTTTAACTTACACACTTCATTTTACACTATCTCATCGATTATTTTACTTTTTTCTAACTACATTTAAACACTAATTCATTATCTACACAATCTATACAAACAGTCTGCCCATCTAATAACTCGCCCTTTAAAATCATTTCAGATAAAATATCTTCTACATTTCTTTGAATTGCACGTCTTAATGGACGAGCTCCATATTTATAATCTGTACCCTTAGATAATAAATATTCTTTAGCTTTTTTAGATATTTCCATTATAATATTTTTATTATCAAGAGCCTTTTTTGTATCATTTAACATTAAATCAACTATTTCAATTAATTGTTCTTGTGTTAGACTATCAAAAACAATTATTTCATCAATCCTATTTAGAAACTCTGGTCTAAAAAGTTCTTTTAAACTATCATATGTTTTAGATTTATCAATAGTTTGCTTTCCAAATCCAATAGAATTACCATTCAAATTAGAACCAGCATTAGAAGTCATAATTATAATAGTATTTTCAAAATTTACACTATTTCCTTGCGAATCAGTAAGTCTACCATCATCTAATACTTGAAGAAGCATATTAAACACATCTGGATGAGCTTTTTCAATTTCATCTAAAAGTATTATTGAATAAGGTTTACGTTTCACCTTTTCAGTAAGTTGACCTGCATCATCATATCCAACATATCCAGGAGGAGAACCTATAAGCTTAGAAGTTGAATGACTTTCCATATATTCAGACATATCTATTCTAATAATTGCATCATCAGAACCAAACATTTCATAAGCAAGGGATTTTGCAAGTTCTGTTTTACCAACACCAGTTGGCCCAACAAATATAAAAGATGGTGGTCTTTTAGTACTTTTTAATCCTGCACGATTACGTCTAATTGCTCTTGAAACAGCATTAACAGCATCAAATTGACCAATTACTCTGTTATGTAAGTTATTTTCAAGATTTAGAAGCTTTTTAGTTTCTTCTTCTGTAATTTTCTTAACAGGAATTTTAGTCCAATGTTCAATTACTAAAGCTATATCTTGAATACTTAATTGTTGTGGTTTCATTTTTGCTAAAAGAGTATTTATTTCATCTGTTATTTTACATTCTTGAGTTTTTAAATCAGCAGCTTTTTGATAGTCTTCTGTTGAATCCGCAGTTGCAGCTTCTTCTTTTTCTTCTTGAATAATTTTTAATTTATTTTTTAGTAACTCTAATTTATATAAATCTTTATTATTTAAATTAATTCTTGAGCAAGCTTCATCTAAAATATCTATAGCCTTATCTGGTAAAAATCTATCATGAATATACTTTTCAGACATTATAACAGTATTTTCAATAACACTATTAGAGATTTTTACTTTATGATAATCTTCATAATACTTTTTAATTCCTTCTAATATTTTAATTGTATCATCAATAGTTGGTTCATCAACTGTAACAGGTTGAAAACGTCTTTCTAATGCAGTATCTTTTTCTATATATTTTCTATATTCTCTTAAAGTAGTAGTACCAATTAATTGAATTTCACCATTTGCAAGAGATGGTTTTAAAATATTTGCAGCATTCATAGAATGTTCCGCATCACCTGCTCCCATAATATTATGTATTTCGTCTATAACTAAAATAATATTACCGCAGTGCTTTACATTCATCTATAATAGCTTTCATTCTTCCTTCAAATTGACCTCTAAATTGAGTACCTGCAACAATACTTGTCATATCAAGTAAATATACTTCTTTGTTTAAAAGTTTAGCAGGAACTTTTTGATTTGCAATTCGAATAGCAAGACCTTGTGCAATTGCTGTTTTTCCAACACCAGGTTCACCAATTAAACAAGGATTATTTTTAGAACGTCTATTTAATACTTGAATAATTCTACCAATTTCTTTATCTCTACCAATAACAACATCTAATTCATTATTTTTTGCTTTAGAAGTTAAATTTGTACCATAAGTGTCCAAGTATTTGGTCTTTTTTTGCTTAACCTTTTTATCTACTTTAACTTTTTTATTGGAATTATTAGTGTTATCATCATTTTTTTCAGTATCAGAAGTATTATTAGAAATTGAATTTCCTAATATAGCACCAATAGGAATAGCATTAGCAGACACTCCATCTATACTAAAATCTTTATTTGCTAAACTTTCAGCTAAATCATTGAAAATAGATTCAAATTGACTTGCCATATCGTCTAAATTAACACTATCGTTTTCTAAAGCCATAGACTGATTTGCTAAAGTTTCCAAAGGATTAATTCCTTTTTCTTTAGCACAAGAATAGCAAAATCCTTCTAATTTATTATTACCTTCATTATCTAGTTTATGAACAAAAATAATTGCAGGATTTTTCTTACAAACTGAACATTGCATAAAATTTTGTCTCCTTTTATATAAATTTATTAAGAATAATAATACAGTAAAAATACTATAAAGTCAATCAAAATTTATAATGCTAATTATTTCCAACCATCTATATTACGTTTAATAGCTCCATATAAATTTGCTCTTATATGTGGTATATCGAGTTGTAAATCTTTAATCATTTTTTTCATATCTTCTCTTTTAGAAACACCATCCATAGGGCAAGATTTATTCATAACTTTAATATTATTTCTCTTAACAAAGTTTCGTATATACTTTTCAGGTGCATAAATAAGTGGACGAATAAGTGTAATGTTAGATCTATCCATATAACTAATAGGAGCAAATGTAGAAATACTACCTGTATACAATAAATTAAGCATAAATGTTTCTAAAACATCATCTTCATTATGGCCTAAAGCAATTTTATTACATCCTTCACGAATAGCTATACTATTTAAAATACCACGTCGTAAATTAGCACATAAAGAACAAGGATTTTTTTCATTTCTTATATCAAAAACAATTTCTTTAATATGGCTATCTTCACAAAAAAAAGGAACATCTAAATTTTTACAAGTTTCTTTTAAAAAATTTAAATCAAAAAATTCAAAACCAGGGTTAATACTAACAGCTATAATATCGAATTTTTTAGGATAAAAACGTTGTAAATTTTTAAAACCCATAAGTAAAGTAATAGAATCTTTTCCACCAGATAAGCCAATAGCGATTTTATCATTTTCATCAATCATACCATAATCTTCAATTGCTTTTCTCATAAACCCAAGGATTTTTTGCATAATACCTGCTCCTAACTTTAAATTTATTTAATGTTTACAAATTAGTAATGGCGAGTATTACTCGTCCATTAAACATAAAGAATTTGATTTATTACTGTTTAATATGCTCGTGCTTTTACAACAAAACGTTGTTTACCAGAATTGTAACAGGTAATTAATGTTACATCTGTATGACCATCTGTTAATTGACTAGTACATGATGTATCATAAGGGTCAGCAATAAAAGTATCATATACTTTATATTTTAAAGTATTTTTATTTAAATCTGTAAGTTCAACAATTGCACCTTTTTTAATATTACGAAGACCACCAAAAAATTTGTTATTTTTATAATTATGACCTACAATGCAAAAATTACCTACTTCGTTTGGATTACCTCCCCAATACTTATTCAAAGAAACCTTAAGCAAACTCTCAGATGTTTCAGAAAGTACAGGGTATTTTATATTTAAAGAAGGAATATTTAATGTAGCAATTGTGTATACAGAACTATTTTCATTATTGTTTTCGTTAGTACTAGCATTAATACTAATAGTATTATTTGTATAAATATCATTAACTACTACATTATTTTCTAAATCAGATTGAAAAGAAGTACTAGAAATATCATTTTGCAAATTACTATTATATAGTAGTAATGATATAGGTTCGAAACTAGAAGTGTTAGTAGTAGCATATATGTTATATGAAATTATAGTACACAAAATAAATATAAAAACTATAAAAGTAATGATTTTAATATAATTCATTTTGTTGGTATTTTTAATATTACTATTATTTGTATTTTTATATTCCAAATTATTTATAGACAAAATTTGATTCATTAATAACCTCCAAAGTTAATTGTTAACACGCATATTGTACAGTATTTTTATATGAAAAGTCAATCAAAAAATAAAAAAATTGTGAAAATACTTGACAAAATTAGATTACAGTTGTAATCTAATAAATAAAGGTTACAATTGTAATCTGATTAATATAGAATTGGAGGTAATAATATGTGTGGAATAGTAGGATTTTTAAGTGTAGAAAAGGATAAATCAAAAATTATAGAGAAAATGACAAATAGAATTATTCATAGAGGAAAAGACGAAGTTGGTTATTATATAGATGAACAAATTGCGTTAGGTCATCGTAGATTAGCTATAATAGACTTAGATAATGGAAAACAACCGATGATAAGCAAAGATAAAAATATAATTGTTATATTCAATGGAGAGATATATAATTATTTAGAATTAAAAAAAGAATTAGAAGAAAAACATCATACATTTAGCACAAATAGTGATACAGAAGTATTACTGCATGGATACGAGCAATGGGGAGATAATTTACCTAAAAAGTTAAGGGGGATGTTTGCTTTTGCAATATGGAATAAAAAGAATAATACATTGTTTTGTGCTCGTGATAATTTTGGAATAAAACCACTTTATTATTATAAATCAGATAAAGTATTTATGTTTGCATCAGAAATAAAAGCATTTATAGAACATCCAGATTTTGAAAAAGATTTAAACACAAATTTACTTCGGACCATACTTAACATTTAGTTTTACACCAACACAAGAAACTTTTTTCAAAAATGTATATTCTTTAAAAGAAGGATGTAGTTTAACATATAAAGATAATCAGATGAAAATACAAAAATACTATGATATAAAGTTTGAAGAAAAAGATATAGATTTTGATAAATTAATAGAACAAATAAGTTATACTATGAAGGATTCTATAAAATATCACTTGAAAAGTGATGTTGAAGTTGGAGCATTTTTGTCTAGTGGAGTAGATTCTTCATATTTGGTAAGTTTGGCAAAACCAAACAAGACATATACAATTGGATATAACTATAGTAAATATAGTGAAACGATATTTACCAAAAGCCTAACAAAAAAATTAGGAATAGAAAATATTATAAAGAATTTAAAAAAAGAAGAATACATAAAAGCAGTTCCACAAATTTTATATTATATGGACGAGCCATTAGCAGATCCTTCAGCAGTATCATTGTATTTTTTAGCAAAACAGGCTAGTAAAGATGTAAAAGTAATAATATCTGGAGAAGGGGGCAGATGAGTTTTTTGGAGGGTATAATACATACAAGGAGCAAATAGATTTAAAAATCTATAATAGAGTACCATATCCAATTAGAAATATATTAGCAAGAATTTTTAAAATTTTTCCAGAGATAAAAGGAATAAATTTTATAGTAAGAAGAGGTACAAAATTACAGCAAAACTATGTAGGGGTTAATAAAGTATTTAGCAAAAAAGAAGCACAGAAAGTATTAAATTTTAAGAATAATATAAAAAATGAAGAAATAACAAAACAAGTATTTAATCAGCATAAAAATGAAAGCAATATAACAAAAATGCAAGCAATAGATATAAAATATTGGATGGTGAAGAATATTCTTTTAAAAGTGGATAAAATGACAATGGCAAATTCAATAGAAGCAAGAACACCATTTGTAGATAAAGAAGTATTTAATATATCAAGAACAATACCAACCAAATATAAAGTTTCAAAAAACAATACAAAAATAGCATTAAGAGAAGCTGCTAAAAAAGATATACCAAATGATTCATATAAAAAGAAAAAATTAGGATTTCCAGTACCACTAAGAGAATGGATGAGGCAAGATGAAATATATAATGAAATAAAACAAACAATAAGTAAATCATATGTAGAACAATTTTTTAACCAAAAATATGTGTTAAAGTTATTACAACAGCATAAAAATAACAAAAAAGATAATTATAAAAAAGTATGGACAATATATTGTTTTATAAAGTGGTATGAGGTATTCTTTAGATAAAATCTTGACAAAATATGTTAAATAATGTAATCTATATACGGATTACGAAAGTAATCTGTATATAGGAGGTAAATTTTATGCAAGATAAATACGATATAACAGATGCAGAATTAGAAATTATGAAAGTATTATGGGAAAATAAACAATGTGACTTAAATACAATTATAGAAAAACTAAGTAGTAATACAGATAAAAATCGAAATACTGTAAAGACTTTATTAAGAAGGTTAATTATAAAAGGTTCTGTTGCATCTAAAAAGATAAATTCTAAAGATACAGTATATATACCTAAAGTAAATAAAAACAAGTTTTTAACAAATCAAAATGAAACATTTTTAAATAAATTGTATAATGGAAAAATGGGAAATTTATTATTAAACTTTGTAGAAAATAAAAAAGTTTCAAAAGAAGAATTACAAAAATTAATAGATATATTAGAAAGTGAGGAATAATTATGCTAGAAATATTAATTAATATTAGTAATGTAATATCTCCAATTTTCTATAAAATATTATATATGTCAATAATAGGAACAATAATAGGAGTAATAGTTTTACTAATAACAAAGTTTTTTGATAATAAACTTACAGCAAAATGGAAATGCATAATGTGGGTAATTCCATTATTATTTTTTATGATACCAATTAGTAGAATTCAAATTAATATAAATAATGATATTACTATGAGTTCAGTAATAGACAAAGTAGAAACTACATTAAATTGTGCACATACAATAAATTATATTAAAACAGGCGATATAGAAGTACAAGAAAATACACAAAGAATACAATCATGTGATATTACAATAAATAACATTATGCCAATAGTATGGCTAATAGGATTATTTATTTTTACATCTACATATATAATAGGAAATATTAAATTAAAACATACGATTCGCAATTTAGAAAATTTACAAGACAGTAGGATGAAAATAATATTAATAAAATGTAAAAATAAATTGAATATTAATAAAAAAGTAGAAATAAAATTGCAGAATTTTAATATGTCACCATGTATACATGGAATAATAAGACCCAAAATACTTATATCAAAAGACTTTATAAAACAAGATAATGATACAATAAAAAATGTATTTATGCATGAATTATCACATTACAAGAGAAAAGATATGATAACTAATTATTTTTTGTTAATTATCACTGCCATACATTGGTTTAATCCTATTATATACAGAGTTTTCAAAAAAATAAGACAAGAAATGGAACTTGCAACAGATGAAATAGCATTAAATAGAATGAATAAAGACGAAAAGAAGAGATATGGTCTAACACTAATAAACTTATTACAAACATATAATTCACAAAAAGTAGCTACCAAAATGTTGTATATAACAGATGATAATAAAAATATGGAAAGAAGAATAAAAAAGATAAAAATATCAACTAGATTTAAAAAATATAGTATGTTAACTACAATTACGATATTAATCATTATATTAGGATGTATACTTCCATTCATAATAAAGCCAGTAAAAGCTAAAACTGATGAAATAGAGTCTAAACAAATACCAAAAGAAGATATAGAAAAAGTAGAAGAAGCAAATTTAGAAAATGAAAAAAAGAGTCAAATTTTAGAAGGTAAATGGAAAATATATAATGCAAAAAATAATAATGAAAATGTTCCTTTATCCACATTTTTTGGTTCAGGTGGTTCAAAATATGGAGGCTCTATAATATTAAATAAAGATGGAACATATAGTAAATCAATAGGTATAAATTCACAAGAAAATGAAGATGAAATGAATGGAAGATATGAAGTAGTTGGAGATTTTGTATACTTAAATTCATATAGTGGAAAGACCAGTATTATAAAATACATAGAAGGGGATATAGACATTTTAAAAGAGCAGGTTAATAAAAATACAGAGTTTTATTATAAAAAGTAATTGAAATAATTTTTATTTTAATAGAAGTATATTTCAAAAATATTACTACAATGTAGATTTTCAGTTACAAGAAATGAAAAAACACAAGTAAAAAATATAAAAATGTCGAAAAATTTACTATTAGAAAAAATATTGACAAATTTTGCGTACGAAAAAGCTTCACAATACTTATAAAATAATGTATAGTAAGTAAGTTAGTTTCTAAAAGGGGGGGATACTAATGAAAAGCTTTTTTGGAGGCACATATATTGGAAAAGAAGAATTAGAAGAAAACAACATATTCTATCCAATAAGACTAGAATACTACAAAATAGAAAAACAATTTAAACAAAATCCAATATATGGATTAGAAGTAGTAAAAACAGAATACCAAAACCAAGAAAGACCAAAAGTAACAAATGAAATAGTAGAAGGAATAACAACAGATGAAAATGAAATAAATAATATATTAAAAAAACTAAAACAAGGAACAGTAACACCAATGTCCGCAGAAGAGATAGTAGAAGAATTAGGTAAAAAGAACTAAATAGTACCTAACTATTTAGTTCTTTTACTGTCAATAGGGACGGGGCTATTTGACACAAAATATTTTAAAAACATACAAAAATGTGCAAAAATGCTTTTAAATTAATAGTTTTGAGAAATTTAAAATATTATTTTTAACCTTAATTTAAGATAGATAATTAATTGAAAATTATCTATCTTTTATGCTATAATCATCTCGAGAAGTTGCAATAGATAGGACAAATTTAAGTCGAAAGTATTTGTCATTTATAGGATAATCTAAACATAAGTAAGTTGAAGGAGAAAAAAATGAATATATCAAGACCACAAAAAATTTTACTCAGTAATTTAAGAAAACTAGATAATTTACTTGATGAATTAAGCAAAAGTAAGGAACTAGATAATATTTTTATTGAAAATTATAGAGGTGAAAAAGTAGAATTTACAGATATTAAAATAGATAAAGCAATAATAAATAATACAGAAATTACAAATGGAAATTTAACAAAAAATACATTTATAGATATAGAATTTAATAATTGTAATTTTTCAAATACTTCTTTTGAAAATAGTTGCTTTATAAGATGTGAATTTAAGAATTGCAAATTAACAGGGTGCAATTTCGTAGAAAGTAGGATATATAATGTGAGTTTTATAGAAAGTAATATAAGTTATGCTAATTTTTCAATAGCTAGTATAGAAAATGTATTGTTTAATAATTCAAATTTAAGAAATAGTATCTTTCAAGAGAATAAATTAAAGAATATAAAACTTAGACAAGCCGATTTGACACAAGTACAATTCTTTAAAACAAGTTTAAAAGGAATTGACTTTTCAGATAGCATAATAGAAGCAATGGCAGTATCTATTGAAGATATAAAAGGAGCAATAATAAATCAATTTCAAGCAGTAGATTTAATGTATTTATTAAATGTAACAGTAAAAGAGTAAGGAACAAATGAAATATAAAAGGAGTTAATTAGTTATGATTGAAAAGAAATTAGAAAACACATCAATTCACTATTGGATTAATGATACCAAAGGTGGAAGTGCAATAATATTTTTACACCCTGCATTTGCAAATCATACTTGCTTTGATACACAATTAGATTATTTTAAAGATTTTAGAGTTATTACAATAGATTTAATAGGACATGGCAAATCAATAGGAAAAGGAACAATCAAAGATACAGCTATATATATAAATCAAATTATGGAAACAGAAAAAATTGATAAAATCAATTTAGTTGGAATATCTATTGGAGCAATATTAGTTCAAGATTTTGCAAATAAATATCCAGACAAAGTATCTTCTCTAACTTGCATAGGTGGATATGATACTAATAATTTCGATAAAAATTTACAAAAAGGTAATACGAAACAGCAAATAAAAATGATGTTAAAGGCAATATTTTCTATAAAAGCATTTGCTAAAGATAATAAAAAAATATCAGCATATACAAAAGAAGCACAAGACAAATTTTATAATATGAATTTAGAATTTAAAAAGAGTTCATTTAAATATCTTTCAACACTTAGTAAATTAGTCAATAAATATAAAACACAAAAAAGAGATTATCCACTTTTAATTGGAGTTGGACAATACGATAATGATATGGCAAAAAAGGCATCAGTTATTTGGCACGAATCAGAGCCAAATAGTGAATATATAGAATTTTCAGGAGCAGGACATATAGTTAATATGGATACACCAGAACAATTTAATAAAGTTTTAAAAAAGGTAATTAGATAACTACAAATACAATGTGTCAATGGGGACGGGGCTATTTGACACAAATATTTAAAAAAATAAATTTAAAAATTATTTAAGAAATTAAAAAATATATGATATAATAAATAAAGTTATTAAAATTCTAAAAAATTTTTTTCTATTAAGGAGGCAAAATCATGCCAAGATTTCCAAGAAGTTATATTCAAACAACTTTTTTTCATGTCATTACACAAGGAATTAATAAAAGTTACATATATGAATATCCAGAAGATATTAAATATTACATAAAGATAATGTATGAATTAGAGAAAGAACTAGATGTAAAGTTAATTTCATATTGTATAATGAACAATCATGCACATATATTAATCAAAACAGAGAAAGTAATGGAGTTAAGTAAATATATGCATAGATTAAATACAAAATATGCTATATACTATAATACAAAATATTCTAGAGTAGGATATATATTTAAAAATAGGTATAAATCGGAGGGGATTTATAGTGAAGAGCATTTATATAACTGCATAAAATATATATATGATAATCCTGTTAAAGCAGGTATATGCAAGCGTGCACAAGAGTATCCATATTCAAATTATAAAAACTATGGCAAAGATATAAGAGGAAATTATATCTTTTTAGATGTAGACATAAATAGTGAGGAATTGTGTAGAGAGCTTATAGAAGAATTTTTAACTGTTAATTCAGTAGAAAAACATGAACTAAAAAAGGATATATGTAAGTTAAAAGAGTTAATAAATATTTTAAAAAAAGAACATAATATTTCACTACGACAAATATCAAAAGAACTTAATATAAATAGAGAAAAGATAAGAAAAATATACAATAAATGAAAAGAGTGTCAAAAAGCCCCGTCCCTATTGACATTTTTAAAATTATTGAACAAATCTATTGCAAAATGGAAGGATATGGGCTAGAATAGTTTAATATAATAGCGAAAGGAGAAAATTATGACAGATAAGTTAATTATAGTGGAATCGCCAGCAAAGGCAAATACAATAAAGAAATTTCTTGGAGGAAAAACAAAGGTAGTCGCTTCTATGGGGCATATACGTGATCTTCCAAAATCTAAAATAGGTATAGATGTTGAAAATAATTTTGAACCAGAATATATAAATATTAGAGGAAAAGGAGATTTAATTAAATCATTAAAAAAAGATGCAAAAGATGCAAAAAAAGTGTACCTTGCAACTGACCCTGACCGTGAAGGAGAAGCAATAGCATGGCATTTAGCACATATATTAGGAATAAATGAAAATGAAGATGTAAGAGTTACATTTAATGAAATAACAAAAGGTGCTGTACAAGAGGCAATAAAAAAACCAAGAAAAATAGATATGAATTTAACAGATGCACAACAAGCAAGACGTGTATTAGATAGAATAGTTGGATATAAAATAAGTCCAGTATTATGGAAAAAAGTACGAAGAGGATTATCGGCAGGAAGAGTACAGTCTGTTGCAGTAAAGTTGATTGTGGATAGAGAAGAAGAAATAGAGAAATTTATACCAGAAGAATATTGGAATATATATGTTAATCTAAAAGATGAAAAATCAGAAAAAACATTTGAGGCTAAATTTTATGGTAAAAATAATAAGAAATTAGAGCTTCATTCAAAAAAAGAAGTAGATGAAATTTTAGAAAAAATAGACAAATCAAAGTATATTGTTGAAGAAGTAAAACATGGACAAAAGAAAAGGACACCTGCACCACCATTTACTACAAGCACAATGCAACAAGAAGCATCTAGAAAATTAGGATTTACATTAAAGAAAACAATGTCTGTTGCACAAGGTTTATATGAAGGAGTAAAAATTCCAGAAAAAGGTTCAGTAGGACTAATTACATATATGAGAACAGATTCTACAAGAATATCAGAAGTAGCAAGAGCAGCAGCAAAAGAACAAATTTTAAAAACATATGGAGATGATTATTACGATAATAGATATTACAAAACAAAAACAGACGCACAAGATGCCCATGAAGCAATACGTCCAACATATATAGACATAACACCAGATAGTATAAAAACAGCACTTACAAATGACCAATATAAATTATATAAATTAATATATAATAGATTTATAGCAAGTCAGATGTCACAAGCTATATATGATACTTTATCTGTAACAATAAATGCAGATGAATATACATTTAAAGCAAATGGACAAAATTTAAAATTTAAAGGTTTTATGGTTTTATATGTAGAAGGTCAAGATATAGAAAAAGAAGAAGAAAATACAAAAATTCCAGATTTAGTAGAAAAACAAGAGTTAAAGAAAGAAAAAATAGATCCAAAGCAAAGCTTTACAGAACCACCACCACGTTATACAGAAGCAAGTTTAGTAAAAGCATTAGAAGAAAAAGGAATAGGAAGACCAAGTACATATTCACCTACAATAACAACAATATTAGAAAGAAGATATATAGAAAAAGTACAAAAACAATTATCGCCAACAGATTTAGGAAAAATAGTAAACAAACTTTTAATAGAAAATTTCTCAAATGTAGTAAATGAGGAATTTACAGCAAAAATGGAAGACGAATTCGATAAAATAGCAGATGGACAACAAAAATGGAAAATAGTTATAGAAGAATTCTATACACCATTTGAACAAGTAGTAGAAAAAGTAGAAAAAGAATTAGAACATGTAAAATTAGAAGAAGAAGTTTCAGATGTACCATGTGAAAAGTGTGGAAAAATGATGGTAATAAAGTATGGAAAATATGGAAAATTTTTAGCATGTCCAGGATATCCAGAATGCAAAAATGCAAAACCACTAGTACAAACAATAGATGTTCCATGCCCAAAATGTGGTGCAAAAGTTCAAGTAAGAAAAACTAAAAGAAAGAGAAACTATTATATATGTGAAAACAATCCAAAAACATGTGACTATATTTCATGGAACAAACCAAAGCCAGGCGAAAAATATGATGAAAATGCTACAAAAAAAGAAGCTAAGCCAACAAGAAGAAAAGCTACTAAGAGAAAAACTGTAAAAAAGAAAACAAAGTAAAATAAAAAGATGCAAGAAAATAAAAACTTGCATCTTTTTATTGCATATTAAAATTGGTAAATAAATATATATAATATTTATTGTAATTCTGAAATTCTGTACAAACCTAAACAGCTACGGAAAATAGGATTTTTAAGAAATAAAATAAAAAAGTATCCATAAATACATGAAATAATACAAAAATATGACAAAAAAGACTAAAAAATGTAACAAAGACACTAAAAAAAGTAGCCGTAGTGCATAATAAAAGTTAACAAAAAATTGGAATTTATAGCCATTTACAAAGAAGGAGCGCTAATGTAACATAAATATGAATAATATATTTTGGGAGGCAGATATGAAAATAGGAAAAACGAGAAAATATCATATTGGGATGTTAGTGTTAGTGATAATTGTATTAATACTTGCATTAATAATAAATAGTACTCAAAAACAAACAATATCTAAAACAATAGAAATAGCAAAAGCAATGAATTCAAGAGTGATAGAAGAAAATGAAAAAATAGATAATAACATAGACAAAAAGGATTTGGTAGATGAAGTTTTTTTGAGAAATTTGGATAAAGGGAAATATGTGAATGAAAATATGAGTAATATAGCAAATTATTCAGCTATAAATAAATCAGAAGAATGGGAAATTGAATGGGTGGATCAAATAGGAGGAAGCTATACAGACCGAATCACCAGTGTAGCAGCAACAGCAGATGGAGGGTACATAGCAGGAGGATACTTTAAAGAAACAATCACGTTATCCGATGGAGAAACGCTAACAAGCAAAGGTGATTATGATGGACTAATCATCAAATATAATAGAGAGGGACAAATCGAATGGACAGAGCAAATAGGAGGAAGTAATTGGGATAAAATCACAAGTGTAGCAGGAACAGCAGATGGAGGGTACATAGCAGGAGGATACTTTAGAGATACAATCACATTATCCAATGGAGAAACGCTAACAAGCAAAGGTGATTATGATGGACTAATCATCAAATATAATAGAGAGGGACAAATCGAATGGACAGAGCAAATAGGAGGAAGTGGAGCTGACGAAATCACAAGTGTAGCAGCAACAGCAGATGGAGGGTACATAGTAGGATTAAACTTTTCTAGTTATATCATCACACTGTCCAATGGAGAAACTCTAACAAGAAAAGGTTATACTGATGGACTAATCATCAAATACAATAGAGAGGGACAAATCGAATGGACAGATACAATAAGAGGTGAAGATTCAGTTGAAATAAGCAGTGTAAAAGAAACAACAGATAAAGGGTATATTGTAGGAGGGAAATTTTCAGGCACTACATTATCCAATGGAGAAACGTTAACAAGCAGTTATCTAGATGAACTAATTATAAAATACAATAAAGAAGGAGAAATCGAATGGACAGAGCAAATAGAAGGAGGCGAATGGTTATATAATCTTGTTATAGACGAAATCTACGAAGGAGGATACATAATAGGAAAAGTATTTACTGAATGGAAAAGTATTACATTATCCAATGGAGAAAAGCTAACAAGCAAAGGGACTTTTGATGGACTAATCATCAAATACAATAGAGAGGGACAAATCGAATGGACAGAGCAAATAGGAGGAAGTAGTAATGACCAAATCACCAGTGTAGTAGCAACAGCAGATGGAGGGTACATAGCAGGAGGATACTTCTCTGATAGCATCACCCTATCCAATGGAGAAACGTTAACTAGCAAAGGAAGTGGAGATGGATTAATCATCAAATATAATAAAGAAGGTCAAATAGAATGGATAGAGCAAATAGGAGGAAGCAGTTATGACGAAATCACAAGTATAGCAGAAACAGCAGATGGAGGGTACATAGCAGGGGGATACTTTGGCAGTAACATCACGTTATCCAATGGAGACACAAGTAAAGGAGGGGCTGTAATAATCAAATATAATAAAGTTAGTAAGCCAGAGATTGAATTAGATACTAAGATATCTAAAAAAGCAGGAACAAACTCCATAAGTGTAGATGATAATATAGATTATACATTAGAGTATGAAGCAACAATAAGAAATTTTCAAGGAAAGTTAAAATTGAAAATAACAGATAGATTACCACTACCAATAGACACAGAAAAATCAGATTTTGGAGGGGGACAATATGATGAAGCAACAAATACTATAACATGGGAAGAAGAGATAGATTCAATAGATACATTTAAAGAAGATGATGAAACAAAAGTAATAAATATAACCCAAAAATTCACAGTAAAATATGAATATACAGAAGAAAGTGAAGAAAAAATAGAAAATGAAGCAATAGCATATACACAATTAATAGAAAAAACTCAAGGATATATAGAAAATGTAGTAGAAGAACAAGAAACATCAGGAAGTACAGAAATACATATATATATTCCTGCACAAGTAATAACACATCATTACTTATATGACGAAGAAACAAACACATACACAACAAAAGAACTAGCACCAGAAGAAGTACAAAATGGAATAATAGGACAAACATATACAACAAAAAAATCAGAGCAAATAGGAAATAACTATACATGCATAAATGAACGACCAGAAAATTATAGTGGAAAAATGGATACTTCATTGACAGAAGTAAAATACTATTACAAATTAAATCCAGAAACAATACAAAATAATATAACAAAAACAGGAGAAGTAGAAGATGGAAGTCAAGTATTAAAAGAAGAAAATGGAAAAGTAACATATAACATAAATTATGAAACTACAATAGAAGATTATATAGGAAAAGCACATATAAAAATAGAAGATGTATTACCAGATCAAATAGATGAAGAAAAATCAGATTTAGCAGGAGGAACATATTGTGAAGAAGCAGATGGAACATATAAAATAGTATGGGAAGAAGAAATAAACAATATAGACACATATAAAGATGGAACATATACATATGAAACAGAAAAACAAATAAAAATAGTATACAAAAATCAAGACAAAGCAAAAGATTTAATAAACACAGCAAAAGGAAGCACAATTACATACTATCCAGACAACTATCCAGAAAAAGCAGGAGAGCCAAAAAATGAAATAACAAAAGAAGCAACAAGCAAAATAGAACAAATAGAAGAAATAGGAAAAATAATAGTAAAATATATAGATGAACAAGGTAAAGAACTAGCTAAAACAGAAACAATACAAGGTAAAATAGGAGAAAACTACAAAACAACAGAAAAACAAATAGAAGAATATGAGTTAATAGAAGTTCCAGAAAATGCAAATGGAATAATAAAAAATGAAACACAAGAAGTAATCTATGTATACAAGAAGAAAGATACAATGGAGGAAGATAAGCCAAAAGGAACAGTAATAGTAAAATACATAGAAAAAGAAACAAACAATGAAATAGCACAGCAAACAGTAATAACAGGGCAAGTAGAAGAAAAATATGAAACAGTAGCAAAGCAAATAGAAGGATATAATTTAATAAAACCAGAACCAGCAAACAAAACAGGTATAATAAAAGAAAAAACACAAGAAGTAATATATTATTATGAAAAACTAATAAGTGGGATAATAACAGTAAAATATATAGATAAAGACACAGGAAAAGAAATAACATATAAAGAAGCAGAAGAGGAAAAAACATATGAATACAAAATAACAGGAAAAGTAGGAGAAAAATATAAAACAGAAGAAAAACAAATACCATATTATACATACCTACAAAACCTAAAACCAGTAAATTCAGAAGGAAGACTAAGCCAAAAAGATGAAACAGTAATATACTACTACCAAAAAATGCCATTCAACATGAAAATAGAAAAAGAAATAACAAAAATAACAATAAATGGAGAAGAACAAAACATAGGAAAAGGAAAAATCAAAAAAATAGACATAAAAGACAAAGAAATAAACAAAACAAATCTACAAATAACATACACAATAAAAATAACAAACACAGAGCAAATAGCAGGATCAGCAACAATACTAGAAAACATACCAAAAGGGCTACAAATAGCAAAAAATAATACACACAATTGGAAACAAACAACAGAAGGAAAACTACAAACAACAACCAAAGAACTAGCCCCACAAGAAACCCAAGAAATACAAATAACATTAGAATGGCAAAACAAAGATACCAACTTAGGAGAGCACAAAAACACAGCATACATAATAAAAACAAATAATAAAGCAGATTATGAAGAAACAACAAAGCAAGATAATACATCAGAAGCAACACTCTTAATAAGCATAAAAACAGGAAAAGAAGCAAAACTAATAGTAATAATAATAAGTTACATAGTAGCAATAGGAAGCTTTATACTATTATATGAATATGAACTATATCAAAAAGAAAGAAAAAGAGCAGTAAGAATAGTAAAACTAGAAGGTCAAAATGTAGTTGTTAGAAAAGAAATACAAAAATAAACAATAACAATTGGCAAGAGGTTAACCAAAAGACGTATTTAAAACCTCAAGTACATTCTATATAATAGGATTATACTTGAGGTTTCGATACGTCTTTTCATTAACTGCTTACCAATTATTTATTCAAGCAATAAACAAATTATGAAAACAAGCAAAAATATTGAAAAAATGTAAAAACTGAAATAGTTACAATTCACAGACAATAGCAGTAAGTAGCGAAGACTAAGTAATATATTTTATTTTGTAATGAAGACCCGACAGCCCATTGAGGCGGGGGAATACCCGTGAGCTTGGAGGGCGAAATGAAAAAATAAAATATATTACTTAGCCGTAGCGGATTTTATTATATATGCTGTGAACTGTAACGGTATGTGAAGTCTATAATAAAAAACATACTATAAATTAAAAATAGATGTTAATACAATTGACATCTATTTTTTTTAATTATACAATACCAATATAAACATGTAAAAAATAGGAGGTAAACATGGAATATTTAAAAAAATATGAAGAATGGTGTAATAACCCAGTTTTTGATGAAGAGACAAGAAGCGAATTGCTTGAAATAAAAGAAGAAACAGATGAAATTAAAGACAGATTTTATAAAGATTTAGAATTTGGAACAGCAGGCCTACGTGGAATAATAGGAATAGGAACAAATCGCATGAATAAATACACAGTTACAAAAGCGACACAAGGACTTGCAAACTATATAATAAAGATGGGAACACAAGATAAGGGTGTAGCAATTAGTTACGATTCTAGAAACATGTCAAAAGAATTTAGTAAGCAAACAGCCTTATGCCTAAATGCAAATGGAATAAAAACATATTTATTTGATGAGCTAAGACCAGTGCCAGAATTATCATTTGCTGTAAGAGCATTAAAATGTACAGCAGGAATTATGATTACAGCAAGCCATAATCCACCAAAATATAATGGATATAAAGTATATTGGGATGATGGTTCACAAATAGTATCACCTGTAGATAAACAAATAATAGAAGAAGTAAATAAAGTAACAAATTACGCACAAATTAAAAGTATATCACAAGAAGATGCTATAAAAAAAGGATTATATAACATAATATCAGAAGATATAGATGACCAATATATGCAAGAATTAAAAAAACAAGTAATAAATTCTGAAATAATAAAGAATATAGGAAAAGATATAAAAATTGTATATACACCATTACATGGAACAGGAAACAAACCTGTAAAAAGGATATTAAAAGAATTAGGTTTTACCCAAGTATATGTAGTACCAGAACAAGAACAACCTGATGGGAATTTCCCAACAGTAAGTTATCCAAATCCAGAAGATGAAAAGGCATTTACACTTGCATTAAATTTAGCAAAACAAAAGGATGCAGATATAGTACTTGCAACAGATCCAGATGCAGATAGATTAGGTGTATATGCAAAAGATACAAAAACAGGAAAATATATATCATTCACAGGTAATATGTCAGCCATGCTAATAGCAGAATATATTTTAGATCAAAAACAAAAAAAGAACATGATACCAGAAAATGGTGCCCTAATAAAATCTATAGTTTCAACCAATATGGCAGATGCAATAGCTAAAAATTATAATTTAAAATTAATAGAAGTATTAACTGGATTTAAATACATTGGAGAACAAATAAAAAAATTTGAAGAAACACATGAGAATGAATATGTATTTGGATTTGAAGAAAGTTATGGATGTTTAGTAGGAACACATGCAAGAGATAAAGATGGAATATGTGCTGTAATGATGCTATGTGAAGCAGCAGCATTTTACAAAAATCAAGGTCTAACATTATGGGATCAAATGATAAATATATATGAAAAATATGGATATTATAAAGAAGGAATAACAGCACTTACACTAGAAGGTGCAGATGGAGCAGATAAAATAAAACAAATAATGGAAAACTTACGAGAAAATTCACAAAAACAATTTGGAGAGTTTAAAATAATAAAAATAAAAGATTATAAAGAAGGAAAGTGTAAAAATATAGAAACAGAAGAAGTAACTAAAATAGATTTACCAACATCAAATGTTTTATATTATGATTTAGAAAATGATGGTTGGTGTTGTGTTCGACCATCTGGAACAGAACCAAAAATAAAATTCTATATGGGAATAAAAGGAAATTCTATGGAAGAAGCAGATGAAATGCTAGAAAATTTAAGAAAATCAGTTTTAAGTAAAATAAAACAATAAAAAATGAAAGATCGCCACACAATAGTGTGGCGACTTTTAGTCACTACAAGAAAAACTCAAACAAAGTTATCACAAAGTAAAGGAATAACCATGTAACTATGGCATATATTAAAAATAAAGCAAGAAGAGTAAATAGTACTATTCCAAATGTGAAATTAAATTCTATACAAGGAAAAATAAGTGAAAGTACTAAAATGTAAGCAATATGCCATGCAGTTTCCTTAGAATTACGAGTGACCAATTTTACGAATCTCATATATTATGCCCTCCATTTGTATGAGAAAGTTTTTTAGTTAATATAATTATAACAAATTTTAATATAAACGTCAATTTTATGTAAAGTGAAATATCTGATTAGAAAAATAAGATATAAATAGTAAAGAAGATTAAACAAAAAGATGCCATTTTTATGACATCTTTTTGTAATGATACAAGGAATTGTACGTAAAATCCTTTAAAAAATATTTAGTTGTATCATATTATTGCGCTTTACGTAATCTACGAAAATACCATTTATGCCCACAAACAGGACATTTTACATTATACCGCCAGATAGGCAAAATTCTGTTGCCGAATCCTGGTAAGTAACCTTTAGTTTTACATATATCCTCAAGATTACCAGTAACATTTTTGTTATACAATTTGTAACAAGGTGAACATTGCCATCTTCTCATAAGACGTACCTCCTAAACTATTTTTATATATTGTACCAAATTTCTAGCGAAAAATCAATTTATGTAATATTTTATTCCTAAAATCTAGAAAAAGCATATAAATTAGGAGAATTAGTAAAAAAATTTAAAACATGCATTTTATTTTATTTATGTATATGATAAAATATATACAAATAAAAAAGGAGAAGATTATGAAAGAACAAAAATTTATATTACAAAACTATAAATCGTTTGAACCAAAGCATATATTTGAATGTGGTCAGTGTTTTAGATGGAATAAAGAAGATGATGAAAGTTATACAGGTGTATTTAGAAAAAATGTTCTAAATGTTAAAAAACAAGATAATAGAATAATATTTAAAGGGATATGTGAGAAAAATATTATAGGTACATGTACAGATTATTTTGATTTAGATACTAATTATGAAAATATAAAAAATACACTTTCTAAAATAGATAATTACTTAGAAGAAAGCATAAAATATGGTGAAGGGATACGAATATTAAATCAAGAGTTATGGGAAACAATAATATCATTTATAATATCTGCTAACAATAATATTCCCAGAATAAAAGGAATAATAGAAAGATTATCATCAAATTATGGGGATAAAATAGTATTTGAAGATAAAACATATTACACATTTCCAACACCAGAACAATTAGGAAAAGCAAACATAGAAGATTTAAGGAAATTAGGGTTAGGATTTAGGGATAAAAGAGTATATGAAACAACACAAATGGTGTTAAATCAAGAGATAGATTTACAAGAATTAAAAAATGAGCAAGATACAAAAATATTAAAAAATAAATTACTTACACTTCCAGGAGTAGGACCAAAAGTAGCAGATTGCATACTATTATTCGGATTAAAGAGATTTGAAGTATTTCCAATTGATGTATGGGTAAGAAGAGTAATGAATGATTTATACATAAAAAATGAAGATGAAACAAAAGTAAATAAAAAAGAAATAGAAAAACTAGCCCAAGAAAAATACAAAAACTTAGCAGGGCTTGCACAGCAATATCTATTTTATTGGAAAAGAGAAACAGCATAAATAGATATGTAAAAAACTATAGCAAAACATTAGAGAATCTAATAATTCCAATACTAGAAATTAGCATTAAATTTGAATATATATAGAAAATCTTATTAACTATTTACCAACAGCATGTATGAAATTTTAAATTCAACGCTTTGTATCATTTATTTCATCTCCATTATTATAAATTGACATATTAGAATAATATATGTTATATTTGGATTTGCCTTTCTCAAGGTAGAAAGGAGGGTTGTTTTTTCGTGAAAGAACTTTTAAAAGTGCTAAAACTATATTTGATTTACTTAATTGTAAAACATTTGAGTGAGTAACACAAAGGAAAAAGACTAGGAACTTGGCAGTTATCCTAGTCTTTTTTACATTTTTTCGTTTTAGAACTTTATCGACGTCTTGATGTCATTATAACATCTACTATAGGATATGTCAAATATGAAAATTTTATTCCAGAAATGAAGAGTAAATTTTTCTATATTGAAAAGTGTTTAAAATCCGCAGGAGCAACACCATTATCGGTAGAACAATTAAAAACATATGCCACTACATTAGGAGATGAATTTACAGATGATGTGCAAAATGAAGATGGTACATGGAAATATAACGAAGGATATCTAATATTAAAATGGAAAAGGAATTGTAGGATATATAATGTAAAAACTATACCAAAGTATTAGAAAATCTAATATTGGTATAGTTTTATTATATAAGAAAAAATTAGAAAACATAGAACATATGTGAATAGTAACCAGTAGTAACACTAAAGATAAAAAATTATTTACTTATAATGTTGACACAGGCTATGATTTATGATAAACTATTTTAGCATATTGCTTAAAGTAGTATGCTCACATCGTTTAAAATTAAAGCTTAAAAGATTACGGAGGTGTATTTAACATGGCTGCAAAAGGACCAAGAGAAGATATAACATTAGAATGTACAGAATGTAAAAGAAGAAATTATATGACTTCTAAAAACAAAAGAAACAATACAGATAGACTTGAAATAGTTAAATATTGTAAATTTTGTAAAAAACGTACAACACATAAAGAAACAAAATAGTTTATGCTATTTTTAGGAGGAATAAAATGGCGAACAAAGAAAAAAATAAAAAAGATAACAGACATTTTTTTAAAGATTTTAAAGCAGAATTAAAAAAAGTTATTTGGCCAACACCAAAACAAGTGTTAAATAGTACAACAGCAGTAGTAGTAATAGTATTACTTACAGCTGCAATAGTTTTTGTGCTTGATTTAACTTTTGAAACTTTAAATACACAAGGAATCAATAGGTTAAAAAATGTTGTTACAACACAAGAAAATTCTATAACTGAAAATGAAACAGAAACACAAAATACTACAAATGTAACTACTGAAGGAATAGATATAACTAACCCAACAGAAGAAAATATAGTTGGCAATGAAGTAGATACAAATACAGCAGATGAAAATGAAAATACAACTGTAGAAGACACAAATACTGTTTCAGAATAGTAAAGGAGGCTAAGAAAAATGTCTCGGAGAAAAAACAGATTTAATACCAAGATGGTATGTTGTTCATACTTATTCAGGTTATGAAAACAAAGTTAAAACAGATTTAGAAAAAACTATTAAAAATAGAGAATTAGAAGAATTCTTTTTTGACATTGTTGTTCCTATGGAAGAACAAATAGAAATAAAAGAGGGTAAAACAAAAACTAATTTGAAAAAAGTTTTTCCAGGATATGTTTTAATTAAAATGATAGTAACAGAAGAGTCATGGTATATAGTAAGAAATACAAGAGGTGTAACTGGATTTGTAGGTTCAGGAACAGACCCTATTGCCCTTACAGATGAAGAAATAAGAAAAATGGGATTTGATGATACACCTGTTAATGTAGATTATGAAGTAAATGATTCTGTTAAAGTTACAAATGGTCCATTAGTAGACTTTATAGGTACAGTACAAGAAATAAATAAAGAAAAAGGTAAAGTAAAAGTACTAGTATCTATGTTTGGAAGAGAAACACCTGTTGAACTAGAGTTTTCTCAAGTACAAAAAGTTTAATGCAAGCTAAATGTTTTTAGTTTAGTAATTTTATTATTTGTAACTAAAAATACAAAGCTTTATAATAAAAATATAGGAAAAAGACAATAGATGAAAAAATATTTTACATCTTTTTTCAAATTTCCAATTTCAAAAAAAGGTAGGTGAAAAATAATGGCAGAAAAAGAAATTACAAATGTTATTAAACTACAAATAGAAGCAGGTAAAGCTACACCAGCTCCACCAGTAGGTCCAGCATTAGGTTCAAGTGGTGTTAATATTATGCAATTTGTAAAAGATTTTAATGATAGAACAGCAAATCAACCTGGAATGATAATACCAGTAGTTATTACTGTATATAAAGATAAATCTTTTGAATTCATAACAAAAGTTCCACCAGTAGCAGTACTAATTAAAAAAGCTATAAAAATAGAAAAAGGTTCAGGAAAACCAAATAAAGATAAAGTTGCAACAATAACTTTAGAACAAGTAAAACAAATAGCTGAACAAAAAATGGAAGACTTAAATGCGGCATCAATAGAATCTGCAATGAGTATGGTAAAAGGTACAGCACGTTCTATGGGAGTTGTAGTATCAGAATAAAATTAAAATGGGAGAGTACATATTTTTAGTATTCGTTATTACCAAAGGAGGATTAAAATGAAACAAGGAAAAAGATATTTAGAAGCTAAAAAGCTTGTAGATAGTACAAAACTATATGAAGCAAAAGATGCTATGGAATTATTAGAAAAATTTCCAAAAGCTAAATTTGATGAAACAGTTGAATTACATGTAAAATTAGGAGTAGATTCTAAACATGCAGATCAACAAGTTAGAGGTACAGTAGTACTTCCAAATGGAACAGGTAAAACTTTAAGAGTTCTAGTTTTTGCAAAAGGTGATAAAGCAAAAGAAGCAGAAACTGCAGGAGCAGATTTTGTTGGAGCAGAAGAGTTAATACCTAAAATAGAAAAAGAAAACTGGTTTGAATATGATGTTATAGTTGCTACACCAGACATGATGGGAGTTGTAGGAAGACTTGGAAAAGTATTAGGACCAAAAGGTTTAATGCCTAACCCAAAATCTGGAACAGTAACAATGGATGTTACAAAAGCTATA
Organism: uncultured Clostridium sp.; assembly: GCA_948468275.1. Classification (GTDB taxonomy): domain Bacteria; phylum Bacillota; class Clostridia; order TANB77; family CAG-508; genus RGIG8482. Next base: position 28,549 of record CAOKHI010000007.1, on the reverse strand, counting down.
TCAGAAATAAAATCAGGAAAAGTAGAATATAGATTAGATAAAACTAATATTATTCACTTAGGATTTGGTAAAATATCATTTGGTACAGATAAATTAGTAGAAAATTATCAAACTGTTATAGATGCTATAATAAAAGCAAAACCAGCAGCAGCAAAAGGACAATATATAAGAAGTGTTGCAGTATCTACAACAATGGGACCAAGTGTATATATAAATCAAAAATAAAAATTTAATAAATAGCCAAAGACAGTAGGTGTAAAATAAATCCTACCGAGGCATATTAATGAACGGGTATTAACTACTCATAATATGTTTTTTGGCTATTATGAGTAGTTTTTTTATGGGAGGTGAAAACGAAAAAATGGCAAATGAGAAAATTATTAAACAAAAAGAAGAAGAAGTAAAAGCATTAGCTACAAGTATAAAAGAAGCTAAATTAGTACTTTTAACAGATTACAGAGGAATTAATGTTACAGATGTAACTAATTTAAGAAGAACATTAAGAGGAGCAGAAGCAGAGTATAGAGTAATAAAAAATAATATTACAAGAAGAGCTTTACAAGAATGCCAAATGGAAGGTTTAGATGAAGCTTTATTAGGACCAACAGCAGTAATACTTGCAAATAATGATTACTTAGAACCAGCAAAAGCAATTTATGAGTTTACAAAGAAAAATGATTTTTACAAAATTAAAGGTGGAATTGTAGAAGGAAAAGTAATGACAGCAGAAGAAATAATAACACTTGCAAAACTTCCATCAAGAGAAACATTATTATCTATGCTTGCTGGAGCATTACTTGGAAATATTTCTAAACTTGCAGTAGCATTAGACCAAGTTAAAGTAAAAAAAGAAGCAGAGGCTTAAGAACATAAAATAAGTTTAGCTTCAAAACTTAATAATGAATATATAAAAAGTAATGAGGTTTGAATTATAAAATAAACAACAAACTTCAAAATAAAATTTCAAAAAAAATAGGAGGATTTAAAATGAGTAAAGAAGAAATGATTGAAGAAATCAAAAAAATGACAGTAGTAGAATTAGCAGATTTAGTAAAAGCAATAGAAGAAGAATTTGGAGTATCAGCAGTAGCAGCAGCAGCACCAGTAGCAGGTGGAGCAGCAGCAGGAGGTGCAGCAGAAGAAAAAACATCATTTGATGTAGTATTAAAAGATGCAGGAGCAAATAAAATCCAAGTAATAAAAGTAGTAAGAGATGCAACAGGATTAGGATTAAAAGAAGCAAAAGAATTAGTAGACGGAGCACCAAAAACAGTTAAAGAAGGAGCTTCAAAAGATGAAGCAGAAGAATTAAAAGCTAAATTCACAGAAGTAGGAGCAGTAGTAGAATTAGCTTAGATTTATAAAGTATAAATACAGAGCAGTTAATTTTAAAAATTAACTGCTTTTTTTGGTGCAAATGTGATAAAATATTTTGTAGAATATTTGAATTTTTTGAATTATTGGGGGTTGTATATGAAAAAAATAGTTATTATTGCAGCAATGAATGAGGAAATGCAGGAGATAAGGAATATTATGAAAGATGTAAGTATTAAAAAGATTTTTGATATTGATGTATATGAGGGAAAAATTAATGGGAAAGATTGTGTACTTGCATTAGGGGGAGTTGGAAAAGTTAATGCTGCTAGAAGTACTCAAATTTTGATTGATATGTATGAGGTGGAGTTTGTTATAAATGTAGGTTCTGCACGGCGGTTTAGATGAAAGATTGAATATAGGTGATGTTGTTATAGCAGATAAATTAGTTCAGCATGATTTCGATATAACAGCATTTGGGCATAAAAAAGGATATATATCAGATGTTGGAGATGTATTCATATGTGAAGGCAAGTTAGTAAATAAATGTAAGGAAAAAATGACGCAAGTGGCAAAAGGGGAAGAATTTAAGGTTGAAATTGGAACAATAGCATCTGGAGATATATTTTGTACAAGTACTAAAATGAAAAATAAAATTAGAGAAAAATTTGATGCTATATGTGTGGAGATGGAAGGGGCAGCAATAGCTCAAGTATGCTATTTAGATAAAGTTCCTTTCATTGTGATACGTTCTATTTCTGACTCACCAAACGAAAATAATAATATAGAATTCGATAAATTTTTAGGACTTGCATCTAAAAGATGTGCTTTATTTATTGAAAAAATGATTTAATTAAAGATATCTTGTGAAAAACTAAAAAAATTAGTAAAAATGGTTTTTTTTTAGTAGTTAAAAAATTGACATATTTTGTGTTTAAGTGTATACTATTTAATATTTATGAATTTGCTAATAAAAAGGAGAAATTATGAGAAAAACTATACGATTAATAGCAATTTCTTTTATAGTATTTATAATATTCTTTGCTATGAATTTTACAGTATATGGAGCAACTACAGCAATAGTAACTTCACCAGATATAAAATTAAGAAGAAAAGCAGATAATACATCAACTGTATTAGAGCTAATACCTAAAAATGAACAAATAGAAGTACTTGAACAAAATGGAAAATGGAGTAAAGTTAAATACAAAAAAATTACAGGTTATGTTCATAGTGAATATATTAAAGTAAAAGAAGAAATTGTTAGTAGCAGTTCAAATGATAAAAAAGATGAAAATACCAATGAAAAAGATACAAAAGTTACTGATACACAAATAGGAGATGTACAAACAACAGCACAACCAACAGATAATGAGGTAGCACAATCACAAGAAGTGCAAATTGGAGATAATGTATATGTAAAAAAAGAAGAATCACTACATGTACTTCCTTTAATTAATTCAGATGTAGTAACTAATTTAAATACAACACAGCAATTAAAAGTAATACAAATTTTAAATGGATGGGTATATGCAAATACAGATACTTACAAAGGGTGGATAAGGTATGATGAACTTACTAAAAATAAAGACCAAGTAACACAAACACAGCCACAACAACCAACAACACCACAAGAAGAACCAAAAGAAGACAAAAAAGAAGAAGAAGCACCTAAAACAACAACTCCATTAAATAAAACAGGATATGTAATAACAGATGGAATTAATTTTAGAGAAAGTAAACAAACATCTTCAAAAGTAATTAAAGTACTTTCTCAAAATGCACAATTAAATATTATTGAAGAAGATGAACAATGGTATAAAGCAACATTTAAGGGAGAAACAGGCTATATACTAAAATCATATGTATCTAGTAAAAAGGTAACTACTTCAAGAGGAACAGAAGTGCAAAGACAGGAAAAACAAGAAGATAGTGAAAATCAAGAAGAAACAAAAAAAGAAATAACAAATATTTCAAAAGGTCAAGAAGTAGTAGAATATGTAAAGACATTTTTAGGATATAGATATGTATATGGTGGAGCATCTCCATCAAGAGGGTTTGATTGTTCAGGACTTACAATGTATGTGTACCAAAAATTTGGAGTAAGTTTACCACATTCAGCAACAGCGCAATCTAAAATAGGTACTAAAGTAGAAAAGTCAAATTTACAATTAGGAGATTTAGTATTTTTTAGTGATTATAGAACATATAAGGGAATAGGTCATTGTGGAATATATATTGGAGATAATAAATTTATACATGCATCAACTGAAAAAACAGGTGTTATAACATCATCTCTTACAAGTGGTTCTTATGTGAAAAGATATGTAACTGCAACAAGAGTCATGTAAAAAATATGGGAGCGCAAATTAATAGTTACAATTCACAGACAATAGCAGTAAGTAGCGAAGACTAAGTAATATATTTTATTTTGTAATGAAGACCCGACAGCCCATTGAGGCGGGGGAATACCCGTGAGCTTGGAGGGCGAAATGAAAAAATAAAATATATTACTTAGCTGTAGCGGATTTTATTATATATGCTGTGAACTGTAACAATTAATAATAAGAGGTTTTAAATATGAATAGACCAATTTTAATTGCGTTAATAGGATATATAATAGGTATATTATGGGGGCTATACTTTAAAATAAGTGTAGTCCTTTTATTTATTGTTTTATGGAGTATGTATTTCATTTTAAAAAAGAATAAATATATAAAAATTTTTATGAAATCAAAAATATTAATTCTTGTAACTGCATGTGCAATTATATCAAACATAATAGTCATAAACTTAAATAATAATTATGAGAATAAATATAAAAATATAGATAAAAATAAATTTGAGGCAATAGTAGTTAGTAGTAAGAAATTGAAAAAATATCATGTAGAATACAAAGTTAAGATCCTGAGTGTAGATAAAAACACATACTTTAAAGGAACCCATATATTATTAAAAGTATCTACAAAAAATAAGCAAATTTTAAAATATGGAGATAAAATAGAATTTATAGCAGAATTTACAAAACCGACTAAACAAAGAAATTATGGAGGATTTGATTATAGTAGTTACTTAAAAAGTATAGGATTATATGGAACTGCAAAGACAGAAAATGTTAAGGTTATACAGCAAAATAAAGGAAATATAATTGCTAGACTATGTAGTAATATGGCAAATAAAATAGAGGAGATAATTTTTAAAGTTATACCTAATAAAGATAATAGAAATTTATTATTAGGAATTTTACTTGGAAATGATGATGCTTTAGATAAACAAGTAAAAGGATATTTTAAAGATAGTAGTCTTTCTCATATAATGGCTGTTTCTGGAATGCATGTATCATATGTAATACTAGCAGTATCTATAATTTTAGCTAAAACTAATATATCAAAAAATGGTGCAAAAATATTAACTATATTTGTAATTATTTTTTTTATGTTTCTAACAAATTTTTCACCATCAGTAGTTCGTGCTGGAATAATGGGGAGTTTAGTTTTAGGCTCAAGCATACTATATAGAAAAAACGATATAGCTACAAGTATGAGTATAGCATTATTTTTTATTTTAATAAATAATCCATTTAGCATAATGGATATAGGACTTATATTATCTTTTTTTGGAACAATAGGTATTGTATTACTTAATAAAAATATATTAAATTTATTTAATACAAAAAATACAAAAGCTTTAAAATTAAATAAAAGTAATATATTTCAAAAAATGCTTATAAAAATAAAAGAAGCCATTTCAGTATCTATATCAGCACAAATATTTATTTTGCCATGTACAATGTTATTATTTAACACAGTTTCTACCACATTTTTGTTTTCTAATTTATTAGTTAGTTTTATTATTGGTTCAGTAATAATTTTAGGTTTTATCACAATAATAGTTTCTATAAAATTCATTTTTTTGGGAGAAATTTTAGGATTAATTGTAAATTGTTTATTAGAAATATTAATAATAATTTCAAAGTTTTTTTCTAATATTCCTTTTACAAAGTTAATAGTAAAGACACCAGATATTAGTTTTATTTTGATTTATTACATAACTATAATATTTATAAGCTATGTATATTATTTAAAGAAGAAGGAAAAAATAAGATATACGCAAAAAAAGTTATTAACTTTTGTGGAAAATGTGAGAAGTACAGTAGTAAAAAATAAAAAAATGTTAATAAGTATAATTTTAATTTTTATAATTATTAATACAGTATATGGAGCAATACCAACAGATTTATTAATACATTTTATTGATGTAGGACAAGGAGATTCATGTTTAATAATAACTCCACAAAAAAATACTATATTAATAGATGGTGGAGGAAGTAAAGATACAGATGAATTTGATGTAGGTGAAAGTACTTTGTTGCCATATTTGTTAGATAGGAAAATAAATAAAATAGACTATATAGTTATATCTCATTTTGATGCAGATCATGCACGGTTCTATCCTATATTTATTACAAGAAATAAAAGTGAAAAATGTTATTATAGGAAAGCAATTTGAAGATTCAGTAAACTATCAAGAATTTATAAAAATAATAAAAGAACGAAATATAAAAGTACAGGTAGTAGAAGCGGGACAGAAAATAAATATAGAGAAAGATTTATATTTTGATGTATTGTGGCCAAGCTCAGAAAATGTAATTAGTGAAAATAGTATTAATAATAATTCTTTAGTTTGTAAAATGATGTATCAGAAATTTTCTATTCTATTTACAGGAGATATTGAACAAATAGCAGAAAAAGAGATTTTAAAAAAATATGGAGATACCTTAAAATCTACTATATTAAAAGTAGCTCACCATGGATCAAAATCTTCATCAACAGAAGAATTTTTAAATGCAGTAAAACCAAAAATAGCACTGATTGGAGTTGGAAAAAGTAACAATTTTGGACATCCTAATGCTGAAGTTTTGGAAAGGATAGAACGGAGATGGAAGTAAAATATTTAGAACAGACAAAGATGGAGAAATTACAATACGAATCAATAACAAAGGGAAGATTTGGATAAACAAGATGATAGATCAAGAAAATAAAGATTAAAAAATATATAAAAAGGAGATAAAAAATATGGAGTATAAAATGATAGAAAATGAGTTATTACCAATATATGAAAATGAAAACAAGGAAAAATTAGTAAATGCAAGAGAATTACATAGTATTATGAAAATAGGAAGGGACTTTACAAATTGGATAAAAGATAGAATAAAAAAATACAATTTTATTCAAAATGAAGATTATATTTTAACATTCGCCAAAATTGGCGAACGTCGAAATGTAATTAAACATGAGTATTATTTGACAGTAAATATGGCAAAAGAATTAGCGATGATTGAAAATAATGAAATAGGGAGAAAGATAAGACGATATTTTATTGAAGTTGAAAAAAGATATAGAACAATAGTAGAAACACCTAAAAATATATTTGACTTTATGAGATTAGCAATTGATCAAATTGAAGCAAATGAAAAAGAAATTCAAAATGTAAAATTGTTATCTGAAAGTAATTTAAAAGAAATTGAAAAAATACAATCAAAAATAGATGTAACAATTAAGAAAGACTATTGTTTGGCTTCAGATATTGCAGAGCAATTACAATTATATTCAGAAAGTGGATTACCACATTCTAATTTTATAGGAGCAATTGCAAGACAATTAGGTTATAAAATTTCTTATAAACATTATTATGAAGATGATTATATAGCTGTTGTACCAGACGTAAGCAAAGGCAATGACTTTTGGCAAGTATATTATAAGTTAATTGCAGTAGAACATATAATAAATTGGTTTAATGAAAATAAAGAAAAAATAGAATACACGATTATTTATCAAAGAAATACTAAAAAAGGAATAAAAGGAAAAATTAAAGAGAAAGGCTTTAAAATTGAGGGTGTTTGTTATAAAATAAAAATATAGTTTAATATCAGAGAAATAATCATATAAAAGAGGAGTTTACATAATCCAAGAAAATACTGTTGACTATCAAAAATTTTTGTGTTAAAATGTATTATGTGTGGAATATTAGGAAGAGGGGAGTTTTTTTATGTGATAAATACAAAAGAATAAGTTTAAAATTTATTTAAGAAAAAAATTATAATAGAGGGTGAATTTATGAAAAAAATAGTTTTAAGTATAATATTAGTAATGTTGTTATGTATTATGGGAAGCGTATATGCTGCACCAAGTTGTAGTCTTAATTTTCAAATTTCAAAAACAGAATATAGTAAAAATGATGAATTTACAATAGATGTTAATATGGCTAATATCCAATCAGAAAGAGGAATTATGTCATTAGGAGCTACTTTAGAATATGATAAAGATAGCTTAACTTTAGTAAAAATGGAAGGACAAAATAACTGGGAAACACCATTATCAGGAATTTCTTATAATGAGGCAAATGGAAAATTTGTTATAACTAAAAGTGGGTTTGCAAAAAGTAATGAAGCAGTTTTGAAAATAACTTTTAAAGTAAAAGAACAAAGCAAAACAAGTGCTATAATAACATTAAAAGATATAACAGTTGCAGATGGAACAGCACCAGCTGATGTTAGTGCTATTAGTAAAAGTATTACAATAAAAGAAGGAACACAAATTCCAACACCAACACCAAACCCAAATCCGAATCCAAATCCGAATCCAAATCCAACACCAAATCCAGATAATAATCAAGTAAATACAAATACAACTACAAATACAGTTGGAAACACTACATCTAATAATATTTCTAATACACAAAATAATGTTACAGCAGATGCAATTCCAAATGGTTCATTACCTAAAACAGGAGATATGAGTACTAAAATTATAATGGTAATAGCATTAGCAATTGTAGTACTAATGGTAATTGCTATAAGATTAAGAATAATTAATAAAGATTAAAATAAAATAGATTGCAATTAGCAATCTATTTTTTATTTTAAAGAAAACTATGATATAGTTACGTAAATTATAAAGGTTAAGTAAAAAGTAAATTCTAGTTTGAAAGGCAATATTAAAATCAGTTTTAAGACAAATCTGGAATTTACTTTTAAAATTTACGAACTTAAATTGTAAATCATAAAATTACGTAATATAGTGAAAAACAATTTAGAGTGTGTTATAATGTAGAAATGAAATGGAGGTAATAAAAATGGGACTAAAAGTGGTAAATGTTAGTAAAAGCTTTGTAGATAAAAAAGCAGTAGATAATATTTCTTTTGAGATTAATTCACCAGGGGTATTTGGGTTGCTTGGTACTAATGGAGCTGGAAAAACAACTACAATACGTATGATGCTTGGGATATTAAAAAAAGATGAAGGTGAAATTTCATGGAATGGCAAAGAGGTTACAAGGAAAAACGTTAATTTTGGATATTTGCCAGAAGAAAGAGGAATATATCCAAAATCTAAAATAATTGATCAATTAGTATATTTTGGAAAATTAAAGGGAATGAACAAAGAAACAGCAGAAAAAGCAGTACAATATTGGGCAAAAAAATTAGAAGTTGAAGAATACATCAATATGCCAGCAGAAAAATTATCGAAAGGAAATCAGCAAAAAGTTCAATTTATAACAGCTGTAATGCATGATCCAGAACTTATAATATTAGATGAGCCATTTAGTGGATTAGATCCTGTAAATACACAGATATTAAAAGATGTAATTTTAGAACTTGTAAAAAAGGGAAAATATATAGTAATGTCTTCACATCAAATGACTTCAATAGAAGAGTTTTGCACAGATGTAGTTATAATAAATAGAGGTACTACTGTATTGAAAGGAAACTTGAAACAAATAAAAGATAGTTATGAATGTAATAGACTAGAATTAAGCACAGAAGAACCTGTTGAGCAATATATAAAACAGGTTGGACTTAAAATAAAATTCAGTAAAAACAAAGAATATGATATTGAGATGTCTTCACAAGATAAAGCACATGAATTATTTAAATTACTTGCAGATAATAAAATAAAAGTAACTAGATTTGAATTAAAAAAACCTAGTTTGCAAGAAATATTTATAGAAAAGGTGGGTGAATAAAATGAAAGATTTAATAACAGTAGCATCATATACAATAAAGGAAATGATAAAAAGAAAATCATTTATTATATCTAATATTATAATATTATTGCTTATTGTTTTAGGTTTTAATGTTCCTAATGTAATAGATGCAATAAAAGGAGATGAAAGCAAAATATCTGGAGAAGATATAATATTAGTAATAGATAAAGAAAATATATTTGAAGGTAATTTAGAACTTTTAAATGAAATGGATTTAGGAAAGAAGTTTGAAATAAAAAATGAAGAACTATTGCAAGATGAAATAAAGCAAAAAATTGAAGAAGAAGAAATATATGCAGCATTTATAATAAATGAAAATATGAATAATATAAATGTAGATTATGTTGTAGATAGTATAGGTATGTCTAGTATGCCTCAAGAAATGATGAAGATATTTGCACAATTATATAAAGAAGTAAAAATACAGAATTTAGGATTAACAAGTGCACAACTACAAAGTTTAAATGGTAATTTTAATATGAATATAGTAGAAACAAATGAAAATTCAGCTAGTGGAAATACTTTTGCAATAATGCTATTATCTCTTGTTTTATTTTATGCAATATATTTTTGTGCATATCAAGTTTCAAGTTCAATAACAACAGAAAAAACATCTAAAATAATGGAAACTTTAGTTACATCTACAACTCCAAAAACTATAGTACTTGGAAAAACAGTAGGAATAGGATTGGTTGGATTATTACAAGTAGCTGTAATTATATTAGTTAGTGTAATATCATGTAATTTATTTTTAGATGGGGAAATATTATCTAGCATTTTAGATGTTAGCAAAATTACTCCGATACTTGCAATATTAGTATTAGTATATTTTATTTTAGGATATGCATTATATTCATTACTATATGCCTTAACAGGTTCAACAGTAAGTAAGCCAGAAGATATAAATTCTGCAAATAGTCCAGTTGCAATACTTGCAGTAATAGGGTTTTATCTTGCATATTTTTCTATGATGAATCCTACAAGTGAAATAAATGTGTTTGCATCAATATTCCCATTTTCAGCACCATTTAGTATGCCATTTAGAGTAATGTTAGGAACTGCAACTCCATTACAAATAGCACTTTCAATAGGAATAATGTTAATAAGTATTATTGTAGTTGCACAAGTTTCTATTAAAATATATTCATCAGCAATACTAAATTATGGAACAAAGATAAGTATAAAAGATATATTTAATATGTATAAAGAAAAATAAATTTTAATTAATATTTTTTAAGGGCGTAATCAGTAGGATAATTTATATAGACTGAATTACGCCCTTATGTTATAATTTTTTATATAAAATTATAAAAGAAAAAATCTTTTAGATTAATATGGAAGGACTGTTTTTTATATGAAAATAGATTTCGTGCGAGAAATTGCCTTAAAAATTGTATATGATATAGATGTAAAAAAAGGATATTCTAATATTGTTGTGGATGAATATTTAAACAAAAACAGAGAAAGATTAAATACAAAAGATATAAATTTAATTTCTGAAATAGTATATGGAATAATTCAAAGAAAACTTACAATAGATACAATTATTCAAAAATATTCAAAAATAAAAATAAATAAAATTTCAAAATGGATATTAAATATATTAAGAATTGGAGCATATCAAATACTTTTCTTAGATAAAATACCAAAGTCAGCAGCAGTAAATGAAAGTGTTAATTTAACAAAAAAATATGGATATAAATCTGTAAGTTTTGTAAATGCTGTTTTAAGAAAAATTCAAAAAAGCGATTATGAAGAATTAAATAAAATAAAGGATAATATACAAAGAATATCAAAACTATATTCTATGCCAGAATGGATAGTAGAAAAATTTTTAGAACAATATAATATAAAACAAGTAGAAGAAATATGTAAATATTCTGTTAGTAAGCCAAAATTAACCATAAGAATTAATACATTAAAAACTACAAAACAAGAAATAATAAAAATATTAGAAGAAAAAGATATTGAATATAAAGAAACAATATTAGAAGATTTTATATATTTAGAAAAAATAAAAAATATTTCACAACTTAATATATTTAAAAATGGATTAATTACAGTGCAAGACATGGGTGCAGGGAAAATTCCTAAAATTTTAGCTCCAAAAGAAGATGAAATAGTTTTAGATGCTTGTAGTGCACCAGGAGGAAAAACAACATATTTAGCACAGTTAATGAAAAATAAGGGTAAGATTATTGCTTGGGATATTCATCTACATAGAGTAAATTTAGTAGAACAAACAGCAAAAAGAATGGGAATACAAATAATAAATGCAAGTGTAAATGATGCTACTATTTTTAAAGAAGAACTTGTTTCAAAATTCGACAAAATCCTATTAGATGTGCCATGTTTAGGATTAGGTGTAATGAAAAGAAAACCAGATATAAAATGGCAAAGAAAAAAAGAAGATATAGAACAAATTACAAATATACAAAAAAGTATATTACAAAATTGTTTGAAATACTTGAAGAAAGATGGAGAACTAGTATATTCAACATGTAGTATTATAAAAGAAGAAAATCAAGACATAGTACAAAGTGTAATTAAAAATGAGAAAGATTATGAAAAGGTTTTAGAAGAAACTATTTTGCCAAATGAAATAAATGATGGATTTTATATTTCAAAAATAAAACGAAAACTATAATTAGAAACAATAATTATTACAATAACATTACAATTCAATGACAATTGAATTAAAACTATTGACTTTTTACAAAAAAAATATAGAATAACAATATAAATTAGAAATAATATGTAAAAATTGCTCTAAAATGCAAAAAAATGTAATAAATGAATAAAAATACAAGTATTAAAAATATATAAATGTTAAAAATAAGAATAAATTATAACAAAGGAGAAGAAAATGTCAACTTGTTTAGGATTATATATAGAGGATAATATAATTAAATATGCAAAAGTTTCTAAAGATAATGATAATATTAAAATTGATTCATTTGGTATAAAATTTTTCGACAAATTAAATGAAGCAATACGTCAAGTTATTGAAGAAACATATAGTTATAAAATACCAATTAGTATTAATTTAGCAGATGAAAATTATAACTATTTTTATCTTTTTAGTTTACTAAACAAAAAGGACATGCAAAATGTTATTACAACAGAATTTGAATCACTTTGTTATGATCAAGGGGTTAATAAAGAAGCATTTGAAAGTCGATATGTATTAGTAGATGATAATATAGATAAAGAGAAAATAAAAGCTATACACGTATCAGCAAATAAAGCAGATATAGCAAAGAAAATTCAACAATTAGAAAGCTATAAAGTTTCAACAATATCCCCTATGGGAACTAGTATTACTAACCTATTAGAATCAAAAGAAAAAGAAAATGTAATTATAGTAAATATTGAAAATAAAACAACAGTTACTACAGTTATAGATAGGAAAATATATGATGTTAATATTATAGAAGAAGGTACAAAACAGATATTAAATAGTATTAATTTAAAAGAAAATTCATATTCGAAAGCATATGAAATATGTAAAAATACTACAATTTATACAAGTGAAGGAAGAGATTTACAATATGAAGAAAATGTATATTTAGAAGATATAATGCCAACTTTATATAATATAGTTGGAGAAATAAGAAAAATAATTAGTAATAGTTTAAACAAAATAAATAAAATATATATAACAGGTACAGCATCAGTAATTAACAATATAGATATATATTTTCAAGAGTTTTTTGCAGATGCAAAATGTGAAGTCCTAAAACCATATTTTATACAAAACTTACATTCAAAAGTTAATATGAAAGATTATATTGAAGTTAATTCACCAATAGCTCTTGCATTACAAGGCTTAGGAGAAGGAATAAAGGCAATGAACTTTAAAAAAGAATCTTTTATGGATAAATTGCCTGAATGGATGACGGTAGAAGTTGGTGGAGGGTCAAAGAAATTAAAAGGAAAAAGATCTAGTAGTAAATTTGACTTTAACTTGAGATTTGATTTTAAAGAAAAATTAACACCATTAGAGCATAGTTTAATTAGAACTTGTATTGGGATTTTGATTCTAATAATAACATATTGCGGATTTTCTATATATCTAAATAATGCAATGAATAAAAAAGAAATAGAAATAGATGTAGCAATCGACAATGTAAATGCACAAATATCAAGTGTAAAATCAGATACAGGAAAAATAAGGACTAATACAAGTAAATATGTTAGTATGAGGCAAAATTTAGAAGAACTAAATAATAGAATTTCAGAAAAAAATAAAAATAAAAAAGCTATTCCTACATTATTAAATCAAATTATGTGGGTAATACCAAAAGAAGTTCAAATAACATCAATAGAAAATACAACAGGTTCGCATATAGTAATTAATGCACAATCAGAAACATATCAACAATTAGGATATTTAAAAGCAAAATTGAAAGAAGATGGAATATTAACAAATGTAGTATCTGATAGTAGTCAAAAGCAAGACAATGTTGTTAAGGTTACTATAGAAGGAGAATTACCATGAGAAAAATATTGATAATGATAATAATACTTATATTGCTTATAATTGGATATTTTATGATATCAGATGGAATGCGAGTTTTTGGAGTTGAGGTATTATCTTTTGGCGGAATGAAACAAAAAAATGAGCAGTTAGATTTAAAATTGCAACAAGCAACAAGTTTAACAAGTACAGGATATCCAGCAGCAATATCTGAATTAAATTCAAGTTCAAAAGAATTATTAAAAGAAAAAAGTAATTATGCAGATTTAGTTGCTTTTAGTTCAACAGAAGAAGTAGCAAAAGCAAGCCAATTTGAAAAATATGAAACAGAATATTTATGGACAAGAATTGGAAACCATGCAACCAAAAATGGAGTAATATTAAAATTAGAAATTAAAACTAGTAGTACTGGTACACCTAATCAATATGATTTATATTATACAGCAACAGGGAGATACGTATCTATATCAGAATTTATAACAGCTGTTGAAAATGATTCATCTTTAGGATTTAAAATTGAAAATTTTAAATTATTGCCAACAGTAAATGAACAAACACAAGATACTGTAACATTACAAGCAACATTTGTTACAAAAGATATAGCAATAAATTTAGAAAAATTAGCAACACAATCACAAAATACAAATCCTACAAATAACACACAAAATAACAGCAATACACAAAATTCAAATGATACAAATAACACACAAAATAACAGTAATACACAAAATTCAAATGATACAAAACAAAATAATTCTAACACGCTAGATAATGATAAAAATGCAGAAGGCAACAAAGAAAATCAATAAAGGAGGTACAAATGTTTAAAAATGTTTTTAAAGAAATAATTATAATCTTACTTTTATTATTAGCAATAGTATTAGTATTAGGAATATTCTTATATGATTATATTCCTACAAGTAAAATAGTTCCAACAGTAGAACCATATCAAACACCAGAAAATATAAAACAAGAATTAAAAGAAACAGTAGATGAAAATGATATACAAACTATAGTAACTTATGAAATAGATGAAACAGACTTAACAAATTATGAAAAAGTAAAAGACTATAATAAAGGAAAAGCAAATCCTTTTGAAGCAACTTCAACAACACAATCTAATAATGTTTCAAATACAACAGCAAATAATAATGATAATAGTAGTAATACAACAACTAATACAAATGATAATAACAAAAATGATACAACTACAAATAAAACAAATCCAGATTCAACAGGAAATTATATAAAAAATACTGGTACAAAATAATTTTAGGTTATATTTATTTTATAGATATATACAAAATAAGAATAAAGATAAGGAGGAATTTTTATGTTTAACTCACAAAAAGGTATTACTTTAGTAGCATTAGTTATCACAATAATAGTATTATTAATATTAGCAGGGGTAACAATATCTTTAGTTTTAAATAATGGTTTAATTGACCGTGCTCAAAATAGTGTACAAGTATATGATAATGCACAACAAAATGAAATGGAACAATTAAATCATGCTGAAAATGTATTCAATGCTTACTATACAAATTTAACAACACCAACAACACCAACAACACCACAAGGAGAATAGTAAGAATTCTATAGCTAAATGACATATGCAATATATATGTATATGTCATTTAGTTTAAAAGAAGGAGAAAACATGATACAAGTATTTTTTTATATTTTAATTTTTTTTATAGGAATTTATTTTGGAAGTTTTTTTACACTTGCAGTTTATAGAATTCCAAAAGGAGAAAATATTACATATAAACATTCTTATTGTCCTAAATGTAATCACAAATTAGGTTTATTAGATTTAGTTCCAGTGTTTAGCTATATTTTTTTAGGAGGAAAGTGTAAATATTGTAAAAATAAAATTAGAATTAGATACTTATTATTAGAAGTATTAACAGGTCTTGTATTTGTTTTATATGCAATGTCATTAAAAATAAGTATATTATATATAGATATAAAACTAATAATATTATTAGTTTTAGGAATGCTATACTTTACAGGATTATTTATAATAGCTGGTATAGATAAAGAAAATAGAACAATTCAAAAATCTGTATTAATATATACACAAGTAATAGCAATTTTATATATAGTATATTCATGTACATTTCAACACAATAATGTATATGGATATGTTATATATTTAGCAATTTTAGCAATTTTACAATTAGTAGATATTGTATTTTTAAAAAGAAATCTAAAATATGAATATTCGATACAACTAATTACTTTGTTTCTTACTATGTTAATATTTTCAAAAGAGCAAGGAGCAATTCTTACAATAATATTAACAATATTAGCAATTGGAATAAGAAATATAATTTTAAAATTAAGAAATACAAAAAGTAAAATATCAGATAAAAAAATTAGTACACAACCTGCATTTATTATGTGTATTTGTAACATAATAATTATAATTATGGCAAATATCATTACAAATTATATGATTTTTAAATAAGGTGGTAAAATGAATACAAAAATAAAGTTTATGTATAAAAACAATAAAGGTTTTACAACAACAGATATTGTAATAGCAATTATTATAATAGTTTTATTTTCTTCAATAATAGCTACTGCATACTATAATTACTATTTATCAGTTACATCAAAAAACAGAACTGCAATTGCTACTAATTGTATAATAGATGTTATTGAAAATGTTGAAATGATGAACTATGATGATGTTACAATAGAATCTGTTAATAGCAAGATACAAGAATTATATAATAATAAAACAATACCACAACAATATACTATAACAGCAAATTTACAAAAATATAACGAAACTTCAGGAAATACGGATAAGGAAGATATAATAAAAATTTTAACAGTAAAAGTAAACTATCAGCTAGCAAAAAGAACTAATGAATTAGAAATAAGAAGATTGATAACAAAATAAAGATTAATGTTATTAAAAAATTTTATTAAAATCTATTTAAATAAAACGAAAGGGTATAACAAGCGATGAAAAATAATTCAGGAGTTAGTATAGCAAGTTTAACAGTATATGTAATAGCAATGTTATTAGTAATTGGTATAATAGCATCTATAACGTCGTTTTTCTATACAAATGTTAATAACTTAGATAATGCTAGTAAAAATGCATCTGAGATTACAAAATTTAATATGCATTTTATAGAAGAGGTAAAAAAAAGTGGAAATTCTATTATGGCTATATCACAAGATAAAACAAAAATAACATTTTCATCTGGAAACACTTATACTTTTCAAGATAAATCTATATATATGAATAATATACGATTATGTGAAAATGTAAAAAATCTACAATTTAATTTAGAAAAAATAAATGAAAAAGATGTAGTATCTGTACTTGTTACAATAGGAGATAGTTTTGAATATACAACAACAAAGAAATATGTTATTGCAAAGTAAGAAATATGTAAGTTTTACCAATATGTAAAATATATATTAATACTAAAAAAAATATTGTATAATATAATTAGTGCAAATACAAAGGAGGAGAAAATATGGACACAAAAAGATTACCAATAGGAATAGAGTTAGTTAGAAGAGGTCTAATTACACAAGATGATATACAAAGAGCATTAGATTATCAAAAAACTCATACTAATAAAAAAATGGGTGATATTTTAAATACATTAAAAATATGTGATTCATACAAACTTATAAATGCTATAGGGGAAATTTTAGGTGAAAAAGGTATAATAATAGGACCACAAGATATAAAAATAAGGTTAGAGGATTACATATCTTTAGATGTTTTAAAAAAGCATAAAGCAATACCATTTGACATAGAAAATGGTAAAATAAAAGTATGTTTTTCAGATACAGCAAATAAAAAGACAGTAGAAGTAATTCGATTGCTATTATTAAATAAAGGTTTAATAATGGATAAATATATTACTTTTGAAAGTATAATAGAGGATATATTTAAATCTTTAGAAGGTACAGTTTCAGATAATATCAACCTATCATCAGACATAACAGGATTAATAGATAGTATAATAAAAACAGCAATAGAAAGAAGAGCAAGCGATATTCATATAGAGCCTATGGATAATGAATTAAGAGTAAGATATAGAATAGATGGTGAGCTATATACAGCAGCTAATGTTGATAATGACAAGCAAAACCAAATAATAGGTAGATTAAAAGCTATTTCAAATATGCACCAAGAAAAACAGGAATCGCAAGATGGTAGAATTTTGTTATATCCAGAGTATAATATACGTGTATCTTCACAAAAAAATGTATATGGAGAAAAATTCGTTTTAAGATTATTGAAGAAAAATGCAAATGTTAAAAGAATATTTGATTTAGGTTTTCCAAATGATGAAGAAACAGTAAGAAAGAGTTTTGACAAAAGAAATAGTATAACTGTAATGGCAGCACCAACAGGAGAAGGAAAAACAACAACATTATATAGTATTATAGATTACTTAAATAAACCAAGCATCAATGTTACTACAATAGAAGATCCAGTAGAAATTAGAATTAGTGGATTAAACCAAATAGAAATAGATGCAAAAGCGTCATTTATAGATTCATTAAGAACAGTTTTAAGACAAGATCCAGATATAATACTAGTAGGAGAAATACGTGATAAAGAAACAGCAGAAATAGCAATGCAGGCAGGACAAACAGGTCATTATGTATTATCTACAATTCATACAATAGATAGTATAGAAGTAATTACAAGATTAAGAAAAATGGGAGTATCAAATTATGATATAGCAAGTACACTTGCAACATCTGTTTCACAAAGATTAGTAAGAAAAATTTGTCCACATTGCGCAATAAGAAGAGATTTTACAGAAAAAGAAAAAAATATTATATATGAAATTGGTAAAAAATATGGTGTAGAATATAACTTTGAAGGAAAAACAACGTATACAACAGTAGGTTGTGAGAAATGCAATAATTCAGGATATTATGAAAGAATAGGTATATTTGAAATATTAGCAATAGATGATAATATAAGAGAATTAATAATAAATGATGCATCAACATTAAAAATTAAAGAAGAAGCATTAAAAACAAGTTATAAACCACTTATAATAGATGGTATAAACAAAGTACTACAAGGAATTACAACATTAGAAGAATTAAATAAAAAATTAGTAATATTTTAAAACATAAGGGGGAAAAATACTAATGATAGAAATTGAAAAAATTTTAGATTATGCAATACAACATGATGCATCAGACATACACTTTATACATGGTTTAAAACCGATGGTAAGAATAATAAGAAGATTAGAAGAAGTAGAAGATACAGATGTGCTAACACAAGAAGATATGAATGAAATATATGATTATTTAGTAAGAGGAAACATAGATAAAGATACTGTATTCAAAGAAACAAAAAAGCTAGATACTTCTTTAGAATATGACAACCTACGTTTTAGGGTTAATATATCTTCTTCAAATGATGTACCATTATTTACATTAAGAATTATAAAAAATGAATTACCAAGATTCGAGGATTTAGGAGTTCCAGATATAGTAAGACGTATGACATATCAACCACAAGGATTAATGCTAGTTACAGGAAAGACAAACTCTGGTAAAACAACAACACTAAGTGCATTGATTGATGAAATAAACCAAACACAAAATAAAAAAATATTAACATTAGAAAGCCCAATAGAATATAAACACACTTCTAAACAGTCTATAATAGTTCAAAAAGAAGTTGGAATAGGTGGAGATACTTTATGTTATAGTGATGGTGTAAAAAACTCTTTAAGAGAAGACTGTGATATTATAGTAGTAGGAGAGATTAGAGATAAAGAAACAATGGATGCAGCAATCGAAACAGCAGAAGCAGGACATTTAGTAATAGGAACTCTTCATACAAAATCTTGTGCAGAAACCATAGATAGAATGATAAACTTTTATGATATAAGTGATCAAGTAACTATAAAATATCTAATATCATCTTTATTAAAATTAGTTATATCTCAAAGGCTATTACCAGGAACAGATGGAAAACTAGCATTAGTTCCAGAAGTAATGGTAGTAGATAATATAGTAGCAGGTCTAATTAGAAAAGATAAAATAAGTGTATCTGAAATTGAAGATGCAATTCAAAGTTCTTCAGATAAAGGAAGTATTGGTCTAATAAATTCAATAGCACAACTATTTGTAGATGATAGAATAACATTAGAGCAAGCAAAAGCACAAATAGAAGAAAAGAACATAGAAACACTAAATAGAACAATTATGCAACTTAGAATAAAAAAGAATAAATAATCAATGAAAGGAGGCTACTAATGCCTGTATATAGATATAGAGCTCTAACTGAAAATGGTGTAATAGTTACAAATGTAATCGATGAACAAAATAGAAGTTCTGTAATAAAAAAATTAAAAAGGAATAACTTAGTTCCAATTAGTATAACAGAGCCTATTTCCATTAACAAAACAAAAGTAAAAAAACCAAAAAGACATGTGCAAGATATCAATGATATAATGAGAAATGTTGATACATCAAGCATTATGAGAGCAAAAGATAAACCTAAAAGAACATATGTACAAAGAATAAATCAAGCACTTGCTAAATCAGAAAAAATAACTACAAGAGATTTAGTAATATTTACACAAAATTTCTATTTACTAAAAAAAGCAAACTTTAACAATATTCATGCATTAAATACAATAATAGAAAGTACAGAGAATTTTACTCTAAGAGGAATTTTAGAAGATATTTTAGCAGGTGTTGAAGCAGGAGAAAATATGTATACAACTATGGAATACTATTCGAATGTCTTCCCATTTATATATGTTAATATGATAAAAGTAGGGGAGTTATCTGGTTCACTTACAACATCTTTACAACAAGCAGTAAAATACTTAGATGAATCATCAACCCTAAATACCAAAATAAGGAAAATATTAATACCAAATATTGTACAGTTTGTATTATTACTTGTATTATTAATAATAGGTTCAGTAGTAGCAATACCAGCAATTCAGGGAGTATTTGATACAATAGGATCAGCAGAACAACTTCCTGCTATATCACTTTGGTTTTCAGGTGTGGTAGACCAAATTGCAATTCATTGGTATATTCCACTAATTATAATATTAGCAATAGCTGGAGGAATAATATCATATATAAATACACCAAAAGGAAAATATAATTTTGATTATTTTAAATATACAATGCCAATATTTGGGAAGCTAATATTTCTATTAGATTTTTCAAGACTAATGCAAGCAATGCTCCTAAATTTAAACAATGGTATGAGAATACAAGATGCCATAGAAGTAAGTAAAAATGTTATAAAAAATTATGTTATGCTATCAATAATAGAAACATCAATAAATAATATTTTAATAGGACAATCATGGATAGAGCCATTTGAAAAATCAGGATTACCATCATCAATGATAACAGAAATGTTAAAAATAGGAATGAAAACAGATTTAGCAGAAATGATGTCTAAATTATTAGAATATATAGAAATGGATGTAGATGCAACACTAGAAAAAATAATGGCAGTATTACCACAAGTAGTATATAGTATAGTTGGTATAATATTAATATTCTTTGTAATTGTAGTATTAGTACCATGTATCCAACTATATATGGGAACATTCTTATTCTCAGCATATGGATTTTAATAATAAAAAAGAGGGAATGCATTTCCTTCTTTTTTTAATAAATAAGAGTATAATAAAATAAAAAAGATGGAGGAATGAAAATGCAAATAGGAATAGACTTAGGAGGAAGCCACATAGGCATAGGATTGGTAAATAATGGTAAGATAATACAAAAAGAAGAAAAAAATTTACTAATAAAAGAAAATACAAATATACAAGAAGAAATTGAAACAATAATACATGGTACTATACAAAGGATATTACAAAACCAAAAAATACAAATTAATGAAATAAAATCAATAGGACTAGCAGTACCAGGCTTAGTAACACAGGGCAAAATAATAAACACAGTAAATTTGAAATTAAAAGATTATAATCTATATGATGAACTAAAAAAATACTATGATGTTCCAATTCACATAAGAAATGATGCAAAATGTGCAGCAATAGCGGAAAAAGAATATGGTAGTCTAAAACAATATTCAGACTGCGTATTTCTAACAATAGGAACAGGCATAGGTGGCGCAGTATTTTTAGATGGAAAGTTACTAAAACCAAAAAAAGCAGAAGGATTTGAATTAGGACATATGGTAATTTCAAAACAAGCAAAGCAATGCAAATGTGGGCAAAAAGGATGTTTTGAAAGCTATGCATCAATAACAGCATTAAAAAACGACATAAAACAGGAACTAAAATTAAACACACAAATAACAGGAGAAGAACTATTAAACATACTAAAGCAGAATCTGCAAACAGAATCAATACAAGCAATTATAGAAAATTATACACAAAATTTATGTATAGGACTATTAAATATAATTAAAATATTCCAACCAGAAGCAATAAGTATAGGAGGTAGTTTTTCATATTACAAAGACATATTTTTAGAAAAAATAGAAAAAAATCTAAAAGAAAATAAAACATTATTTAATAAAGATGTACCAAATATAATTTTAGCGCATCTAAAAAATGATGCAGGAATAATAGGGGCAGCAGGATTAAAAAATTTTGATTGACAAACTAGATTTGCTATAATAAAATAAGTATATCTTAAAAGAAAAGAGGAGAAAAGAATGGAAAAAGTACGTGGATTTGAAGTAGCAAAAGGGTTTGAAGATAAGCAAATAAAATTACCTATAAGAAAGACAAAATTTTCAGCAGGATATGATATTGAAGCAGCAGAAGACTGTATTATACCAAGTTTTAAAAAAGGAGATAATCCAACTATTGTAAAAACAGGAATAAAAGCATATATGGCTAATGATGAAGTATTAATACTAGCCAATAGAAGTTCTAATCCTAAAAAGAAAGGATTAATACTATCAAATAGTATAGGAGTAATAGACAGTGACTACTATGGAAATCCAGATAATGATGGGCATATTATGTTTGCTTTTTACAATATAAAAGAAGAAGATGTACAAATAAAAAAAGGTGAAGCCATAGGACAAGCAATTTTTCAAAAATATTTAATCACAGATGATGATGATGCACAAGGTGAAAGAATAGGAGGATTTGGTTCTACAAACAAATAACACTGAAAGTAAAAATATTTTTATTAAACCATTTATACAGCGAAATCATGCAAAAAACTAGAATTTTACTAAGAAAAAATTACCAAAAATCTTTTGACTTTTGGTAATTTTTGTAGTATAATAGATATGGTTAAAAAAGAGCAAGAAGGCGATTGATAAAACAACCCAGAGTTTACGATTTAATCGCGTTTTTTCATTTATATTTTCGAAAGGGAGTGGCACAAACATGTTTAATGTAGGAGACCATATTGTATACCCTATGCACGGGGCAGGAATAATAGATGCAATAGAAGAAAAAGACATATTAGGACAAAAGCAATCATACTATATACTAAAGATGCCAGGGGAAGTAAAAGTAATGGTGCCAACCAACAAAGCAGAAGAAATAGGTGTAAGAGGAATAATAGATAAAGAATCTGCAGACAAAGTATTTTCAATATTAGAAGAAGACAAAACAGAAATGTCTGCAAATTGGAACAAACGTTATAGAGATAATATGGACAAAATGAAAAGTGGCGACATATATGAAATAGCAGATGTTGTTAGAAATTTAAGTTTTAAACAAAAAGAAAAAGGCTTATCTACAGGTGAAAAGAAAATGTTATCAAATGCAAAACAAATTTTAGTAAGTGAATTAGTATTAGCAGAAAATTCATCAATAGATGAGGTAGAAGGAATAATAGAAAATAAAATAAATGCATCATTTAAAGAATTCGAACTAGACAATATAGAGCCTGTACAAAATGTAGTAAACAAATTCATTCCATTTGAAGAAACAGGAACATCAGAAAATTTATAAAGTACATAAAGGAGAGAAGATTCTCTCTTTTTTTGTTAAAATAAGTGTCAATAGGGACGGGGCTATTTGACACTCCTTTTTTATAACAAACTTAAATATATTTTTTAGTTTTGTGTCAAATAGCCCCGTCCCTATTGACAGATTTTAAGACAAAATCTTGTAATATTTTTGTAATATTTTATGTGAATTAGGCAGGATTTAATTAATATCTGTCGAATAGTATATTATAATAAAGAAAGGTAAAATATAATGGTACGATATAGTGATGAAATAATTGATGAAATCAGAAATAGTAATGATATAGTTGATGTAATATCACAATACGTAGTATTAAAAAGAAGCGGTAGAAACTTTTTTGGATTATGTCCATTTCATAAAGAGAAATCGCCCTCTTTTTCTGTTTCTCCAGATAGACAAATTTTTCATTGTTTTGGCTGTGGAGTAGGAGGAGATGTTATTAGATTTGTTAGTAAAATTGAAAGTTTAGATTTTAGGCAAACATTAGAAATGCTTGCAGAAAAATCAGGTATAACACTTCCTACATTAGAAAATGGTATGGATAATGAAAAGTTAAGAATAAAGGATAGTGTATTTAAAATTAACAAAATAGCAGCACAATTTTACCATGAAAACTTATATAAGCCTTCAGCAAAACTTGCTCAAGAATATGTAAAAAAAAGAAAATTAGACAATAATACATTACAAACCTTTAGTATAGGATTTTCAACAAATTATGATGAATTGTATAAAGAATTAAAAAAACATGGATTTTCAGATGAAGAAATACTTGCATCAAGTTTAGCAAATAAATCTGCAAAAGGTCAATTTTTTGATAGGTTTAAAACACGACTTATGTTTCCAATAAAAGATGTACAAGATAGAGTAATAGCATTTGGAGGAAGGGTATTAGATGATAGTAAACCAAAATACATAAATTCACCAGAAAATATAGTATATAGTAAAGGTAGAAATCTTTTTGGTTTAAATGTTGCAAAAAAGAGTGGGAAAGACAAAATAATAATTGTTGAAGGTTATATGGATGCAATTTCATTATATCAAAGAGGAATAACAAATGTAGTTGCATCATTAGGAACAGCACTTACAGAACAACAAGGAAGGCTATTAAGAAAATATGCATCGCAAATAATTATTGGATATGACTCTGATGGAGCAGGACAAGCAGCAACAATGCGAGGAATGGAAATACTACAAAATTTAGGGTGTGATATTAGAATACTGCAATTAGATGGAGAAGCAAAAGATCCAGATGAATATGTAGTAAAATATGGAAGTGGTAGATTTTTAAAAAGAGTGGATGAGGCGATATCATTAGTAGAATTTAAAGTAAAAGTATTAAAAAATAGTTTAAAAATTGAAACTGCAAGTGATAAAATAAAGTTTTTAAATGAAATAATAAAAATACTTTCAAAAGTAGATAATAATATTGAAAAAGAAATATACATAGATAAAATATCATCAGAATATGGAATTTCAAAAGAAGCAATATATGCAGAAGCAAATAAAAGAGAATATGCAAACAGCCAAGGAATAAAAGTACTGCAAAAGCCAATAGTGCAAAATAAAGTAAAAGTAGTAAATAATGATGATATTAGTGAAGCATTGTTAAAAAGAGAAAATATGATTATATCATTACTAATAAATCCAGAAATTAATGCATATGAGCAGATTAATGAACAAATTAAACCACAAGATTTTAAATTTTCAAAAAATCAAAAAATTGCTGAAATTTTGTATGAACATTTTGAAAAAGGAAATAGTAATAATAATATAATAGATTTATTTGAAGATGAAGAGATTGTTAACCATATAACTTCTATAATGGCAGAAGATTTTGAGATTACAAACAATGAAAAAGCTACCAAAGATATTTTGGCGATATATCAAAAAGAAAAGCTAATAGATGAAAAGAACAAAATAATAAAGCAATTAGAAAATAAGCAGTTGAATAAAGAGGATAGTAGTAATTTAGAAAAAAGGTTAAGCACAATAATTATAGAACTTGCAAAAATGAAATAAGGGGGTAATATAAAGTGGCCAAAAATAATGATACAAAAAAAGAAACTAACAAAGAGGAAATAAAAAAAGAAAAAAAGGACATCAAGGTAGAAGAGATATTAGAAAAAGCAAAACAAAATGGAAAAATGACATATGGAGAATTAGCAACACAGCTAGATGATGCAAATCCAGAACAAATAGATAAGGTATTTGATGCGTTTGAAGAATTAAATGTTGATTTACTAAAAGATGGATTAGATGAAGAAGAGCCAGATTTAGAAGACTTAGAGGAAGTAGAAGATATTAAAGTAGAAGATATTACATTAACAGCATTAGAGGGAGTAAGTACAGATGATCCAGTTCGTATGTATTTAAGAGAAATAGGAAGAATACCACTTTTAAGTTATGAAGAAGAACTAGAACTTGCACAAAAAGTATTAGAAGATGATGAAGAAGCAAAACAAAAGTTAGCTGAATCGAACCTAAGATTAGTTGTAAGTATTGCAAAAAAATATGTAGGTAGAGGGATGTTATTCTTAGACTTAATACAAGAAGGAAATATGGGATTAATAAAAGCAGTAGAAAAATTCGATTATGAAAAAGGATTTAAATTTAGCACATATGCGACTTGGTGGATTAGACAAGCAATAACAAGAGCAATAGCAGATCAAGCAAGAACAATAAGAATACCAGTTCATATGGTAGAAACAATAAACAAATTAATACGTACATCAAGACATTTACTTCAAAAATTTGGAAGAGAACCAACTCCAGAGGAAATAGCAGCTGAACTAGAAATGCCTGTAGAAAAAGTAATGGAAATACAAAAAATAGCACAAGATCCAGTATCACTAGAAACACCAATAGGAGAAGAAGACGATAGCCATTTAGGTGATTTTATACAAGATGAAGATTCACCAGCGCCACATGATTCAGCAGCATACACATTACTAAAAGAGCAACTAGAAGAAGTAATGAATACACTAACACCACGAGAAGCAAAGGTACTAAAATTAAGATTTGGACTAGAAGATGGAAAAGCCAGAACACTAGAAGAAGTGGGGAGAGAATTTGAAGTAACAAGAGAAAGAATAAGACAAATAGAAGCAAAAGCCTTAAGAAAACTAAGACATCCAAGCAGAAGTAAAAAATTAAGAGATTACATGAATTAGAAACAAGCTACATTATAACAAATGCAAAATAGCACTTCGAAGAATTTGCTATAAATATACTTAAAATTAAGATTTTAAATTACTTTTTTAGAGTAAGTTTTTATAGTTAAAATATAATCAAAGCTTGCTGTACAACAGGTATAGCAAATTTTTCGAAGATTTTTTATATACAACTCCATAATAATAATGCATAGAAAAAAATATTTTTGTTTAATCTTGACAAATTAAGTATATACTATTATAATAATACTTGTTGCAAAACATATGGCGAAGTAGCTCAGTTGGCTAGAGCGTTCGGTTCATACCCGAAATGTCGAGAGTTCGAGTCTCCCCTTCGCTACCAATTAAATAAATCTTATAAATAGCTTGTGTCTAAGGATACAAGCTATTTCATTTCTTTTCACGAGCATATTTTTAACTTAATTACTAATATTTGTGTATCAATAGAATACCAAGGGATTTCACGATTTTTTATTTTTTATGATTGCTTTTTAATTGATTTTCTCTAATTTCTAGTAATTTATTTTCATTTTTTCTAATTTTCTGTTTATAATCAGTAGTAAAATATTTTTTATTGTGTTATAATACTAATAATTAAAGGAGCGTGTTTTTTTAGGTATATACACTTTGTAAATATCCAGACGAAACAGAAGTAGTTTTCTCTGATATTTGTAAAAACGATAATGGAGAAGAATATATCCATGTTACTTTTGAAAGACCAACAGAGCATGGATTTGATACAGTTATTTTTGAAATTCCTAGTTATAAAATTATAGAAAGAGATGGACAATACACAGATAAAGAAGTGGAAGAGTTTCGACAAATTGTAGAAAGAGGTGACATCTATTCTTTAAGTATGCTCGTGAAGGGGAGCTTAAATTTGCCTAATTTACTAGAAATAATGCGGATATAAAATTTATTTTTGGTCAAATGAAAATAATTAACCTATTCATGTACATGTTTCAAAAGGAAAACCAACTGGTAATTCCACTAAAATTTGGCTTACAAAGACCGGTGGCTGTATATTAGCTAATAATTTAAGTCGAATTCCCAATAACCATTTAAGCTACATATTTGATATGATTATATTAAATTATTTTAAAATTATTGCAAAATGGAAAGAAGTACAAAAACAAAGTCCAGTTAAATTTTATTGTTAATTTTTAGTGATTTATTTTCACTTTTTACACATAAACAACAACCTAAACAAAAGACTATTTTAGGCTAGAATATAGCAGAAATAGTCTTTTCGTTGATACCAAACAAAAAATTGCAAAAAAAATGAGCAATTTTTTTGTAAATGTGTGCAACTAGGTCTTTAATAGTGAAATGTTTATTAAATTTTATGAAAAAATTTTAAAATCATATTTGACAAAAATAAAAAGAGATGTTATTATATAGTTACATTAAGCAATGTACCTTAGTTCAGGTTGTGTATATTGTTTGCTCGTATGTGTATCGTAACTGCACATACTTTTTTTATGTATAAAATAAAAAGCAAGGAAGCCTCGTAACAACTTCCTCACTTTCGACTATGTATGACACATTTAGTCTTTACCTTTTTTGTATTCTTCTAATTGTGA
>CAOKHI010000006.1 GCA_948468275.1 uncultured Clostridium sp. | reverse complement strand
CTCCACTACGGACTTTCACCGATTAGTCAAACGACATGCCTGTCGTACTAAAATAGAGATATGACTAAAATTTATCATATCTCTAGTAAGTCTATAGAATTATTATTTTTTAATATAAATTACACTTTTATGCTAACATAAAAAAATATATTTTAACTAAAGGCTTACTTTTCAAATTCATCTAATGTTTTAAACTCATATCCCATATTTTTTATTTCTTTTATACAGTAGTCTAATACATTTGTATTATCTTTTGAATTTCCATGTAATAATATTACTGCTCCTGGATGTATGTTGTCTAAAATCTTTTGTTTTGCATACTCATCTCTTCCTTGTTTGTTTTCATCCCAATCATCATATGCTAAACTCCACATTACTGTTTTATAGCCTAATGAATTTGTTATATTTATTGTTCTTTGGCTAAATTCTCCTTTTGGTGGTCGTATATATTTCATTTCATATTGAAATTTTTGGTATATTCCTGTATGTAAATCCATTACTTCAGTTTTTACTTTTTCATCTGATATTTCTGGTAAACTTGGATGATTTTTTGTATGGTTTCCGTACAATATGACCCTCATCTATCATTTGTTTTACTAGTTGTTCTTGTGTATTTACAAAATGTGCTGTTATAAAAAATGCTGCTTTTACATCATTTTGTTTTAAGATTTCTAATATTCTTGGTGTGTAACCCGCTTCATACCCCTCATCAAATGTTAAATATACATATTTTTTATCCTTATTTCCCATTGCTATTCCTTCATATTGCTCTATTATTTCTTTGTTTTTTTTTCCTAAATCTGGTTGAACATGGTCTTTTTCTCTCTTTATTCCCCAACTTATTTTTTGATTACTTAGTGCAGTAGGAGCATTTACTTGAACCATTTTTTCTTTTTCATTTGGTTGTATTATGAAAAATGTAAAAATAGATACTATTATAAGACATATTCCCAAAATTTTGATTTTTTTATTCATACAACACCTTCCATTCTTTTTTATTTAATAGTATGAAAATTATTTTAAAAAATAACTATTCATTAAAATTTAACAAAAAGCAGAGAGTGTTACCTCTCTGCTTTTTGCCTATCCTTTTGCCGATAATGCTGGAAATTCTTCTTGTGGAATTATTTCTAGCTCTTCCTTTATGCCATATATCTCTAACACTTCTTCAATATATCGCATGTCCTGGTTGTATTCATCGATAAATGGCTGTGCATCCTGCCCTAATTCCCATACTATTACAGCTAAATCTTCAATTGCTTTTTCATTATAACTGTATAGCAATTGTATATAGCTATCTGGAAAATTATCGTAAACAGTTAGTGCATCTTTTGTTTTTAATGAGTACTCAGTTGCATCAAGGAATTCTATAACATCTAAGAATAACTCTTTTGATATTTTCCCCTCTTGTAATGCTTCTTTGTACTTTGTTCGAATTACACTGATTTCTCGTGTACATTCACTCCTTGGCTCTGCCAAAACTGTTACTGTAATGCTAATTAGCATTACCACTCCTATTACTACCATCCACCATCTTTTTTTCATTGCTTTCCTCCTTCATGTATAATAGTGAATTTTATTTTGTGCTTAATATTATATCATCTTTTTATAAATTTGTCATCTTTTGTCATAATGTATGTTTTATGTATTATCTACATCATTTTTAATAGTCCATACATTCTTCTATACCGCTTGATTTCCTTTTAAATATTCAATATATTCTTCTAAACAATAATTTTTTTCTTTAATTACTTTTGCATGTTCTTGTCCTACATATCTCCAATGCCATGATTCATATGTAATTCCTGTTATTTCCTGCTTGTCCTTTGGATATCTTAAAATAAATCCATAATCTTGTGCGTTTTTCTTTAACCATTCAAATGCTTTTGTATCTTCAAATTCATTTGTTACTGTATTAAAGTCTGCTGCTAGTGCTAAGTTGTGTTCACTCATTTCTGGTCTTTGTACTATTGTTTGTGCAAGTCTTTGTGCTTCTTCTTGTGTTTTTCCTTTTTGTTTATAATATTTTACTTTATTATTAAATAGTTCTTCTTGTTTTGCATAGCTTCTATATGCTGATTGTACCCATACCTTTGTTATTCCTGCATTATACATTGCATTTATCATATTTTTTAAATTTTTTATAGCTCTTTTATCAAATTTAACTCCATCTGATATCTCTTCTAATTCTGGTACATAGTTTCTATCTACTGAATTATCTTTATTTACTAGTTTTAAATTCCACTTGTTTATATCTTCTTTGTTAATTGTTGCTATTGCTTCTGTATTTTCTTGTTGTACAGTATTATTAGCAGTATTATTAATATTATTTTGTGTATATACTGTATTTACATCATTTTCTACTTTTTGTGTTTCGCTTGCTTGTACTGTTCCTACTTCTTCTTTTTTGAATAGTGATATAATTCCTGATATTAAAAACGCAAAACTAGTAATGATAATAGCCATAAATACTATTATTATTGTTATTCCACGTATGAATTTCTTTTTATTTTTTATAACTAACATAGGCAATCTCTTCTTTCGTCATTGTTTTTTTATTATTTTTAATATTGCTAACCTACAAATTGCGCAATTAATGCTTTTATCTTTATTCCTTGTTCTGAAAACATCTTTTCATGTTCTGTTTGTATATTGTCTTTAATATTTTCTGCATGTAAATCATATGTTTTACTTATAATTTCATATCCTGCTTCTTCAAAGTATCTAAGGCTTGCTGTAAACAATCCATCATCATCTGTTTTAAAATATATCTTTCCACCTTTTTTTAGAAAAACTTTATATAATGCTAATTGTTTTGTATGTGTTAATCTCTTTTTTTGATGTTTTCCTCTTGGCCATGGATTACAAAAGTTAATATATATTCTATCTATTACATCATTTTCATCTAACATGCTTAGTATTCTTTCTATGTCACATCTTACAATTAACACGTTATCAATTTTTCTATTTGCTAAAGTATAGGTTTGTTCGATATTCCTTTTTGCTAAACCGAGCATTGCATCTATTAAATCTACTGCAATATAATTTATATTAGGATTTTGTAAGGCAATTTTTGAAATAAATCCACCTTTTCCACATCCTAGTTCTATATGTATTGGTTGCTTTTTTTCAAAAATGTCATTCCATTTTCCTTTATTTTGTTGTGGTATATCTACATAAAAATTACACTTTTCTAGTTCTGGTCGTGCCCATGCTCTTTTTCTTATTCTCATATTTTCCTTCCTTATCTAACTTTGTTTATACTAATTTTATCATAGTGTTATTTTTATATCAATAAATTTTAAGTTAATTTTTTATTAATTTTTGTATAAATTATGTTATAATAGTTTGTATATTTAGGAGGTACAATATGGGAAAATTAATAGCAAAGAATCCTACTGCTAGACATAATTATAGTATTGAAAATACTTTAGAGACTGGTATTGTTCTTACAGGAACAGAAATAAAGTCTATTCGTGCAGGAAAAGTTAATTTAAAAGATAGTTATGCAATTATAAAAAATGGTGAAGTTTTTGTTTTGGGTATGCATATAAGTCCTTATGAACATGGAAATATTTTTAATAAAGATCCTTTAAGAAGTAGAAAACTTCTTTTATCAAGGCGAGAAATAAATAAATTAATTGGTCTTACTAAACAAAAAGGTTATACTCTTGTTCCTATTTCTTTATATTTTAGTGGATGTTTTGTAAAACTTGAACTTGGTGTTGGAAAAGGAAAGAAACTTTACGATAAACGTAGAGAACTTGCAAAAAAAGACGATAATCTATATATTAGAAGACATTTATCGTTGTAAAATTATATTTTTCCAATGTCATTAACTTAATGGAAAATAATTTAATTTGCCTTTTTATATTTCTTTAAAACATATTTTTGCTTAAGTTAATGACATTGGCATTGTTCACTTCATTATGCTTTATTTGTTGATCCAAATACATTTTTTATTTTGTGTTGTACAGTATTTTTTATTTCTTCTCTTGCTGGAGTTAAATATTTTCTTGGGTCAAATGCTGATGGTTCTTCTGCAAATACTTTTCTTATTTGTGATGTCATAGCAAGTCTTAAGTCAGTATCTACATTTATTTTAGATACTCCATTTTTTCCTGCTGCATGTAGCATTTCATCTGGAACTCCTTTTGCTCCTGGTATGTCTGCTCCATATTTATTGCACATATCTACTAGTTCTGGTATTACTGTTGATGCTCCATGTAGTACTATTGGTGTGTTTGGTATTAGTTCTTTTACTTTTTCTAGTATATCAAATCTTAATTTTGCATCTCCTTTAAATTTGTATGCTCCATGGCTTGTTCCTATTGCTATTGCTAAAGAATCACACCCTGTTCTTTCTACAAATTCTTTTGCTTGAACTGGATCTGTATACATTGCATCTTCTACGGCTACATTTACATCATCTTCTATTCCTGCTAATTTTCCTAATTCTGCTTCTACTACTACGCCATGCTCATGTGCATAGTCTACCACTTTTTTGGTTAGTGCAATATTCTCCTCAAAATCATATTTTGAACCATCTATCATTACAGATGTAAATCCTGCATCTATACACATTTTACAAGTTTCAAAATCTGGCCCATGATCTAAATGTAGTGCTATTGGTATATGTGGTGCTTCTTGGCATGCTGCTTCTACCATTTTCATTAAATAGTTTATTCTTGCATATTTTATTGCACCTGATGATGCTTGTAATATAACAGGTGAATTTTCTTCTTTTGCAGCATCTATTATTCCTTGTATAATTTCCATATTATTAAAATTAAATGCTCCTATTGCATATTTTCCTTCCATTGCTTTTTTGAACATTTCTTTTGTTGTAACTAACATAATTAATTCCTCCTTAATTTTATTTAGTGTAATTTTATTGCTAAAAATTTAATATGTCAAGTATTATACATATTTTTCTATTGTCATAATTAGTCTTCCTTTTTTAGTATTTCCTAATATTTCTATTATTTCAAATTTTCCTTTTCCTCTAATTGTTATAATATCATTTTGTTTTAACAATTTTGAAGTTTTTACTATATTTTCATAATTAACAAATACTTTTGCACTAATTATTAACTCTTCTGCTTTTGTTCTTGATGTTTTAGCAAGACTTGCTACAATATTGTCTAATCTTAATGATGAAACTATTATTTTATATTCTTCTTTTTGTATTTGTTGTTTATGAATCTTACATATATCTTTTACTTGTATTTTTGATTTTGAAAACCTTGTAAGTTCTCCTATACTTATTTTAACATAATTGCATATTTCATCTAAAACTAATATATGTGCTCCTTCATTAAATACTATTATATCTCCTATTTTTTCTCTTTTTATGCCTAATTTCATTAATCCTCCTAAGTAATCTCTATGTGTATATTTTTCTTTTAATTCATTAGGTAAAATTATTTCTATTATGCTCATTATGTTATTATAATTTTTCTTAACTATATCTATATCAAACTTATTTGGATATATAATTAAAACTGTCCTTTGTGCATCTTCGAATCCTCCAAAGAATACATAATTGTTTACTTTAATAATATCTAATAATTTTTGTATTAAGTTTTTTTGATACATATCAAGAAAGTCTGTATTTACTATTTTGTTTTTGATGTTAGAATATTCTATCTTATCTAATACTTTTGCTATAAGTAATTTGTCTTGCTCTTTATTATATTTCTTCAAAATCTCGTTTTTATTCATGCTATCTCCCTTTTTATTTTTTCTAACTAATCATCCTTTATTTTAGTATGTTAACACAAAAATAAATTAATTACAAACTAAACTGTAATGCTATAATTTTACTCTAATTATAAAAGCCTTACAATAAATTCTTTAAAATTTACTGTAAGGTTTTTATATTTTAATTTAAACATAACTGTAATCTATATTATTTTCTGAAAATTCTAATATTTTCAATCCATTTTGTACATATTTATTTTTCATGAAATATTTCCATATAGTACCATATAAATAATTATCTAACATTACTAATTCTATTCCTTTGTCTATTCCTATGTATTCTTTTGAAAACCATTGTTTAGAATCTTCTAAATTATATCCATCCTTTAACCCATATTTTCCCCATAATTTAGGAAAATTGTTATAAAAATATTCAATTGCCTTTATACTTTCTTTTGGTGTAAATACTATTGAACCTATCGCACCACATGGAGTTACTGTTCCATCATTTTGCAATTCTAAATCCACATCACATGGTTGTGCTCCCATACTTATATAACCTTTTGGAGATAACCCTGCTGTTAATCCCCATGAATTTTCATTATAAGTTTTACATTTATCTTTATTATCTATGCAATATTGTCTATTTGCTTTTGTAGCTTTAATAGAATTTTCAAACCAATCAATACCATTTTTGTCTTTTATATTTTTAAAATTTATCCATGCATGAGAGAATTGATATGTAAATAATGCCCCACAATATGTGTATATTATGTTGTTTATATCTTTGTAATCATCTTTTTTTCTTTTAAAATCATAATACATACTTTTATCTACTGGAAATGTTGGGGACGCTACGCTTAAAACATATAACATTAATTGTTCTGCATACATATCCCAATGTCCCCAAAAACCTTCTTCTGGTTTATATCCCATATAAAAATAATTTGACTGTTTATTTCTATACCATTCCCAATTTACCCTTTTGTATAATATTTCTGCTTTTTTTATTACCTCACCATTAAAATATTCACCTGCTACAATAGCACCACATAAAAATATTGCAGTATCTATTATTGAAATTTCGCAATTCCATTCTCTTTTGCCATCTTCTATGTTTATAAAATGATAGTAAAATCCATTTTCTCCTTCTACATTATTTATAAATGTTTCTAATGTTCTATTAGCCCTATCATAGGCTTTTTTATAACTAATCCATTTATTTTCTACGCCTATTATTAATCCTGCTAAACCATATCCAACTGATGCTATACTTGCTATGTTATCTGCTAAAATAGATTTATCTTTAATAAGTCCATATCCTTTACTATTTTTATTGTTATTTGCTTCTTTTATAAAAAAATCATAACTTTTTTTCATTTCTTTTACAATTAGTTTTTTTCCATAACATTTAAATATTCTCATATACACACCTCTTTATATTAATTATATAAAGTTATTGTATACTATTCAATGGTTATTTATGGAAACTTAAAACTTGATATCTTTTCCTAATTCTTCTTCTATACATAATAATCTATTATATTTTGCTACCCTATCTGTTCTACAAGGTGCTCCTGTTTTTATTTGACCTGCATTTGTTGCTACTGCAATATCAGCTATTGTTGTGTCTTCTGTTTCTCCAGAACGATGAGATATTACTGTTGTATATCCATTCTTTTTAGCAAGTTCTATTGCTTCTAGAGTTTCTGTTAGAGTTCCAATTTGATTTGGTTTTATTAATATACTATTTGCTATTTTTTTATCTATTCCTTTTTGTAGTCTTGCTATATTTGTAACAAATAGGTCATCTCCAACTAATTGTATTTTATTATCTATTTTTTTAGTTAATTTCTCCCACGATTTCCAATCTTCTTCTGCTAGTCCGTCTTCTATTGATATAATTGGATACGTATTTGCAAGTTCTACTATATAATCTATCATCTCATCTGGTGTTTTAAAATTATCTGTTTTCCAGAAATAGTATCCCTCTTTTCCTATTTTCTTTGCTTCTTCATACATTTCAGTACTTGCTATATCTAATGCTAAGCATATATCTTTTTTAGGTTGATATCCTGCTTTTTTTACTGCTTCTAATATTACTTCTATAGCATCTTTCTCATCTTTTAAATCTGGTGCAAAACCGCCTTCATCCCCTACTCCTACTGAATATCCTTTTTGCTTTAATACTTTTTTTAAATTATGGTATACTTCTACACACATTTGAACACATTGGCTAAAAGTTTTTGCACTAACAGGTATTATCATAAATTCTTGTATATTTATATTGTTTTCTGAATGTTTACCACCATTTAAAATATTCATCATTGGACGTGGTAATGTACGAGCATTTACTCCTCCTATATAATTATATAATGTCATCCCTAAAGAATTTGCAGCTGCTTTTGCACATGCAAGCGATACCCCTAAAGTCGCATTTGCTCCTAATTTCGCTTTATTCTCTGTTCCATCTAATTCAATAAGAGTTCTATCAATTTCTATTTGATTATATACATTCATACCTTCTAATTTTTTAGCAATTTTCCTATTAACATTTTCTACTGCCTTTGTAACCCCTTTTCCCAAAAACCTATTATCATCTTCATCTCGTAGTTCAACCGCCTCAAAAGCTCCTGTTGATGCACCTGATGGCACTATTGCAGTTCCACAAAAACCACCTTGGGTAACAACCTCTACTAAAACTGTTGGATTACCTCTTGAATCTAATACTTCCTGCCCTCTAACTTGTTCTATCTTCAAAAAATCTCTCATACACAATACCTCCTATATTTTTATATAAATTATGTACAGATTTTTTGAAATATATTCCATAAAAATTTTTCAATTTCTGACTTTTATATTTAAGTGTTCACTCCTTAATGAAAAAAAATTACCCAATTATCTGCTAGAAGAAAAAGGATATCGTGTTCATTTCCCAACAAACATATTACAGTACTAACTCGTATGGTCTTTCCTTCTCTCCAGTTCCATTATTTGTTTTAACTTCTTCTCTTAAATTAACCACAACTCGTACCCCAGCATAGGATTCCCTATTAGAAAAGGATCCAATTTTATTTATATATAATAATTCTTTAAGAGTTAGAGCTCCGTTCTTCTGAGAATATACTACACTAAAAGTCGTACTGTAGGATGCATTGTGGCAAAGATTACCTTCATCATCATAAGCGAATGCTCTACGAGACGCCATCCAGTATTCTTCATTTATACAGTGCAATCCATCTGTATTTTGATGTGTTGCTTCTTTCATTGCATTATAATCACTTACCTCTTCTCTATCATCCCTTATCATATCATGTTGTTTTTGATAATCATCAACTCCTTCAAAGAGATCAGTTGTCCCTTCAGGGTGTATTGGATTAGTTCCTACGCATCTAGCATTTGTTGCATATGTTGCATTTACATAATTCGAGCAAAAATTATTTAATGTTGCAATACTTTTGTTATATCCTTCTTTTCCCTTTAAATATAATCCTTTCTCATTTGTTACAACATCTGCACTTATTAGTTGCAATCCATGTTCATCATCATTATATAATACTTGCCATAATCCTGTATAATCTGCTGTACTAAATGTTTGTTCTTCTGTATACCCTGTCTGCTCTGTTGTTATTGTAAAATTCTTTTCTGGAACTTCATATCTTACATAATCTCCTGGTAACGCTTTTTCTGTTAGAGGTTCTCCTGGCTTTGCTGGTATATTTGGATTACCTCCTATTCCATTTTCTTCCATTATATTCATTTTTACTACTATATTATCTAAACTATTTAATTCTTCGCCTTCTGCTTGTTTATATCTATCTGTTGCATTTTGAGCTTGCCCAATTAACCCTCCATTGATTATAATATTTATGGTTACTCCTGCCAATATTAACAACACAATTATTGTAATAACCAATGCTATTAATGTTATTGCCCTATCTTGTTGTAATTCCTTAATTTTTCCATTATTTTTAACTAATTTTAATTTTTTCTTCATATTCTTCTCCCCTCGTTTTTATATTATTTTTCCCTTTTGTACAATTTTATTTTTACATCATATACAACTTACTCCAATATGTCAACAACAAATACGCACAATTAGCAAATTTTATCTTACTAATTGTGCATTTGTTTCCTTAATGTGTTTATTTAAATTATTATTACTTTATGTCAATGGTGACTGGGCTTTTTGACATAATAATAACCCTTATATTAACTACAAATCCACCAATAAAGTAGACTGTGTTCATATAAGGGTTTAATGGCTGGGGTACTAAGATTCGAACTTAGGAATGGTGGAATCAGAATCCACTGCCTTACCACTTGGCGATACCCCAATTTACATTAATAATATAACATATTAATGTAAAAATTTCTAGTATTTATTAAATTTTTGTTTATTCTTCTTCAAACATATCTTTTCCTACTCCACATAATGGACATACCCATGTATCTGGTAAATCTTCAAATGGTGTTCCTGGTTCTATTCCATTGTCTGGATCGCCTATTTCTGGATTATATTCGTATCCACATGCTAAACATTTATACATAGTATCACCTCCTCTTAATTTAAACATATTTTTATATCCAAGTGCTATTACTGCTATTACTATTAGTGCAAATGATAATGCTTTCCATATTCCACTTTCTAATAATACTACTGCAAACATTCCAAATGTTGCACTTATTCCATATAGCACAAGTACTGCTTCTTTTTGTGTAAATCCTTTTTTTAGCATTTTATGATGTAAGTGTCCTTTGTCTGGCATTACTATTGCTTTTAATGATTTTCCTTTTACTATTCTTCTTATTATTGCAAAAAGTGTATCAAATACAGGTATTGCAAGAACTATTAGTGGTGCTACAATTACTATTAATGTATATGTTTTTGCTAATCCGTAATATTGAAATTACAGATAATGCATAGCCTAAAAAGTTAGATCCTGTATCTCCTATAAATGTTTTTGCGGGATTAAAATTGAATGGTAAAAATCCTGTTAGAGCTCCTGCTAATGCTGTTATTAGTATTATTGCAATTATTGGTGAATCGTTTAGTGAAAATATTATTAGTAATGATAAACATGATATTAATGATATTCCAGATGATAATCCATCTAGTCCGTCTATTAAGTTTATTGCATTTGTAATTCCTACTATCCAACCTACTGTAAGTATTGTAGAAAACATTTCATTTAATCCTATTTTGTACAAAAATGGAATATTTATGTGTTCTATTTTTATTCCACTTTGTACTATTATTATTGCAGCTACTATTTGTCCTGATAGTTTAAATAATGGATGAACTCCTTTTACATCATCTATAAAACATGTAATTATTATTACTAATGCACCTATAAAAAATCCTATTAATTTTATATAGTATTGTTCTTCTGTATTTAAATTTACTGTTCCTTCTATGCCCATAATTGTAATTAAATATATAACAGATACTAAAAAGCCAGCGATTACCGCAAGTCCACCTAAACGAGGCATTGGTTTTTTATTTATTCTTCTTTCATCTTTTGGTAAATCTATAGCTCCTAATTTTTTTGCTATTTTTATTGTATATGGTGTTATAACGAAAGCAGTAATAAATGCTAGCAAAAATGCTATTGCAATGTCTCCCCACATGTTTTGCCTCCTGCTATTTCATATTTTCTTTTTCTATTTCATCAATTTCATTTAATTCGTCTTTTCTTTCTCCTTCGTATTCTGTTGCAAGCCACATTCTTAATATACATATTGCTGTACTTATATTTAGTCCATCTTCTCCTAATGCTATAATATTGCTATTATGATATTTTTTTGCATATTTTGCTGTATATTCATCATAACATGGAACACATTTTATTCCTTTAAATTTATTTGCTACTATGGACATTCCAAGTCCTGTTTTACTTACTAATATCCCTGTTTTGCATTCTTTTGTTTGAACTGCTTTGCTTATTTTCTTTGCTATTTCTGGATAGTCTATTATTTCATTTTCTCCTACCCCAAAATCTTTATATTCTATTTGTTTTTCATCTAAATATTTTTTTATTTCTTCTTTTAAGTTGTATCCTGCATGATTACTTCCTATTGCTATCATTTTTATCCCTCCATTTTTTATTACTTTATGCACAAATAATATCATAACAATAAGCATATTACAATATTTTTTTAATATATTGTATAAAAAACATGTTGACACAGGAGGGAAACATTGAAAAATAAATCTCATTTTGTTTGTTTATCTTTTAAAAGAAATTTACTACCTTGTTTATTTTGCTTATTTACTATATCTTTGGTAGTTTTTTCTAAAGAAAATCTGGTAGCTACTAAGAATGGTTTATTGCTATGGGCAAATTCTGTTGTACCAGCTTTATTGCCATTTTTTATTGCTACTGAATTATTGGCTCATACAAATATTGTTTCTAATATAGGAAAATTGTTAAATAAAGTTATGAAACCCATTTTTAATGTTCCTGGTATTGGAGCATATGCCTTTGTTATGGGAATTATAAGTGGATATCCTATTGGTGCTAAGATTGTTACAAAGTTTAGACAAGATGGACTTTGTACTAAGGCTGAAGCTGAAAGACTTCTTGCTTTTACTAATAATTCTGGTCCTTTGTTTATTATTGGTACTGTTGGTATAAGTTTGTTTTGTGATACTACTACTGGACTTCTTTTGTTTATAACTCATTTTATTGCTTGTGTTTGTGTAGGTATTGTTTTTAGATTTTGGAAATTTAATGATAAAGAAGTTGTATCTGTTTGTACTAACTCTACTAAAGCTTCTTCACATGTTAGTTTTTCTAATTTAGGAAATGTGTTGTCTAGTAGTATTTCTAATGCAATTAATACTGTTGTTGGTATTGGTGGATTTGTTGTATTGTTTTGTGTTATTATTTCTATTTTAGATAATTCTGGAGTATTAAATATATGTGCTAATTGTGTTTATCCTATTTTTAATTTTCTTAAATTAGATATAAGTTTTGCAAAGCCACTAATATCTGGTTTTATCGAGCTTACTAATGGTATAAAACAAGTTGCTCAAATTCCATCTAAGGCAATTTCAATAAATACTACTTTTTCTGCTTTTTTACTTGGTTTTGGTGGTATTTCTGTAATGTTACAGGTTTTTAGTATAACTTCTAAGTCTGATTTATCTATTAAACCATATATATTAGGCAAACTGCTTCATGGTATAATTGCTGCTTTTTTTACATATATAGTTATTAACAATTGTGCATTTTTTAACTTAGATATAGTACCAACATTTTCACCAAATGTAGAAAAATCTGCATCTATTCTTGCTAATTATTTTAATTTTTACAATATTTTTATTTTATTACTTGCTGTGTTGTTTATATTGTTTCTAATTATTAAAAGGAAAAAATTTGCAACTAAATATTAGGTTTCATAATTAAAGTTTTTTTGAATATATCTATATAAAGGAGATGATTTTTTGGATAGAAATATGGATTTTTCAGGTTTTCCACCTTATGATAACTTAAATATGAATTTTGATCCGAATATGGCTAATGATAGTATTTACAGGGATCCTATGTTTAATCCTATTATGCAATATGAGCAGGCATATATGTATTACAGGTATTTGGCTATGCAGATTGATTATAAGATTAAGTGTAAAGAGTATGATAGGTTGTGTGGTAAGTCTGATACAAAGGAACGTCGCATAGAATAAAGCAGGTTATGCCTGCTTTATTTTATGCAATATTGTTAAAAATAACTTATACATTCTTTTTTCTGCTTTCTTTATGTAGATCGTTTAGGGTACTTAATTATACAAATAAAGCGTAAAACGAGCTCCATAAGGAATATGAATTAAATTTATTTCTAACTTTCTTACCAAATTTAAAGTTACATTTGGAAACTAAGCACTACTGGACGAAAGCTGAGGAAAACATAATTTCCACCTGTATTGCTAGCAAATTCCAACACACCAGAATAGCTACCATCATTAGCATGACCTCCACGTGCAAACACTGGGTAGCTAGAAAAAGGAAAGAGAGAATTACTATCATCCCAACTAGCAGTAATACTATCGCCAGAACTAGAAATTTCATATACTGCATCTCCATATTTATTTGTATTTACATTATAATTTTCAGTTCTATCGCTTGAAGTCCCTGCATACCAATCAAAATATCTATTTGGATTGGTATTTGAATTACCAAAATCATAGTAATTATTCTTTTCAGTATTATTGCCATTTTTCTTATTGTTGCTTAGTAGTCCTGCTACATATTCCCATGCTCCTCCTGCCATATCATATACTCCATATACATTTCCTGTTGTAGATGCATTTTCCCCTCCTGCTTCATTGTATTTACATGTTTTGGTTATGTCTGTTGTTCCATTATCTTTGCCATTTGACTCATTCCCACATAATCCTGTTATTGGTGAATTATTTGTTAAATTATTATAATATGGGTTATTCCATACCTCTCCATTTTTTCCATATACACTTCTACTTAAATATGCTACTGCTCCCCATTCTGTATTTTTCATCATGTGTGAATCAATACCTAATGTTCCTTCTAGTGAATTTCCACTTGTTGTTAAATTTCTACATACTGTAAATACATTTCCTACTGTTATATTTCTCCAACTTGTTACATTTGGTTTTACTCTTACTTTCAAGTCTGTATCCATTTCTGAACCCCCATCTATTTCAAGGTCTGTTCCTGTTGGATTTTCTACTACTGTTGGACTGTTACTACTTGCTTCGAATTTTGCTACCCATATTCCTTTAGTTGTTCTCCTTCATCTTCTACTCCATTGTTGTTTTTATCCCACCAAAATGCTGGATGTACATTCCAATTTCCTGCTCCTGTTTGATTTTTTATTTCTATATTGCTTCCATCTATTGGTGTGTTTGTTGTTCCTTGTAAAAATTTTATATCGATTGTTCCTGCTGTATTTTTATGATACCCTTCTGTTATACAATAGGCATATCTTGGTATCCATACCCAATAACAATCATTCCCTCCTCCTGTTGTTTTTATATTTGCCCAATGGTTTGTTCCACTTGTATAATCATACCAATTATTGGGTGCAACATTTTCTGACATCTTCTTTTCATCTATTTCATATATTGTTTTTTCTGCATTTTCATTCCATGCTACATAGTACGTTTTTGTTTTATCAAATCCAAATATATCTGGTTTATTTGCTACTGTTGTAAATGTTGGTTCTTTTGGTGTATCTTGTACTGTTGTTCCATTGAATATATCTGATACCTTTATTTCATGATTTCCTTTTTTTGTGGTTAATGTTTTATCTGTTAATTTTTCTTCTTCTGATAGTGTACCATATTTTTCTAATATCTCCTTTAAATTATCATCTGATATATTTCCCTGATTCTCTAGCTGTTTATCTAATATGTCTATTTTTATTTCTTCTTTTATACTTTCTATCTCTGTTGCAATTTTTGTATCATTCGCTCTATTTATTAAGCCATTATTTCCCATTAAAGTTATTATTGTTACTCCTGCTAGTATTAGTAATACTATTATGGTTATAACTAGCGCTATTAGTGTTATTGCTTTATTCTTTTTATTATTTACCTTATCATTATTTTCTCTTTCCATTTTACCCCTTTCGTATCTCTTTTTATTTTTTCCTTTTCTAAAATTTATATTCAGATTATATATTTACTTCTTTTTTTAGTCAACTACTTTTTTTACTGTTAGTGAGTAATTATTTTTCTTTATGTACATTTATTTTCATAAAATGTTTATGGTTTATTTGATATGATATGTAAGCAGTTAACGAGAAGACGTATTGAAAACCTCAAGTACAATTCTATATAAATAGGA
This sequence comes from uncultured Clostridium sp., assembly GCA_948468275.1. Taxonomy (GTDB): domain Bacteria; phylum Bacillota; class Clostridia; order TANB77; family CAG-508; genus RGIG8482. The sequence continues at coordinate 40,989 of CAOKHI010000006.1, read as the reverse complement.
TCATACTTGAGGTTTTGCTTTTATTCTTTTTCTAAATTAAGTTTCTCATATGCACTTTGATAATTTAATATCTCTTCTGGAAGTTCTTTTGACCATGGCAAATTTTTTATAATTCTTTTCTCTTTTGTTGTTTTCTTCCTCTTTTAATATAGCTATTTGCCTCTCAATATCAAATAACTTATCACAATAGGTAACTTGTAAATTCAAAGTGTTTTAATATTTATTATTATCTATATTAATATAAATTTAAGTAGTTTCTCTTTCCATATAACATACGAGAAATATATACTTTTCTTTTTTCAAAATCTATTGTATATAATATAACATAATTTTTTACTACCATTCTATGATATTCTCTCTTTAATCTATCAACCTTTCCAATTTTCATATATAATTCTGGTGCATTTGCTAAATCTAAAACTCTGTCTGATATTTCTGTCATAAGTCTTTTTGCTACATTATCCTCTTTTAAATCATTAGAAATATACTCATAAATTTCAGTCATTTCTTCGATACTTCCATCAGTAAATTCTACTTCAAATGGCTCATTTTTAGAATCCATACTTTGTTTTTAACTCCTTTATAACTTCTGTTGCTTTTCTTATTCTACCTTTTTCAATATCTTCTTCTGATTTTAAAAGTTTTTTTACTGATTCATTATCGAAAATATTATTTCTGTATTCTTCCATACTCATTACTATTACATTATTTTTATTATTTTTACCAATTACCATTTCTCCGTTTTGATTAATTACTGTTTCTATTTCTTGTAAACTTGTTACTTGTTGCAATTTCAACACCTCTCTTTTCATACTATTTATAGTATAGCACAAAATTGCATACTTTTGAATAATTTTTTATGATTTTCTTTAATTTATTATTTGTAAATAATTTCATTATATACTATTTCCTCCACTCTATTTTTTATCGAATTTTAAATATGTGAAAATTTTATTAATTCTAAATTGTTTCTTGTATGAAACCTTTGCTATTACTATATTTTAATTTTTCGTCAAAACATTAAAATCGTTTTAATTGGATATTTTTTGACATATAATTTTTGTAATTTTTTATAATTATTATTGTAATATAATCGTAGCACAAGTTTAATAACTTAGAAATACATTTTTACTTGTAGTGCTATAAAATATAGCTTTGCGTGAATTGCTTATCATAAATTGTTTATATTTTGTTTTAGTAAAAATATTGCCAGTTTTACAAACCAATATTTTCTTGACTAAATCTTTAATCTATGGTATAAATATTAAGTATTAATTTTATGGCCCGTTGGTCAAGCGGTTAAGACGCAGCCCTCTCAAGGCTGAATCATGGGTTCGATTCCCGTACGGGTCACCAATAATACTACAAATTTTATTCAGATTTCTTTGCATTTTGTATTGATAATTTTAAAATTTCTTCTAATCTTTCTTCTTGTTTTGTTAAGTATAAGTATCCTATTAATCCTTCAAATGCTGTTGAATACATATATTCAGATACTTCTGCGTTTTTTGGTAAATGATGATTTTTTGTGTTTCTTGCTCTTCTAACTATTTCTTGTTCGTCGTTTGTTAACATTGGATGTAACTCTTGTAATATTTGTGCTTGAGCTTTTGCTTTTACATATTTTATGGATTCTATATGTAATTTGTGTGGTTTTAATTTTGTTGTTGTTGCTAAATAATTTCGTATGTATAATTCATATACTGCATCCCCTACATATGCCCATATTAATGGTGATTGCAAATTTACTTCTTGATTGTCTATTTTTTTTGTATATTCTTCTACTTCTTTCAAATTAATACTCCTTTTTTGTTTTTTCTAATGATATTTTTCCTAATTTTGTTGTTCTGAAATCTTCTAGTAGTATATTTGCTACTTTATTTTCATCTACATTCCCTCCTGAAACTATTGCTCCTCTTTTTTTACCAATTTGATTAATTATTTCTAGTATATTTTCACTTTCTTGCTGATTTTCATTTTTCATTATTTCTTCTACTTGATTTGCATCTAGTTTATATCTTGTTATTACATTTTGTTTATAATTTTTTAATAAAAATTTTAACAAATAAAATGCTATTTCTGATTTTTCTAAAATATCATCTTTTATTGTTCCTGTGTATGATAAATTTAAAGCTACTTGCTGTGATTCGAACTTTGGCCATAATACTCCTGGAGTATCTAATAATTCTATATTATTTGCTACCTTTATCCATTGTTTTTGTTTTGTTATTCCTGGCTTATTTCCTACTTGTGCAGATGTTTTTTTAGATATGCGATTTATGAATGATGATTTTCCAACATTTGGTATTCCTAAAATAAGTACTCTTATTGGTTTTCCTACTCTTCCCTTATTCATATAAATTTCTAGTTCTTCTTTTGCAATTTTTTCAATATGTTTTATTACTTCATTTATTCCATAACCTGAATTAGCATCTGTAAGGATTGCAATTTCATTATTGTTGTTAAAATAATTTACCCATTTTCTATTTTCCTTTTCATCTGCTAAATCACACTTATTTAACACAATTATTCTTTTTTTATTTCCTATTATATTTTGTATATCTGGATTTCTACTAGAAATAGGAATTCGCGCATCTAATAGTTCAATAACTATATCTATTAATTTTAAATCTTCTATTATTTGTTTTTTCGTCTTTGCCATGTGGCCTGGATACCAATTAAGTCTTACATTAGAAAAACTTTTTTCATCACTATTTTTTTGCATTGATTTCACTTCCTTTCTATCTATTCTTCTATCGATATCTCACAGTAATTATTGTAATTTGTTTTGTTGCACATTCAGTAACAATAAGTATAAAATTATGAGAATAGCTTGATTTTTAACCCCGTCGAATTCGACGGAATTAAAAATTAGATTATATATTGATTTTCAAATTCCTAAAATATGTTAATATTAAAGTACTTTCCCTTCATTAATAGTTTTTATACTCATTCTGATCTGCTCTTTCATCCATTTGTCTATCAAATTGTTCATTTTTATAAAACCAGTCTGTTTTTTTATCTACTGGATGTGCTGTTCTGTTTTTGTCTAGTAGTAGACTAAATAATACTCCTAATGGAATTGCTACTCCTATTAAAGAAGAAAGTGTGCTTGCATATTGTGATATTCCTGATGTATTTGTTGATAATGCTATAATTGCATTATATAAATCTACTCCAAAATACATTCCATATGCTATTACATAAATTATTGCTCCTAATAGTTTTCTTTTTCCTACTAATAAAATACATAATAGTGCTACAAATAGTAATACTATTTCAATATTCATATCCATAGGTACAAAAGCAAATTCTATTCCCATCGCATGTGTAAATGCCACTATTACCCTAAATATCCAAAACATTACCATAAAAATTAATAATAAATAACTTGACATACTTCTCATTAGTATCTCCTCCTATATATATCTTTACAGAAATTTTAGCATATATGTATTTGTTTTTCAAGTTTTTTGCATGTGTATATTTTTTTCGTTTTTACAAAAAATAATATTAAATAATTATTTTCGGAGGATTAAAATGAATCAAATTTTAATTTGTGATAATGATGAAAATTTTAGTAAAGCTCATAAAAATATATCTATAAAAAACTTAAATACTTTCTTTAGATTGCAGTTTGCTTTGTGTTCATGTTTTGCTATTGGATTTTTGGTATTTTATATGTATACATTATATGATAATGATAAACAAGAAAAAGTTTCTCGGTAAGCTTGTTAATAATTTTAATATAACAAATTTATATAAAAATGATGATAGTTATAATGCTTCTAAAATAAGTACTCCTGCTGAATATATTCAAGATAATAATAATTTTAGTGTTATAGGTTTAATTGAAATTAATTCTATAGGTATTAATTATCCTATTATCTCTAAAATAAATGATGATCTGTTAAAAATTGCTCCATGTAGATTCTATGGTCCTATGCCAAATGAAGTTGGTAATATGTGTGTTGCTGGTCATAATTATAATAATTATAAATTTTTTAGTAGGCTAAAGAAATTAAATATTGGTGATATTATAAATATATATGATTTAGGTGGTGCTAAGCTTGAATATTCTGTTTACGATAGCTATGAAACTGATTATGATAATTTAGAATGTATTAATCAACAAACAGATGGTAAAAAAGAAATAACTCTTATTACTTGTAATAATATAAAAAATCGTCGAAGAGTTATTAAAGCAACTGAAAAAAACACAGCTAATTAGTATAACTGTGTTTTTTGTTATATTTATTAAATATCTTTATAATCGCTAATTCTTTTATATGCATATACTGCTGCAACTGCAAATGCACCTATTATTAAAATCATTGTATAATCTCCAGCACCTGTTTGTGGTAAGTTTGTTGTATTTGTATTATTATATGTGCTTGTATTTGTATTATTTGATGTGTTTGTTGTATTTATTATATTTAATGTTCCTGTTGTGTTTCCAACTGTATTGTCTGTTGTATTTGTTGTTCCTGGTGTTGTAGTTGTATTTGTATCTGTTATATTTATAGGGTCATCTACATTTGTATTTCCTATAATTTGAATTCCATCTGTTGCATATACAGATGTTGCTAATGCGATTAATAAAATAGTTACCATTACACTTAAAATTACTTTACTTAAATTTTTCATATGAATTCTCCTTACTTAATTAAATATTATTATTAGTATTCTTAATCTACAAATATTTATACTATAATTTTTTAACATTTGCAATAGTTTTTTATAATTTTTATAAAATGTATTCTTTTTGTAATATAATTGTAGTATAATAGCAATATATTTTTAATATTTATAGGAGTTTTTATGTTGGAAAAATATTTAAATAAGTTAGAATATAGTGAAATTTTACAAAATTTGTCATTTTTTTGCATTACACATATTGGTAAAAATTTAGCTCTTTCTTTAATGCCAGAAACTAACTCTGAAATAGTTTCTTCTTTACTATTAGAAACTACATGTGGTACAAGTTTAATATTAAAGAAAGGTAATGCACCTTTATCTCAAATATGTGATATGGGTATTTATTCTAAAATATTAGATTCTGCTAGTAGCTTATCTTGCAAAGCTTTATTAGAAATTGCTCATATTTTAAAATTATCATCAGATTTGAAACAATACTATTTTTCTGATGATGATAATTATTGTGCTTTAGAAAATCTATTTTCTTCTTTATACACTAATCCTACTATTTATAATAATATAAAAACAAAAGTATTAGATGAAAATACAATTAGTGATGATGCTTCTAAAGACTTACAAGATATTAGAAGAAAAAAGAGAGTTTTAGAAGATAATATAAAAAACAAACTAAATTCCTTTATTCATTCTAGTTCATATTCAAAATATATACAAGAATCTGTAATTACTATTAGAAATGATAGATTTGTTATACCTGTAAAAGATGAATATAAGTCAATGATTAAAGGTTTTGTGCATGATACTTCTTCATCTGGTTCTACTGTTTTTATAGAGCCTTTAAGTATATTTGAAGCTAATAATGAAATTAGTAGTTTAAAACTTGCTGAAAATATTGAAATAGAACATATTTTATCTAATCTTTCTGCTCTTTTATCCCCTATTTTAAATGAACTTAAAAGTAATGCAGAAATTATTGGTAAAATTGATTTTATTTTTGCTAAAGCAAATTATGCTTTGAGTATTGATGCTATAGAGCCTAAAATTAATACACAAAAATATGTGAATTTAATTTCTGCAAGGCATCCTTTAATAGATAAGAATACTGCTGTTCCTATTAATATAAATATTGGACAAGATTTTTCTACATTGGTTATTACAGGACCTAATACTGGCGGAAAAACTGTTAGTTTAAAGACCGTTGGACTTCTTTGTTTAATGTCATGTAGTGGACTTCATATTCCTGCAAAGGAAAATAGTTCTATTTATGTTTTTGATAATATTTTTGCAGATATTGGCGATGAACAAAGTATTTATGAATCGCTTAGTACTTTTTCTGCTCATATGAGTAATATTATTGAAATACTTAATTTATCTACTAGTAATAGTCTTGTTTTATTAGATGAACTAGGTTCTGGTACTGATCCTATTGAAGGAAGTAGTTTGGCTATTAGTATTTTGGAAACCTTTTTTAATAAAGGGCTCCTTACTATTTCTACTACTCATTATCCAGAAATAAAAAATTATGCATTAATTAATAAAGGTTTTGAAAATGCAAGTGTTGAATTTGATGTTGAACATCTTTGCCCTACTTTTAAACTTCTTATGGGTATTCCTGGTAAGAGTAATGCATTTGATATTAGTAAAAAACTTGGATTAAATGCTGATATTATAAATAGAGCAAAATCTTTTATTAATGATAATGATATTAGTATAGAAGAACTTTTAAAAAATATTTATGATGATAAAATCTTTATTGAAAATGAAAAAGAAACTATTTCTAAAAATTCAGCTCAAATCGAACTTTTAAGAAAGTCTTTAGATGATAAACTTAATTCTATTAAAGATAAAGAAACTAATATAATTGAAAAAGCTAAAAGTGAAGCAAGAAAAATTCTTTTAAATGCTAAAGATGAGGCTACAAGTTGTATAAAAGAGATTAATACTCTTTACAATTCTGCATCTTCTAACAATTCTGCATTAAAAAATTTGAATAATATACGAAATAGTTTGAATAGTTCATTAAAAGATATATCTACAACTATTAGTAATGAAGCAAACATTTCTAATGATAGTATTAACCTTGAAAATATTGTAATTGGTATGGAAGTTTTTGTAAATACTTTCAATAAAACAGGTACTATTTTAACTTTACCAAATAAATCTAATCAAGTACAAGTTCAAATAGGAAGTGCAAAACTAAATGTTAATGTATCAAATCTTTATATGCCTAAAAATACTTCCTCTAACAAAACTTCTACTAGTTCTAAGCTACCTTCTTCATTTAAATCTAAAACCATTAGTTCACAAATTAATGTTATCGGTTATAATGTTGAAGAAGCAATTTTTGTAATAGATAAATATTTAGATGATTGTTATATTTCTAAATTATCTACTATTAGAATTGTTCATGGAAAAGGTACTGGAATTTTAAGAAAAGGTATACATGATTTTCTTGACAAAAATCCTCATGTAAAAAGTTATAGGCTTGGTACTTTTGGTGAAGGTGAAATGGGAGTTACTGTTGTAGAATTAAATTTATAATTTAATATTAATAACATAATTTTATTGATACTAACATTAAAATACTACACAATCAAGTAATTTTTTTACTGCAAAGGGAGAATAAATAAGACATTTTGTCCTTATTTATTCTCCCTTAAAAATTCTTTTTGATTACTCATTCTAATTTTTAATTAAAAATGCTTTCCTCTATTTTTTGAACGTGGTTTTGTTTCTTCAAAACTATTTGTTTGTTCTGGTTCTATACCATTTAATATGCTACTTGTAATTTTTTCTTCTTCTTTCTTTTCTTCTTGTCTAGTAATATCTGTTTCAGATTGTTTAAAATCTACTCCTAAAAATCCTATATCTGAATATGGTATTTCAATTTCTCCTTGGTTATTTTTAGTATATCTATACTCTATTACTGCATATACTATTCCAAATATAGCTATTATTGATGTAAGTATTGTTATTAATACTTTTTGTTTTGGTCCCCATCCCCATGGTTGTCTTTCTTGTTCTTGTTTTGGAATTTGTATATCTGCATTTGTTAATAATGCCTCTTCTTGCTTTTCTACTTTGTTAACTTCTATTTGATATGTTACTGTTTCTTCTCCATTTGCTGATTTTACAATTATTGTTATTGTATTTGAACCTATTTGTAAGTCTTCATTTCCTATTATTTCTATTTTTGCATCTTCCTTGTTTGCTACTGCTTTAATGTCTAATTTTGTAATATCAATTTGTTCTTCATTTAATTCTATTTTGTATGAATATACTTCTGGTGAAAATTCTGGTGTTAAAGTACAATTTTCAATTTTCAAACTTTTCAATGCAATTTTGTCTTGTTTATCTTCTTCTTTTTCCTCATCTACTTTATCTATTACATTTGGTTTAGTTTCTCCTATTTTTTCTTTATTAATTATAGTTAAACTATATTCTTTGCCTGATTTTAATTTTATGCTTATTTTTTGTGTTCCATTTTTTAATTTTATATCTTTTGAATTTCCACTATAAATTGTATACTTTGTTCCATATGCATCTGTAACTACACAATGTTCTGCTGTATTAGTAACTGCTGAAATACTAACACTACTTTTTGCTTCAACTGTTATACTTCCATTTATACTTGCCTTAGCTCCATTTACTTTTAATGATGTAAGTTCTCCTTTTTGAGTAGGTTGGTTTGGTTCTTGTGGAGTTGGTTGTTTTGGTTGATCTGGAGTTGTAGTTTGTGGCTGATTAACTGTTATAGTTACTTTTTTAGAACCTGTTACTTCATTTAAGTCTGTATCTGCTACATCTAACGCTGTTATTGTAATTGTTGCTGTACCTGTTTTTTTTGCTGTTGCAACAATTGTATCACCTTGTTGTCCTCCCCAAGCCTCTGATTTATTTACAGCTACAATACTGCTATCTGAAGATTTAACTGTAAATTTTCCTTCACAATTGCTAACACCAATATTTATTGTAACTGACTCACCAACATTCAAAGTCTTTGATGTTGGTGATATTGAAAAGCTTCCTTTAGCTGCAAACGAATTTATTGATAATATTAATAAACATAATACTAGTAATATACAAATAAAAACTATTTTATTTTTTTTCATGTTTTCCTCCTTTTATAATGTTATTGAAGATACATTCATTATATAATTCTTTATTAACATATAATCTGTTGCCTTTACTTTCCCATCTCCATTTACATCTGCTGCTTTCTTTTGTGTATCTGTTAATGAAGATATATTCATTATATAATTTTTAATGTTCATATAATCTGTTGCTCTTACTTTTCCATCTCCATTTACATCACCTTTTACTATAACAGTATACTGCTTATTTGCTTTTTTATCTTTTAGTACATATCCTGTGCCTAATACTGTTTCATTAGAAACTACCTTATTATCTTTTAGTAATTCATAATCATTTATTTTTAACTCCGTAGCTACTTGTTTTGCTGTTAAATTTGGTATTGATATTATATTATTTGAATCTATTTTGGCTTTTACTGTTGAAGTATTATTATTTGTATCAACTTTTCCATCACATGGTGTTAAGTATTGGCTTGCCATGTATCCTACAATTCCTGATGATAGCTTTACTTTATCCCATTTTCTTCCTGTTGAATCTGTAGATGTTTCTCTTTCTAATACTGCAACTATTTCATCTAATGATTTCATTGTTGCAAGTACAGCTCCACTTGTTGAAGGTGTACTTCTAACTCTTACATCTGTTCCTATCATATAATATAATGCTCCATCTGAACTTGTTAGGTTTGTTGGTAGTTTATTTGAAGATGGCATATTATTATATACAGGTATAATAAAGTTTAGTTTTTCACCTATTATGTTGTTATCTACATATGTATTATATGTTCTTTTTGATTGGCTTGTTGGATCTTGTACATTTGTCATGTATTGGTGTCTAAACATTTTTGATGAACTTGCTTGTACTGTTTGTCCTGCTTTTATTACAGTGGTTCCTACTACATCCCATTTATAAAAATATTGTGTATTTTGTCCTGCATTAGTATATGAATTTGAAAGTAGCTTCGCACCTTCTACTATAGATGTATATTGGTTATTCCACCCCTTCTCTTTTGCATATCTTAATCCATTTGAAACTGCATTTCCTTCATCATTTGCACCATAATTAAAGAAATTATAATATCCTTCATATCCTGGATATGTTCCACTAACTGATGCACTTCCATTAGATCCTACTTCTTGTATTATTTTTGTTGCTATACTATATGGGCTCATTTGGCTTTGTTTTGCTGCTTCCATTATTATGTCTGCATATGACATTGTTGTTGCTTTTCCATCTTTATTAAAAGTTACATTTCCATTCATAAAAGTATTTTTTAATATACTTCTTACACCTGCAACTGTATGTATTTGCTCATTATATGTTATTTCTAAAAATTGAAACACCTTAACATCATCTGTTAAAAAATTTCGTGGATCTAAATAATATTTTATTATACCTGCTGAAGCACATGCATATCCACTTTCCACATTTCCACAACTACATTTCCACAAAGAATTAGCAGATTTTATTATTCTATTATGACCATGATCTGTTTCATTTGCTACCACTTCATCCCAACTTATTCCTGTATAAAATGCTTCAAAATTCCAGTTTGGATGTAAATCCTTTAATACTTTTAAATACTTTTGATAACTCTCTGGAAATGCACTTATTCCACTTTTTACTGTTTGCGTATATGTTGCTGCATTAGATGTTACTGTCATTATACTAGACATTAATAATACCATTAAAATTACTATACTTACTACTTTTTTCAACATTTTTTCCTCCTAAGTTTAAATGGTGCCAATGGGGACAGGGCTTTTTGACACCATTTTATATTATTAGCTCTTTTAATTTATATTTATCCTTTTTTAATACATATTCCCTATATGAATTAACAGTTTATTCTATATGCAATTGCAGGGTACTAATATTTTGTGTCAAATAGCCACGTCCCTATTGACACTATATAAGAAGACTCTTTTTTTAATACAATAAGTATATCATTGTTGTAATTTATAAGTCAATGGAAATTGCTTTTGTAACTTATTCGTAATATTTTTGTAATATTTTTGTAATATTACAAAAATCAAATATTATTCTAAATAAGAAATGCGTAAGAACACACTTGTAATTGTGGTTCTTACGCATCTTGATTGACACCTATTGATAAATCTAAATCAAAATAAAATTCTACTCCATTTTCTTTGTTTACTACACCATAGTCATTTCCATAATTGTTCATTATTGCTTTTACTACAGATAGACCTATTCCGCTTCCTCCATCTTCTCTATTTCTTGATTCGTCTATTTTGTAGAATCTATTCCAAATTCTGTTTATATCTTCTTCTTTTATGTTTTGACCTGTGTTAAATATAGATATTCTAACTTTGTTTTTTTCTATATTTACTTTATTTGTTATTCTTATTAATTTTTGCCCATCTTTTTCTTGTGCATGTTTTATTGCATTTGTAAAATAATTTGTTACTATTTGCTCTATATAAAATTCATCTGCATATACATCTATTGGATTATCATTTACATAGTCTACTTTTATATTTTTTTCTTCTAACATCACTTTAGATTTTCTTACAATTTCTGAAATTAGCTCTTGTATATCAAATTTTCCATTATTAAAATCTCTTTTGCCATATTCTAGTTTCATTAACTCTAGTAATTGTTTTACAAGTCTATCCATTTTATTTGCTTCATCTAAAATTACTTCTGAATAGAATTTTCTATTTTCTTCATCTGTATTTACATTTTCTATTAGTCCTTCTGCATACCCTTGTATAAGTGCTATTGGTGTTTTTAATTCATGTGATACATCTGATATGAATTGTTTTCTCATTTCGTCTATTTTAGATTTTTCTTCTATATCTTTTTCTAGCTCTATATTTGTAGCTCTTAACTGCTTTATTGTTCTTTCTAGCTTATCTGACATTATATTTATGCTTTTTCCTAAATCATTTATTTCATCATCTGTATCTGTTGTTCTATATTTATGACTAAAATCTAGTTTTGCCATTTTTTTTGCTATATTATTTAATTCTACAATAGGAGTGGTAAATTTTCTTGATATAAATGATACAAATATTCCACCCACTAGTATTGTTAATCCACCTATTAAATATAAAAATCTATTTGAAATTTTTACACTCTCATGTATTGATGCAACTGGCATTCTAACATATAATATGTATCCATTATCTAGTTTTGCTGTAAATAATATAAATGTTAGACCATTAGTAGAATCTTCTAATTTTCTTAATGTTACTTTATCGTTTTTATACAATATTTCTTCATCTTTATTTATTATAGCTGATATTGCATTCTTATTAGAGAATGCTGATATAAAATCATTATTAGTTGAGTATATCATTATATTTTTGTCTGTTTTTATTAGTATGTCAAAATTATTATTAATAGCTGCTTTTTCTAATTCTAACTCTAAATTTATGTTAGTATTTTGATAGTTATAATAGCCATTTACTATATTATACAAATTATATATGTTTTTTTGTTTTGAATATAAATAAAATGTTTCTAATACAAAATTGTTTATTAGTATTAAGAATAATATTATTATAACTACTACAACACACAAGGTTAAAAATAATTTTATTCTAACTGATTTTAGTTTATCTTTTAATTGTTCCATTTTTATTCTTCCTTTTTGTTTATTGTGTTTGCTATTTTACTTCAAATTTATAGCCTACACCTCTCATTGTTTCTATATATTTTCCTTTTTTTCCTAGTTTATGTCTTATTTTTTTTATGTGACTATCTATTGTTCTTGAATCTCCATAATAGTCATAATTCCATACATTATTTAGTATTTTATCTCTAGATAATGCTATTCCTTGATTATCTACTAAATATTTTAAAAGTTCATATTCTCTTAAACTCATTTCTACATTTTTTCCATCTACTTTTACTGTTCTTCCATCTGAATCTATAGTAATTCCACCATATTCATGTATTTCATTTTCATTAGCTTTTGTTCTTTTTAATATAGCTTCTACTCTTGCTACTAATATTTTGGGACTAAATGGTTTTGATATATACTCATCAACTCCTAGTTCAAACCCAAATAATTCGTCTTGTTCTTCTCCTCTTGCAGTTAACATTATTATAGGTACTTTTGATTCTTGTCTTATTTGTCTTAGTACAGACCATCCATCTAATTTGGGCATCATCACATCTAATAAAATAATACCAATTTCATTCCTATTTTCTTCAAAAATTTCTAATGCCTTTTCTCCATTTTCTGCCTCTATAACTTTATAATCTTTTTGTACTAAAAAGTCTTTTATTAATTTTCTCATTCTAGCTTCATCATCCACAACTAATACTGTTACATCATTCATACTTTCCACTCCTCGTTTAATTAATAAAAATATTATAATAAAATTATGTGTCTACAATGTGAATTTTTGTTTAAATCACAGCTACTTTAGTATACCATATGAAAAAAAGACATGCAATGCATATCTTTATTCTCTTTTAAAACCCACTCCAAATGCCTCTCTTGCATTCGATATTACTATAAAAGATCGTGGATCTATTTTTTGACTTATTTGTTTTATTTGCATTGCCTCATTTCTAGATACTACACACCATAACATCATTTTTTCTTCATTTGTGTACATTCCTTTTGCATGAATTGCAGTTGTTCCTCTTTCTATATTTTGGGATATTTCTTTTGCTATTTCTTTATATTTTTTAGATACTATAAACATCATTTTTGTAAAATATATTCCTTCAAAAAATATATCTATCATCTTGCCCATAATATATATTGTTATTGCAGAATATAACCCTATTTCTATCTCTTTAAAGAAGAATACATTTAATGTTACTATTACTATATCTGTTATTGTTATTAAACTGCTTGCTCTGTAATTAGGCTTATATGCTTTAATTATATAAGATAACATATCTGTTCCCCCTGTTGATGCATTAGCTTTTAGTATTATTGATGTTCCAATTCCTACTATTACACCTCCATAAATACATGCTAAAAATCTATCATGTGTTAAGGGATTAAATTTGTCTAACATATCTATAAATATGGATAAAAATATTGTTCCTATAAATCCTTTTATAAAAAATTGCTTTCCTAATTTTATTATAGACATTATAAATAAAGGAATGTTTATAGCTATAATTGTTATTCCCATTGGAAATTTTAGTAAATAGTATAGTATAGTTGCAACACCAGATACTCCACCTGAAGACAGCTGATTTGGTAATAAAAATAAAGATACTCCTATTGCCATTATTAAAGAGCCAAATACTATTTGTATAAATTCGAATGTATATTTTCTTATTATTAATCTTCTTCTTTTTCTTTTTAAATCCATAAAATTCTCACCTATATTGTTATTATTTCCTAATTATTGGGAATTTATACTTTATAATTACTATACAAATCAATAGTATTAAATACAATATTTCTGTATTTCAATTTTCTCTACATTTAGTAACATTGTTAAAATTGTTTATGTATAATATAGTAGGAATTTATGGAGGTACTTATGATATGAATAATATACTTTTAGATGCATTGCCTATTAATTGTATTGGTAAAGTAATTGATTTAAAATGTACAGGAGATATTAGAAGAAGATTATTAGATTTGGGAATTGTTAAAGGTACTAAAATTACTTGTGTATTAAAAAGTCCATCTGGCGATCCTACAGCTTTTGAAATTAGAGGAAGTATTATTGCTTTAAGAAAAGAAGATTCTCGTTTGATTGAGGTTTGTGTGTAATATATTTATTTCCCTGTATAACTTGTGAATTACTCTTAAAATTATTTTTAGGGAGCGATTATTATATGGCTCCCTATATTTTTATTCCAAAAAATTGCTCTTTTGCATATTCTATTGCATATCGATTTGTTGTTAATCTTGTTGCTTCTTTTGCTCTTTGCTTTTCATTAGTCTTTCCTGAATTGGATAACCAATTATGAGAACCTATTCCCATATATTTATTATCTATAATTATTATCTTTGCATGTGTTGGTGGAGCATATATAAAATTTTCTTTGCCTATTATTTCATACATTTGCTCTATTATCTTTTCTGCCTCTTCTTGTGATGCAAATCCTAATGAATTCGTTCTTTTTAGTTCTATTGCTAACTCATGTGCATTATTAATATTTGAATTTCCATTTTTATAGCCAAATACAATTCTAATTATGCAATTTTTCTCTTTTAATTTTTTTATATTATTTAAAAATTCATCATCTATTACATTTTCTCTAATCCATGGTGCCATTATATATATTTCTTTTTTTGTATTTTTTAAAACATGTTTTAGAAAATCATAATGTTGTTTTGCATCTGTAATAATACCATCTCTTATATTTGTATTTATATATAACCCTATGTTATCATTTTCAACATTTAGTTCTGGTTGAAGTATTTTGTATATATTCTCATCCATATTTTTGCATATGCTTTCATCTTCTGAATTGTATAAACTATATACTAACCCATTTTTCTTTATATATTTTACCAATTTAGTCATATAATTTTGTGCTTGCATTGCTACATTTAAATTTCCTAAATAGATAAATTGTTTTTTTGCTCTTGTAACTGCTACATTTAGCATATTACATTTATTACCTATAAATTTCGTAGCCCATTTAATATTAGATGAATCTATTACTGGTGAAAAAATAATATAATCTTTTTCTTGACCTTGGAAAGCATGAACAGTTCCCACTTTTACATTCTTTATACCTATTTTATTTAACTCGTCTTCTATTTCTGATTTTTGTTTTTTAAATGGTGTTATAATTGCAATTGTTGGTTCTTCTTGACTATTGTTTACTATATATTTAACAGCTTCTATACAACTTTGTACTTCTACTTTATTAAAATTTTCATTTTTGTCTTTTTTTCCTCTTACATCTAAAGCAATCATATTATTTGAAAATGGTTTATTTTGTTTATCTGGTACATGCATATTTAATTTATTTTTATATACATTTTCATTTGCAAAATTTATAATATTTTTTTCACATCTGTAATGGTCATTTAAAATTATATTCTCTACATCACTTAATATATCTGTATTTTTATTTGCAAGTGCTTGTATACTATTTTCTTCTACTTTTATATTTTCAAAATTTTCTCCTATATTTTTTTCCTCTTTGCTAAAATCTTTGTATACCTTATTACATATTGGTTCAATTTGATTTACATCTCCTACTATTACTGCTTTTTTTGCTCTATATATTGCTGATACTAAATTATGTGGCAATATTTGTCCTGCTTCATCTATTAATTCTAAATCTATATATTCTGGAATTAAATGGAAACATTTTTTACAAAAAGAATCTAATGTAGTTGTTACAACAGGAAAACATAGAAATAGTGTATTCCATATATTTTTTATTGCTTCTCTTTTTTGTTTAATATAAATATCACTTGAGTCATAAAATTTTTTACAAATATATGTTGTATCATTCGCCAAAAATATTTTTAAATTTTCTATAATTTCCTCACTATTTTTTACTATATATGCTTCATTTAATTTTAATGCCAAAGTAAATAATTCTTGATTTAATTTGTTTAAATTGCTTGTACAATACATATCTAATTTACTTGTGTATTGCCAATATTTATTATCATTTTTTTTATTAAATATATGTATAGTTTCTATTTCTTTAAGTATTTTCAATTTTTCTTTATATGTATTATCTAATTCTTTATACTTTTTGCTTAATTCTTCTAATTTTTTGTTAATTTCCTTTTGTTGTTCCTCTAATTCAATTTTATCTTCAACATATTTTTCTATTTCTTTTTTTATAGTATTATTTTTAATTTCTAGTTCAGCTATTTTACTAAAAAAATCTATTTTCTTATATTCTTTATAAATTTTATAATTTAATATTTTAGTAAATATATTTTTGCTAATTTGCTCAAAATGATTTTGTTCTTTTTTTATTTGTTCTATTTTCTTCTTTGCTTCTAATATAATACTTTCATTTTCACTTATTTTACTTTTACTATTTTCTATATTACTATTAACTACTTTTGAATTTTCCTCTTGACTTTCTTTTTCATTTAACAAATTATTTCTTTCATTTTCTAAAATTTTAACTTCTGCTTGTTGTTCTTCTTTTTCTTTTATGAACCTTTTTTGTATTTCTTCTTCATCTTTCTTTTTATCAAACACATCTATTCCATAGAAATACCTTTGTTTATTTTCTATTTTATCTAATTCCAAAATTATTTCTTCTAATTCATTAATTTGTTTTCTTTTTTCCACATATTTTTGCTTTGTTTTTTCTACTAATTTATCTATATTATGATTTTCTCTTATGCATTCTAATCTTGGTATGAACTGTTGGTATAAAAAATCTTTAAAATCCTTTATATTATCTTGTTTTCCCAATGGTAAACAAATAAGTCCTTTATATTTTTGTAATACTTTTTTCTTTTCTATTTTTTCCTGATTTGCATTCTTGACTTTTTCTGTTCTTTGATATTTTCTTGCAATATGAAACATATATAGCATTTCTTTATTTATTTCTCTTCCAACATTTTCTATTGCCTCACCATTTTTGCTAGAAACTACTATTGATTTTACTATATCTTTATTTTTATTATACCAGCCTATATTATAATATTTTATACTACTATAACTAGTGCTATAACTTTCTTGTTCAAATTTATCATCCCAATTTTTTAATATTAAATCTGCTCTTTCAACTATTTTATTTGCAATTATTTGTTTCAATAAAGATGTTTTTCCTGTTCCTGGAGGTCCTTCTACTGCAATTAAATCATTGTTATTTATAGCATTTGTAATTCTATACTGGTTTTGTCCTACACCATAACCGCTTTTATAGTTTCCTCTATAAACTTTTTCATATTCATTAGAATTTATATTCTTTTTATTCATATTACCAGTTAAATATTTATTTAAAAGATTTGGTATATAATTATCATAATCTATTAATTTATTTAATAATTCTATATCTTCTTTTATATTTTTAATACCTTCTTCTGATAATTCATCTAAAGATATTATATATTCTTTATTATAATAATATTTATAATTTTTTGCATTTATATTTTTTATTTGTTCTATTGAAAGCCCAACATATTCATTTAATTTAGAATAATATAGTTCTAACATATGTTCTATACTTCCAGAATCTGTAATAAGTTTTATTTCTTTACTGTAATTTAACACATTTTCTTCATATTCTACAACTACATCAGCAACCTCTTTCTTTAGCGTTACTGCTAAAGCTGTATACAAAGTCTCTAAATTAATATTTACATCTATTACATTTATTCTTCCATTTTCTATTTCACATTGTAAAATAAACATTGGCATTTTTTTGCTTTCTTTTTTTACAACACTTAGATTATCAGCATATACCCAAATTTCATTACTTGTTTTTATATCACATAATTCATCTGCAAAATCACTAATTATGCTTTCTCTTTTATTATACTGTATATTTTCTTTTACAATTGTTTTTATTTGTCCAATAACCTCTGCTTTATTTGCTTGTTCTGCATCAATAAATTCTAATTCTTTCTCTATTAATTGAATTATGTTTTCTTTTTTTATTTGCTTTTTTCCTATAAACTCTTCTATTTTTTCTACTATCCTAAGTTTCTTCAAATCCCCTATATACTTACATATATTTTTTTCCTCTATATTCCCTATAACAATACAGTTATTTCTTTTTATCTCTATTTGTGAAGAACTAATAATCCTAAAAATCTCATATTCTAAATAGTAATCCAATATTTTCTTAATATCTGTTTCCATTTTTGCTATACCCCTTACTTTCTTTTATTACAAATTCGACAAATTCTTGTATATTCTACCATATTTTACCATAAAAAGAAAGTATTTTTGGTTATTTGTTCATATTTTAGTTACTGTATAATGGTATAAAGAAAAGGCTAAATATAAATATTAAAGCTTGGATAACTCATACTAAATACTATTAATATCCTTTTACTTGCAAAGCCTGTGATATTTCATCTACTCTTTTAAAGCAATTCGTTAAATATGGAATAAAAATGCATAAAGAGTATTGTTTTATGTTTGTTAATTTAGGAGTATAACCGTTTTGCAAGCTGTGCTTGCTTGATTATTTTATATTCATTTGTAAGTATTGGCATAAAGTTTATTCCAATTCCTACCATTAGGCTTATGTCTTTGGTGTTTACCCCAAATATTTTTAGTGGATACAGTAAATTTGTTATTGCATATACTATTTGCATGGATTTTGTTGTTAGTGTTAAGTTTAACGTAAATATTAGCATTATGAATATTCTGTATGATATCATAAATGAATATGTTACATCTGAAAATAATAGATTTATTACAAAAGTGATTATTACAAAATATATAGAATGTATTATCCCTTTTATATAATATTTTATAGGTACTTTTGATAATAAAAGTATTAATATAGATGATATAAAGACTATATTTATTGGTATATAGTCTTTTAAAGTAAATATGTATATAGACACTAAAATTAATATTATTAATTTTAGTGTACTATTTGTTTTATGTATTATTGATTTTCCTTCTACATAATTTAGCATTTAGCACCTCTTAACTATTTCTTCTATAATTAAATCCACATCAAACTTATCTGCTTTTATATGTACCCCTCTTTTATTTAGCTTATCCACAATTTCTACAATTTGTGGAATTTCTAGCCCTATTTCTTTGAACTTGTCTACATTTTTTAAAATTGTATTTGGTGTACATTCAAAAACTATCTTACCCTTATTTAAAGCTATAATTCTATCTGCATCTAATATTTCAGATATTACATTGGTAACATATACTACTGTTATATTTTGTTCTTTATTTAATTTTTTTACTGTTTCTATCAACTTTTTTTTACTTACAGGATCTAGCATTGCTGTTGGTTCATCTAATATTAAATATTTAGGATTTAAAGCAAGCATTTCTGCTATTGCTATTCTCTGTTTTTGTCCCATTGAAAGAGCATATGTATCTTTATTCCTGTATTCTAACATTCCAACCATATTTAATGAATTGTCTATTGCATTATTTATTTCTTCTTTTGAAAATTCAAAGTTTTCTAGCATAAATTTCATATCATCTTCTATATTAGAAAAAACTAATTGATTTTCTGGATTCTGAAATACTAATCCTACTTTTTTTCTTAATTGTTTTGATAGCTTTTTATTTTTTGTATTTATATCATCTATAATTACTGTACCTTTTTTAGGTATAGTAACTCCAGACATTAATTTAATAAGACTAGATTTTCCGTGAACCATTAACACCTATTATTGCTACAAATTCATTTTCTTTTATTTGTAAGCTAATATCATCAATAGCTATGTTTTGTTTATATTTAAAAGTAACAGAATCTATATTTATCATTATTCTTCCTCTTGTCTTTCTTCATCATCTTTTAAAAATTTATTTACTGCTGGTTTTATTGCTTTTATTATTGCAAACATTGAAATTACTTGTATTGGTACCATTATTAATTCTTTTATAAATCGTGCTCCTGCAATTACAAAAAATGCTTTATCTTGTGTTATTGCAATCCATAATGTATTTAAAATTCCATTTACTAATAATTGTGCTACAACTGCTGCAATTATTAGTCTTATTATCATTTCTTTATTTGAAACTTCTTCTTTATAAATTTTATGTAACATACAGCCATATATAAATCCATTCATTGCTGTTGTTATTGTATACCCTACAAAATATGAACCAAATGGAAATAGTGTTGAACCTATTAAGTCTGCTAATGTATTAACTATTGCAGCATATGCAGGCCCTAATAAAAAACCTCCTAAATATGCTGGTACATAAGAAAATCCTATTTTAAATCCTGGTAATTTTACAGATAGAAATCTAGATAAGACTACAATCATTGCAACTAAAATCCCGGCAAGTACTATTTTTTTTGTTTTTTTCATAATAAAAAACTCCTTTCTTTTTAATAGCTTTTCCGCATACTTAAAGAAAGGAGTTTTTCTCCATTTATCTAAAATAGCGGAATGCGAAAATAAATAAGCAAGATTTCTCTTTTGCCCTAACAGCAACTTCCCGTCTATTAGGTCTTAACTATCTATTTTCTACTCTATTGTTATTTTTTATTTATAATACTACTATATTTTACATATGTCAATATTTTTATTGTAATTTGTCTAACCAGTCTAAAATAAAATAATATACCTCTTCTTTATTTATTTCATTTAACATCTCATGTCTTCCATCTTTAAATAATCTAATTCTTACTTTGTCTTTCCCTGCTTTTTTTAGCATATTGTATACTCGTATTACTCCTTTTGCGTTTTCGCCTACTGGATCTTTATCTCCTGAAAATATTAGTATTGGTACATTTGGTGTGTTTTTTATATTTTTTTGTTTAGATAAATAGTATGTACCTTTTAATAAATCTAAATATGCTACAGCTGTAAAATTTTTTCCACACTTTTCATCTTTTTCAAACTTATCTACTTGTTCATAATCCCTAGTTGTCCAGTCTGCTTTTGTTCTATTTGGTTTAAATTTTTTATTAAATGAACCTGTTACTAAATATTCTAATAATTTGCTTTTATATTTTGGTCCTTTAAATAATATTACAAGTTTTGTAAGTATTTGTCCTGCTATTAATCCTCTTTTTTGACCACTTGTACCAGAGATTATTATTCCATCTAAATCATCTTTGTATTTTGTTACATAAGTTCTAACTAGTAATGAGCCCATGCTATGCCCCATTATTATATATGGCAAATTAGAATATTCTTTTTTTATTTTATTTTGTAAAATATGTATATCCTCTACTAATTTGTCCCAACCATCGTCCTTATCAAAATACCCCCAATCTTCATCTTTTTGCACTGTATTTCCATGCCCTAAATGATCATGTCCAACTACTACATAACCACAACTAGCAAGCGTTTTAGCAAATTCTTCATATCTTCCAATGTGTTCTTGCATTCCATGAACTAACTGTACAACTCCTTTATATTCTTTTTGTTCTTCATTAATCCATTTTACTGCATATATATTCTTCCCTGTGCATGATATAAAATTAAATTCTTCTTTCATAAACTTCCTTTCAAATTTATTTAGTTATATTATTTTTGTATAATACCCGAATTTTTTTATGGTGTCAATACAATACCAGAAGATTTTTCATTTTTCTTCTGGTATTTTGCTAACACTAGAATTATTTTATGGTATTATTTATTAGATTTTAGAAAATACTATCTTAATAGCATTATCAATATAATCTTTTAAGTTAGTATTCTATATAAGATATTTTGCTATTAATATAATTTATTTCTTTTTGACTTATTCCATATTTTTTATATAACTGTTCATCAATTTTTTCAATTGATGCATTCCAATCTATATCTGATTTTTCTGTAAAATCTTGTATTGGTACAAATTGATATACCCTTCTTGGTGCTGATTGGGTAATTTTTATTGATAATATTAGTATTCTAAATAATTTAGTATTATAATATTTTATAAAGTTTTTTGCTTCTACCTCTGTATTAAATTTTGCATAAAGATATGATTGTGAACAAACTGAATTTTACTTAATGCTTTTGCTTCTTTTACACCTAGAACCATCCATAATTAATGCCTAAAGTAGTCTCTATATTCTTCTGTTGAATATGGATAGTTAGAATATTCATCTTTTGATGCTAGCAAATTCAAGAATTTATTACCATCATCTTTATGCATAAAATCTCCAATTTTAGCTTTCTCTGGCATAGATTTTCCATCTGTTTCAATCTTTCCTGTCCATGTTCTAAAAAACTCTCTAAAGTTAAATGCACTATATTTTTTAGTTGTATGATCTTTCAAGAGGATAAATAATAATTCATAATTTACAGTGTTTTCTTTTATATCTGCATTATTTTGCACTTAAAAAATCCTCCTTCTAAAATATATATATTTATATCATAAATGTTGATTTCTAACAATAGCTTTAAAATATATTATATGGTTATTTTTTAATTTATCTCACCACTAGTTGTTTTTTTTATTATTTCGGTATAAAATATGTTTAGTATTTTTTTAGGAGGTTTAAATGGAGGAATTATCACGTAAAAAATTGTATGAAATAGAAAAAGTTGCCAATTTTAAGGAATTGCTTGATAGATCAGAGCGTTTGTATTCTGATAAAGTTGCTTTTATATATAAAAAGAATCCAAAAAGTACTGATTATATTACTCATACTTATTCTAATTTAAAACATGATGTTAAAAATTTAGGTACTAGTTTATTACATTTAGGACTTTTGGGTGAACGCATTGCTATTATTGCTCCTAATAGGTATGAGTGGTGTGTTAGTTATTTTAGTATTACTACATCTGGTATGGTTGTTGTTCCTTTAGACAAAGCCCTTCCAGATAATGAAATTGAAAGTTCTATTATTCGTAGTCAGGCTACTGCTGTTATTTTTGATAAAAGTTATGTTTCCGTTTTTAAAAAACTAAAATCTGAAAAAAGTAGTAATTTAAAACATTATATTTGTATGGATTTTGATGATGATTGTGATGATATTCTTTCATTTTCTAAATTGCTAGAAAATGGCAAAACTTTAATTGATAATGGTAATTGTGAATATTCTAATGTAGTTATAGATAATAATTCTATGTCTATTATGTTGTTTACTTCTGGTACTACTTCTCTTGCAAAAATTGTTGCACTATCACAATCTAATATTTGTGAAAATGTTTACTCTATTGGTTGTATTGCAAAGGTAACTTCTGATGATACTTTCCTTTCGTTCTTACCTTTGCATCATACTTTTGAATCTACTACTACTTTTCTTTATGGATTGTATTGTGGTATTACAATTGCTTTTTGTGATGGGCTAAGGTATGTTGTTCAGAATTTAAAAGAATATAAAGTTACAGGTCTTGTTTGTGTTCCTTTAATGTTAGAAGCTATGTATAAAAAGATTAACAAAGGAATTGAAGAAAAGGGGTTAACTTTTGTTGTTAAGGTTATGTCTTCTTTTTGTAATTTGTTACTAAAATGTGGTATAGATATTAGAAGAAAAGTTTTTAAATCTATTTTAAATGAACTAGGTGGGCATTTAAGAGTAATTGTTTATGGTGCTGCTCCAATGGATAGAAATACTATTGTGGGATTAAGTAATATTGGTATAAATTTACTTAATGGATATGGTTTAACAGAAACATCTCCTGTGTTGTCTGCTGAGAATGATAAATATAAAAAACCTGGCTCTGTCGCTTTTCCTTTACCTAATATAGAAATTAAAATTCATGAGCCAAATGAACATGGTATTGGTGAGATTATTGCAAAAGGTCCTTCTATTATGCTTGGATATTATGATAATGAAGAGGCAAATAAAGAAGCATTGGTTGATGGTTGGTTTCATACAGGTGATTTGGGTTATTATGATAAAGATGGGTATTTGTTTGTTACTGGTAGAAAGAAGAATGTTATTGTTTTAAAAAACGGTAAAAATATATATCCAGAAGAACTAGAGATTTTAGTTTCACGTCTTCCTTTTGTTTTAGAGAATATGGTATATGGTAGTCCTACAAAGGATAACGATTTAGAAATTGCTATAAAGGTGGTTTATAATGCAGATTATATGAAAGAGGCATATTCTGATAAATGTGTAGATGATTATTATGATATTGTTTGGAATGAAATAAAAGAAATTAACAAAACTATGCCTGCATATAAGCATATACGTAATCTTATTTTAACAGATGAACCTATGATAAAGACTACTACTCAGAAAATTAAGCGAAATGATGAGA
Organism: uncultured Clostridium sp.; assembly: GCA_948468275.1. Classification (GTDB taxonomy): domain Bacteria; phylum Bacillota; class Clostridia; order TANB77; family CAG-508; genus RGIG8482. Next base: position 16,490 of record CAOKHI010000006.1, on the reverse strand, counting down.
TTAAGAAGATTTTAGGAAGTTAAATAACAAAACAGAGTTTGTTTTTTACTTTTTGTTATTACAAAATTTATAAAACAAACTCTGTTTGTTAAAACATTGGATATAAATATGCTGTTGCAATTCTTTCTTTAGCACTAGCACCATTTGCACCAGCTATCCAATACAATATATCTCCTTGATTTAAAAAAATAGGAAATGAATTACCATCTGTACCTACTGAATTATTACCTGCCCATACTCTTGCATATGCTAATTCACGTCCATTTATATTAAACCTTATACTTAAATCTGCTGCAGCAGATGCACTTATATATGCAGTCATATCCATAAAATACCAACCAGTTTTCAATACTGTATAACCCGTTTCATCTGAATATGATAAATATTCTGCTATATTATTATTATCGTCTGTTGTTCTTTCAAATCCTGTCATACTAGTTACTTCTAAGTATGCTGGTGTAACTTTTCTAATATTACATATAAATGCATCTGTTCTTATTCCTGTTGGCTGTGATGTATTTGCGTTTGGTGGGTTTTGTCCTATTGTTACTCCATTTATTGATGCTAGTTGTAATGAACTATTTATTTCAAATTCATACGGATAATCTTTTAGTTTTGTAAATATTGATGTTGCATCTCCTATATCTATTGCTACTGTGCTTGCTAATTTTTTACTTTTGGTTTCTACATATTGTATTTCTGTATCTATCTCTAAATCATTTGCTAATTCCTGCAATGTTGGCATCCTTTTATTATCTGCATATGTTTGCATTTGTGTTTTTGTTATTTTTAAATTCAACTTTTCTGTTGCTTCTTGTTTGTTGTATTCACTTACTCCTTTTTCACTTGCACTAAATATTCCATCTTCTTTTAATACTAAATTTATTGTCACTCCTGCTAATACTAATAAAACAATTATTGTTATTACAAGTGCTATCAAAGTCACTGCACTTCCTAAATTTAATTCTATTGTAATTTTCTTTTCTTTCTTTTCATTTTTTATTGTTTCTTCCTTATTTTCTCCTATTATTCCCATATTATATAACATCCTCCTTTGTTTTTATCTTATCCAATTTTTCTTTACTCATTCTATATAAATTCACATATATTGTCAAGAAAAAACACACAATTAGTTTTTCATATTTTCCTTTATTGTGTATTTGTTTCCATAAATTCTAGAAATAGCGTCAGTTTAAAATGAAAAAAAGCTTCAAACTGTTTTTTACTTCAGCTTGAAACTTATTTTTCTGTATATCTAAATTATAAATTGTAATATTGCTGCAATTAATACTCCTGGTACTCCTAGTATTCCCACAACTAATGCTGATATCCAGTTTAGATTTATTGCAAAACCAAAATTTGCTCCTATTAAATTTACTAATATTATTATTGCTCCTCCTACTACTGCATTAATTAGTAATTTAATTATTATTTTCATTGGTAAAGCTAATATTTTTAGAATTATAAATAATATTGCTATTCCCGCTAAAAATGGAAGTATAAGCATAAAGTCCATATCTTTTTCCCCTTTCTTTTGTTTATATTTTAGTCATTACTACACATATGTTTTCTTGTCATTTCTAATAAGTTTAGTTTAGTAAATCCTATTATTTGTGTTTTTGATCTATCATTTTTTAGATTTTGTGTTAATATTTCTAAAATTTTGTCTTTGTGTTGTTCATCTTTCATATCTATATAGTCAATTATTATTATTCCTCCTATGTCCCTTAGGCGTAATTGTTTTGCTATTTCTATGCTTGCTTCTTTGTTTACTGTAAATACTGTTTGCTCTAAACTTTTAGTTCCTATGTATTTTCCTGAATTTACATCTATTGCTGTTAGTGCTTCTGTATTGTCTATTGTTATAAATCCACCACACTTAAGCCATATTTTTCTATTTAGTGCTTTATCTAATTGATTATTTAAATCATACATATCTAATATACATTTTTGTTCTTTTAATTCTAATTGTATTTCTCTATTTATAAATTTTAATATCTTTTTTACTTCTTCATATTGTTTTTTGTTATTTACAATAATTTTATGTATATCACTATCAGCTAAATCTATTAATATTCTTCTTACTATTCCAGAGTTTTCATATAGTACTTGTGTTTTTTGTATATTTTGTTTCATAGCTAATTTTATATTTTCCCATTGTTTTTGTATATATTGTAAATCTGCTATTATTTCTTCTTTTTGTTTTCCTATTGCTGCTGTTCTTACTATTGCTCCTGAACCTTTTGGTAATTGCTCTTTTACTATATCTAATAATCTTTTTCTTTCTTCTGGCTTTTCTATTTTTTGTGATATTGTTATAAAGTCTGCATTTGGCATGAATACACAAAATCTTCCTGGTAAGTTTATATGTGTAGAAACTCTTGCTCCTTTTTTATTTGTTGCATCTCTTTTTACTTGTACTAATATAGTATTTCCTGGTTTTATAATATCTTTTATATTACTTTTGTCTACTACTTCTTCTGTGTTATTTGTTTTAGAATCTAATTTGGGTAATATGTCTTTTAGGTGTATAAATGTATTTTTTTGTTCTCCTATATCTATAAATGCTGCTTGCATTCCTTGTAGTACATTTTGAACTTTTCCTAAATATATATTTCCTTCTAATCTTTTTATATTATTGCTTTCATGATACTTTTCAATTAGTTTTCCATTTTCTACCAACATAACAATTTTATTATGCTGTTCATCTACATTTATTATAATTTCTTTCATTATTGTCCTTTCTAATTATACATATTCATTGCTGTATCTATTCCATTTTTTAATATTTCTATTATCGCTTCTTTTGCCTTTTTTACTCCATTCATAAGTACAACATATTCTTCATCATTTACTTTTCCTATTGCATAATTTATTCTATCTTCTTCATAAACAGGTTTTCCTATTCCTACTCGTACTCGCATAAATTGCTCACTTGCAAGTTCCTGTATAAGAGATTTCATTCCATTATGTCCTCCTGCTCTACCTTTTTTTCGTATTCTAATTTCACCTTTTTCTATATCCATGTCATCATACACTACTATTAATTCTTCTTTTTCTATTTTATAAAAATTAACAAATTCTCTAACAGATTTTCCACTTAAATTCATATATGTTTGTGGTTTAATTAAAATAACTTTTTTGCCATCTATAATTCCACTTCCACATTGTGCATTAAATTTCGTAGTTTTTAAATCTATGTTGTATTTATTTGCTATTTCATTAATAGTGTCAAATCCCATGTTATGTCTAGTTTTTGAATACTCATTTTCAGGATTTCCTAATCCTACTATCAAATACATATCCTTTTTCTCTCTTTTCTTTCTTTATTCATTTCTCTTATATATTGTAGAATGTCAAAATACTCTCTTAGTATTTTCTTTTCATTATCATTACCACATAATACAAATTTCTCAATTTCTTTAATTTTATTACTTTCATATGTAAATTTTTTTCTACTTTCTATAAAATCAATATATTTCGAAATTTCTGATTTATTATAAAAAAATGGTTTTTTACTATATATAAAATGTACTACACTGATATCATCAAATTTATAATTACAATAATTTATATAATAGTCTATATGTGGGAAAAACATATTATACTTCACATCTAAATGTAATTCTGCTTTTTTCTCCCATTCACAATCATATTCCTGTAAAATATCTTGATCTCCAATACATTCTCTCATTTGGTCTATTTTATACATTATTTTTGTAAATTCAGAAATTAATCCTTTTTTTGGCTTTATTACCATTAATCCTGATGTTAATTTTATCCAATCGCTGCTAATAATTGGTCCATTTTTTCTATCTATTACTGCTGACATATCTCCTTTTTCAAATAATTCATCAATACTTTTTCTTATCAACATATCACTATCTAGATATACCAATTTATTGAAATTTGTTAATTCGAAAACTAAAAATTTATCAAATGTATTTATCCAATGAGGGAACATTCCTTTTTCATTTTTATTTTTAATAGATTGAGGAATATCAATTCTATTTTTTCTTATCACATTTATATCACAATTTCTTAGTAATTTTTCTATTTCTAATGAAATATTCTCAGTAATAACAATACTAAATGGATATTTACTCTTTGTTCTTTTCAAAGATTCTACTAAAGTTAATACTCCTTCTAAATAATTGGGTGTATTTAAAACTGTTATATATGAATTGTTTTCCATTTCCTTGTCTCCTCACTTCTTGTTATTTTCTCTATATTATATTTTCTAACTTCACAATTTTGCAATGTTAATGATAAAATATCCTTATCCTCTGGCATTCCATTAAAGTAACATTCTATCGCTTGTGTAACACCTCCATGGGTTACTAATATAATATTCTCATTAATAAACTTCTCTATAATATTGTCCATACATAAATATACTCTTGTAAAAAGCTCTTGTATCGTTTCAACATTATAAATACTATAATTTTTGTCATAATCTGATAACATTTGAATATTACATTTTTCACTATTCATATTACCTTCTATATTTCCAAAACTTCTTTCTATTAAACCTTCTTCTATTGTGCATTTCATATTTAACATATCCAGTAATATTCCAATATCTACTCCATAATCCTTTTCGAATTTTACTCTTTCTAATATACTTTTTTTTCCTGTCACCATTCCACTAAGTGGTTCTGAAAACTTATACATTTCTGGAAATAAAATATTTAAAAGCGGTTTAGCTACTAACTGTGTAACTCTTCCCCCTTTTCTTTGAAAAGTAGATTTAACAAAATCTACTTTTCCTTCTATTAAAGGCTTTGCTAATATTTCTATTATATCTTTTCTATAATTTTCTATGTCAGCATCTAAAAAAACTATTATTTCATTTTTTCCTCCTGTTTTTTGGTAAATACTAATTAACTGTATTATTTTATCATATTCCCTATATTTCGTCAAATCCCCTAATATTAAGATTTCATTAACTTTTATTCACTATTTTCTCTCACATCTTCCCTATATACACAAACTATCTCCATTTTTCTATTCAAACTAAAACACGAAAAACCTAAGTTTTTTGTGTTTTAGTTAGTCGCACCACTCAAACTCCCAATCTACTACTCTTACTGTGTCTCCTTCTTTTACTCCCATTTGTTTTAGTTTTTCTTCTATTCCTAATTTTTGTATACTTTTTTGGAAATAATGCATAGATTCGTTATCTTCTACATTTATTCGTCCCATTAGTCTTTGGGCTGCAGGACCTTCTACTATATATTCGCCTTTTTCTTTTCTTATTGTAAATTCATCTTTGTCTTCTTGTAGTGTATATTCTATTTTTTCTTCTATTGGTATTAGTTCTTCTTTTGGTAGCTCTTTTAGTACTTGTGTTACTCTGTCCATTAGCTTTTGTATTCCTTCTCCTGTTACTGCTGAGATTTTGTATATTTCTAGATTTTCTTTTTTAGCAAGTTCTTCTAGTTCATTGTATTTATCTAAATTTGTAGCTATATCTATTTTATTTGCTACTATTATTTGTTTTCTTTTACTTAGTTTTTCACTATATTGCTCTAATTCTTTGTTTATTGCATAGAAATCTTCTATTGGTGTTCTACCTTCTATTCCTGAAATGTCTATTACATGTAAGATAAGTCTTGTTCGTTCTATGTGCCTTAAAAATTGTATTCCAAGTCCAACTCCTGTGCTTGCTCCTTCTATTATTCCTGGAATATCTGCTATTACAAAACTGTCCCCATATGTTGATTTTACTACTCCTAAGTTTGGTATTATTGTTGTAAAATGATAGTCTGCAATTTTAGGTTTTGCAGATGTTACTACTCCTAAGAATGTAGATTTTCCTACATTTGGAAATCCTACAAGTCCTACATCTGCTAATAATTTTAGTTCTAGTATTAGTTCTTTTTCTATTCCTTTTTCTCCATCTCCTGCAAATCGTGGTGCTTGTCTTGTTGATGTAGCAAAGTGTGCATTTCCTTTTCCTCCCCTTCCTCCTTGTAAAATTAGTTCTTTTTGCTTTTCTTTTGAAAGGTCTGCAACTACTTTGCCTGTTTTTGCATCTTTTATTATTGTTCCAAGTGGTACACCTATATATAGGTCTTGTCCACTTTTTCCAGAACAATGTGCTCCACTTCCATTTGCACCATTTTCTGCTTTATAGCTTTTTTTATATCTAAAGTCCAATAAAGTGTTTATATCTTTATCTACTATAAAATATATGCTTCCACCTTTTCCACCATCTCCACCATCTGGTCCACCTGATGCGACATATTTTTCTCTTCTAAATGATATTGCACCATTTCCTCCATTTCCAGATTTAATAATAATTTTTGCATAATCTGTAAACATTTTCTTTTCTCACTTTCTTTATAAATTCTCTTATTTTCATTATTTATTGCTTCTTCTAATTGAATTAATGCACTTAGATAATCCTGTTTTCTTTAAACCTCATATCCGCTTTATCCTTTATCTATTTATATGGTATATCTAATAAATCTACTTCATTTTTATTAAATCTAACTTTATATTATACACAGTTTATAACTATTATCTACAGTTATTTTTTATTCATACTCAATTGTTTCATCTGGTACTAATTTTATCTGTAACATGTTATTTCTTTTTCCATTATCATATTCTTCAAGAACATTTTTGTATTTTTTTACATGTTCATATATTTCAAATCGTCCTTTTAATGATTCTTCACAACTTACTCCATTATCTTCTAATTTGTAATGATTAATAAATTGTGTATCTCTTGATAAAACATATTTTTCAACTATGCTATTTTGTGTCATTTTATCTATTTCTCCATCTTTTAATTCAACCTTATGTTTATAAAAAGATAAGTATGTTACATCTATGTTATACCATTTTTCTTTTATTTTTACTTCATTCCAAGCATGGTTACTATCCAATGGAGAAAATTTACTTCTTTCTACAAAATTTGCTTCTCCTAAAATAATTTTACTATTCACACCTAATTCACTCATACATCTTTCAAAAGCCATCGCATATCCTATACATACGGTTTCTTTTTCTAAAAAAGCTCCTTTAAGACTAGATTTTTGCTTAAATTGTTCACTATTTAATTCTTTATATTTATCATAAAAAGAAACATATTCTGAAAGTTGACTAGCAATAAACATTATTTGTTCTTCTACTTTACTAAAATTCATCTTTGCAGTTTTAGTTAAATATTCAATTTTATTAAGAATTTTAGAATAAGATTCCATATTATATGTTAGTTCGACGTTTTGTCCAGAATAATAAGAATCTATTATATAGTTAAAATTAACTGTTATTTTGGGACTAATTTGCTCTAATTTTCTTATATCATTATTCTCTAAAATCTTATTAAATTCTACAAGTTCTATTTCTATACCACTGTTCAATAATAATGGTAATATTTTAAACAGTTCATCTTTATTATCATTTTTATATAGCAGTATAAAAATTTTTTTACAATGTATATATTTTTTTATATCTTCAATTTTACAGGAGCCCTCTTTTTCACATAATCTATTTCTATTTACAAATCTATTTATTTTTAATAAATATTTAACTATATAAAAATTTAAGTTTGATGTCAATTTACCCAAATTTATATCATTCCTTCTTTATTTTTTTTAATTTATTGTTATATAATTCTATTTTATTTGCATATTTTCAAAGTGTATTCATTTATTCTTCTATTAACTTATAGTATAAGTATAACATAATTTTTCTAATTTTACTATACTTTCAACTAGAAGAAAATTTGGGTTAATATTCATCATCATACAAAATTTAAACATATTCATTTTATTTACAATAATAAATTTCAAGTAATCTTCAAAAAATGAAAAAAGTAAAATATTACTTATCCATATTTTTTATTTGTTTACCACCTAAATAGTGTCATAAAATTCTAAAATATTACTTTTTTCTCATTTTTCTCTTGAATTTATTTCATATTTGATATAGTATTATATAAAATTAATTTGTACTAAGGAGGAAGTTTTTATGCCAAGCAAAACTAAGGAAGTTGATGAGAATTTAGTAAGTGATGTGTCTTCTGATAATAGTAAGAAGTCCTCTTCTAAGAAAACTAGTAATGCCATTTCTTCATCTAAAAAAACTTCTACTAAAAAAAATGATGGTAAAACTGTTGCTTCTAAATCTACTAAATCTAGTAAAGTAGCTTCTACTAAGATTACTAGTAAATCTACTACTAAGAAAAGTTCTAGTACTTCTAAAAAGACTACTTCTTCTAAGAAATCTACTAGTAAAACTAGCTCTAAGGCAACTTCTTCTAAAAAGAAAACTGCTAAAAAATCTAATGATAGTTTGGTTTCTGTTTTAGAATATTATGATTTACCTTATAGATATAATCAAACTGTTGTTAAGGTACTTGCTCAAACACCTAATATTTTATTTGTTTATTGGGATATTTCTGATGAAGATAGAAATAATTTTAAGCTACATTATGGTGATAACTTTTTTGATGTTACAAAACCTGTTTTGATAGTTCATAATGAAACTATGAATTATAGCTTTGAACTAGAAATTAATGATTTTGCAAATAGTTGGTATCTTCATATTAATGATGCTAATTGTAAATATAATATTGAACTAGGTAGACGTCCTATTCCATATACTTCTGATATACATGATAATTATATTTATATTTCTTCTTCAAATAAAATGGATTCTCCAAATAATCATATATTATTTGAAAAATTTAATCCTATTATTACATATAAAAATGTTAAAAATAATTTTACTGTAAATAGAGATTTTAGTAGTATGGCTTCATTTAAAAATATGCAAAAAATATATGGTATTTACGATTTATATAAACGAATATATAAAGATGAATTATTTGATGAAATTATAAATGGTGATGTTTCTAACCCATCATCTGGTTCGTCTTCTAGTTTTAAATAAAAATTTTAAAAGGCGGAACTTTTTCTTCCGCCTAAAATAATTACAAAGGAGAAACTTTATGAACAATAACCCTAAAGGATATGTAAGCTTTGTTTTACATGCACATTTACCTTTTATACATCATCCAGAAAGTGAAAATTATATAGAAGAAGAATGGTTATATGAGGCTATTTCTGAAACATATATTCCGCTTCTTACCAATTTTAAAAAATTAGTGGATGAAAAAGTCTGCTTTAAAATAACTATGTCCCTTACTCCACCTCTTCTTTCTATGTTAGATAATAAAATGTTACAAAGAAGATATATTAAGTATTTAAAAAAACGTATAGAACTTTCTAAAAAAGAATTAATAAGAACTGCTTATGATGAACGTTTAAATGCTTTGTCTAAATACTATTTAGATAGATATATAAATGATTTACACATTTTTAAGGATGTATATAATTGTAACTTAATAGATGGTTTTAAATATTTTCAAGATATTGGAGTTTTAGAAATTATTACTTGTGGTGCAACACATGGATATTTTCCTATTTTATATGTTAATGAAAAAACTGTTAAAGCTCAAATTGCAGTTGGAGTACAAACATATGAAAAATATTTCGGAAGAAAACCTCGTGGTATTTGGCTTCCAGAATGTGGTTATGTACCTGAGGCTGATAAATACTTAAAGGAGTTTGGTATACAATATATTATAACAGAATCTCATGGTATTTTATATGCAGATCCTACTCCTGTTTATGGTACATATGCTCCTATTGTTTCTCCTAATGATATTGTAGCATTTGGAAGAGATATAGAATCTTCTCGACAAGTATGGAGTTCTATTAATGGATATCCTGGTGACTATAACTATAGAGAATTTTATCGTGATATTGGTTATGAGGCTGATTATGATTATATTAAACCGTATATTGCACATAATGGTGTTAGGGTTCATACAGGTATAAAATATTATAGAATAACAGGAAAAACAGATGAAAAAGATTATTATAACCCACAATGGGCAATGGATTCTGTTGAAAAACAAGCTGGTCATTTTTTTGATTCAAGACAAGCACAAATAAATACTATTGCATCTAATATGCATATTCCACCTATTATTTTATGCCCTTATGATGCTGAATTGTATGGTCATTGGTGGTATGAAGGTCCTAATTGGTTGTACATTTTATTTAAAAAAATTTATTATGATAAATGTGATTTTAACTTAATTACACCTGGTGAATATATAGATAAATACCCTGAAATTCAAGTGTGTACTCCTTGTCGTTCTAGTTGGGGTGCAAATGGTTATAGTGAAGTGTGGCTAAATACTACTAATGACTATGTTCACAGACACCTACATGTTGCAGGAGATAGAATGGTTGAGCTTGCTCATCTTTTTCCTAATGAAAAAAATAAGACAAAAAAACTTGCCCTTAATCAATGTGTACGTGAATTGCTTCTTGCTCAAAGTAGTGATTGGTTATTTATTATAACTAATGGTACAATGGTAGATTATGCAAAAAAAAGAATTAAAGATCATATTGGTAGATTTACTAAATTGTATTATGGTTTAAAGGAAGATAATTTAGATGAAGAATTTTTAAAAGATATATGTAAAAAGGATAAGATTTTCCCTGATGTGGATTATATGATATATTATTAAAAGAGGGTTTACCCCCTCTTTATTTATATACAAAATACAGCATACAATGGTACTGATTTTATATTATTTTCTAATCCAAAGTTTTTTTCCGAAATTCTAATACTATATCTTGGATTATATTTTTTAATAAATAAGTCTAGACTTCTAGATTTTATATGTGTACTTGATTTTACTTCAATTGGTACAATATCTGTTTCTTTTTGAATTATAAAATCTAATTCCGCTTTCCCATCTGATTCCCAATAATAAGTTTCATATCCATTAATCCTTAACTCATTTGCTACATAATGTTCTGTGAGTGGACCCATTGCTATCATAGTAGGAGGATTGCTTAAGTCTATTTGATATAATGGATATCTTGCTTTATTTACAAACAAGCCTACATCATTCATGTATAGTTTAAATGATGCTAAATCTTTATACATTTCTAATGGTAATTGTGCATTTGCTTTATAAACTTGATTTACTATTCCACTATTTTTTAACCATAATATTGCTTCTCCAAATACACTTGATGTTCCTCCTTTTGAAATTACTTTATACTGAAATTTTTGATTGTCTTTTGCAAGTTGTACTGGTATTGAATCAAATGCTGATATTACTCTATTTGATAAACTATTATCTGTATATTTTGTCATATCTCGTTCATATGATAAAAGTATTTCTGATTGGATATCTAAAGCTGATATTACTTTTTGTTCTTCTAAATAAGTTTTAACTACTTCTGGCATTCCTCCTACTACTAAATATGTTCTATATAATTCTAAACATAATAAATGAATATCTTTATCTAATCTTTTATTATTATCGAAATGTTGTTGTATCGTTTTTATTAAATTTTGTCTTCCTATTGCTTCTAAAAACTCTTTAAATGATAGAGGATACATATTCATCATTTGAACTTTTCCTACTGGAAAAGAATAATCTTTTCTATTTATAGCAATGCCAAGTAATGAACCTGCTGCAATTACATGATATTGTGGTGCATCTTCACAAAAGTATTTTAATGACGTTAATGCTCTTTCATTTGTTTGCACTTCATCAAAAAATATAAGTGTTTTTTGTGGCAAAATTTTTTCATTATAAAATAACTCTAATTTATTTATTATATATTTAGGATCAATACTATCTTGTATTTGATTACTCAATTCTTTATTAGTTTCAAAGTTCACATATATTAAATTATCGTAATTTTCTTTACCAAATTGCTTTATTATATATGTTTTCCCAACTTGTCTTGCCCCATGAATTATTAATGGTTTTCTGTTTTTAGATTCCTTCCATTTTTTTAAATCATTTATAATTTCTCTTTGCATTCTATCACCCTCTTATTCAAAGAATAACATATAAGTTTAAAAAAGTCAATTTATTTTATACTTTTTTAAACTTAACTATACAAATAGTTACTATTCACAGACAATAGCAGTAAGTAGCGAAGACTAAGTAATATATTTTATTTTGTAATGAAGACCCGACAGCCCATTGAGGCGGGGGAATACCCGTGAGCTTGGAGGGCGAAATGAAAAAATAAAATATATTACTTAGCCGTAGCGGATTTTATTATATATGCTGTGAACTGTAACTACAAATATGTAATAATTCTCTATATAAATAACGACTTGATATATAATATGTAGACTAAACTTAATATTGTAGGATAATGTTTTTAATAAAAAAATAATATTTAAAACTTAAATTAATAAAAACTTTTAAACAAGTTTCCAAAAATATTTGTATTGCATAAAATAATGTATATCTTTAAAATTTTGGTAGATACTAGATATTAACTGAAAGGAGAATTTTTTGTTATGAAATCCATATGCATTAAAAGCAATAATAGATATATTATAGAATATCTACTAAAAGATTTTTCTTGTATCGATTTAGATGATATTTATTTATCTAGTAATAGTTTTAAAATATATGATAATGTTATTGTTCATTATAGTGGCGAAAATATTAATCTTTTTAATAAATTTGTATGTAATATATTAACTAATTGTATATTACATTTTTATGAAAAGAAAATCGCGAAAAATATTATTAATTATAATTATTTTTATTTTAATGATATTGAAAAACAGCAAATTCTTGATAATTGTATGGATACATTTGCTTATGATGCACAGATATATAATGATAAATATGTTAAAATTTATAATGCTTTAGATATATATTTACAAGAACATCACTCTATTGTTCTTAATGGCTTTGTAAATTTTAGGTTAAAAGAATATAGAGAAATTATAGATTATAATACAGATATTTGTGTTAGCAATTTTTTAATAGAAAGAGAATATTATGAATTTATAAATATTCTACATTTATATGTTAATTCTAAAGATAGCGAATTTTCAAGTGTACATTTAATATATGTTAATAAAGAATCTATTCTAATTGATGAAGATAAAAATATTATTCCTATACAAGACAATATTTTTAGTGCAAAATATCTTTCAGATATTTCCTTTTCTTCTAATGACTATTGTTTAAATACTCTACTTAGTATATTACCTAAAAAAATTACTATTCACTTAATAAATAACTATGAAGATGAATTTATAACTACTTTAAAGCTCATATTTGAAGATAGAATTTCTATATGTACTGATTGTGATATTTGCCATGTGTATAGACTAACAAATAATGTCGCTGTTAAGGAATAAATTTTTGTTAAAATTGTTTACTCTGTTTGAATTTTGTGATATATATATACTAATTCAAATGGAGGTTTTTTTATGGAAGAGGCTAGTAATAAATTAGTTAGTATTCTTGTTCCTGCTTATAATGAACAAGATGTTTTACATTTACTTTACGAAAGATTAAATAGTATTATGAATGAAAACTCAAAATATAATTTTGAAGTTTTGTTTGTTAATGATGGAAGTAAGGACAATACTTTAAATATAATTCAAGATTTAAGAAGAAATGATAATAGAATATGTTACTTAAATCTTTCTAGAAATTACGGTAAAGAAACTGCTATGATTGCTGGTTTGGATTATGCAAAAGGTGATTGTGTAATTATTTTAGATGCAGATTTGCAAGATCCTCCTGAACTAATTCCTGAAATGTTAAATTATTGGGAACAAGGTTTTGATGATGTATATGCTAAAAGAAAAACTAGAAAAGGCGAAACTTTTTTAAAAAAATTTACTTCTAAAATGTATTATAAAACTTTACAAAGTATTACAAATATAGAAATCCAAAAAGATACAGGAGATTTTAGATTGCTCGATAGACGTTGTGTAGAAGCTCTTCGTTCTCTACGTGAATCTCAAAGATATACTAAAGGATTATTTTGTTGGATTGGATATAATAAAAAAGAAATACTATTTGATAGAGATCCTCGTGCTGCTGGACAAACTAAATGGAATTATGCAAAATTAATAAATTTATCCATTGATGGACTAACTTCATTTACTACTGCCCCACTTAGATGGTCTGCTTTAATAGGAATTTTAATATCCCTTGCAGGATTTATTTATATGTTAGTAATTATATTTAAAACTATATTTTATGGTGTAGATGTACCTGGTTATTCTTCTACTATGGTAGTTATTCTTTTTTTAGGTGGTATACAATTGATATTTTTAGGTGTAATTGGAGAATATTTGGGTAGAGCATTTTATGAAACTAAACATCGTCCATTATATTTTATAGAAAGATATAATGAACAAAAAGAAACAAATGTTAATTTGAACAAATAATAAGAGGTATACATATGTCTAATTTTATTTTGAAAATGATTGCAATGTTTACAATGTTTTTAGATCATTTGGGATATGCAATTTATGAAAAGTTTTCATATTTTAATTATATAGGTCGTCTTGCTTTTCCATTATATGCTTTTGGAATTAGTGAAGGTTACCTTCATACACATAGCAAAAAAAATTATTTATATAGGCTTGGAACATTTGCTTTAATTTCACAAGCACCATTTATGTTTTTTTGCTCTATGTTTGACCATGAATTTTCACTTAATATATTTTTTACACTATTTACAGGGCTTGTAGCTATTATTGGTTATGAAAGATGTTCTAATAAATATGTGGGATTACTTCTTGTTGCTTGTCTTTCTAGTACTGCTGAGTTTTTCCATATGGATTATGGATATTTCGGTGTTTTACTTATATTTATTTTTCATATTTTTAAAGAAAAAAAACTATGGATGAATATATCATATATTGTATTAGTACTTGTAAAATACTTACCTTTTTATTTTAAATATAATTTTTATTATGTTTACATTATATTAATTATTTTTACACTTATACCTTTAATTTTCATTAACCTATATAATGGAAAAAAAGGAGCAAATATTAAATATGTTTTATATGGTTTTTACCCTGTTCATTTAATAATTTTATATGTACTTAATATATTACTATTTTAGTTTCTTTTTTCATATTTTTATCATATACTATTTATAAATATAAAAAATATAATTATACTTTTTATTTATAATAATATAGTTACAATTTACGCTGTGGGTGTTGATTATCAATCCTATTAGCTTAATTAATTTACCTTTTAATTTCCTTAGAAGAATAGGCAATTATAATTTCCCTACACATTTAAATATTTCTTTATTACAAAATACATTATTTCCTTATTTTGTAGTAGTAATATTAATATATTGTGAATTGTAATAAAAAAAGAGGTGCTTTTATATTTATGGAAAGAAAATATAAATTAGCTGTAGTTGGTGCTACAGGTTTAGTTGGTAGAACTGTTCTTAAAGTTCTTGAAGAAAAGAATTTAAAAAATTTTGAATATGCATTTTTTGCTTCTTGCAAATCTGCTGGTAGTACATTACATTTTATGGGAAAGGATTACATAGTATCTGAATTAACAGAGCATTCATTTGATGAAGGTTTTGATTTTGCTATTTTTTCTGCTGGTGGTGATACTTCTAAAAAGTTCTCCCCTATTGCTGCTAATCATGGTTGTATAGTTGTAGATAATAGTAGTGCGTTTAGAATGGTAAACTCTGTTCCTCTTGTAGTTCCAGAGGTAAATGCATGTGAAATACCTAATAATAATGGTATTATTGCAAATCCAAATTGTTCTACTATTCAAGCGGTAGTTGCCTTAAAACCTTTAGATGAAAAATATGGTATTAAAAGGATTGTATATTCAACATATCAAGCTGTATCTGGTGCTGGTAAAAGTGGTGTTGAAGATTTAGAAAATGGTATAAAGGGATTACCTAATAAAAAATTCCCATATCCTATTTATAACAATTGTTTACCTCACATAGATGTATTTTTAGATAATGGTTATACAAAAGAAGAAGAAAAAATGATAAATGAAACTAGAAAAATTTTAAATAAACCAGATTTAAAAATAACTGCAACTACTGTTAGAGTTCCTGTTGTAAACTGTCATAGTGAAAGTATTAATGTAGAATTTGAAAATACATTTGATTTATCTGAATTAATAGATATATTAAAAAATTCACCTGGAATAATAGTTCAAGATGATGTAAAAAATAATGTTTATCCATTAAGTATAAATGCCAATGGGTATGATGATGTTTTTGTTGGTAGAATTCGTAGGGATTTTAGTGTTGAAAATGGTATTAATCTTTGGGTTGTTGCAGATAATATACGAAAAGGTGCTGCTTCTAATGCTGTTCAAATTGTAGAAAAATTAGTTGAATTAGATGAACAATAATTAGTAGACTATATTATCTTTGAACCAATAACTAAATTCTTTAATATACTATAATACAAGGGACTGTAAAAAAGTCCCTTTTTGTCATATTATACTTATCTTGCATAAAACTCTCCCCTTGTTTTACTTTATATGATAAGTATAGCATAAATATTTATTTCTATATATAATTTTAAACTCTTTAGTACTATGGTAAATATTTGTTACAGTTCACAGCATATATAATAAAATCCGCTACGGCTAAGTAATATAT
>CAOKHI010000005.1 GCA_948468275.1 uncultured Clostridium sp. | reverse complement strand
AATAATAGTATTAAATTATTTGAAGATAAAAATATTAGAGTAGCATGGAATGAAGATGAAGAAAATTGGTATTTTTCAGTAGTAGATATTGTAGCAGTTTTAACAGACAATGATTATCAAGCTGGAAGGAAATATTGGAAAACATTAAAGATGAGGCTAAATCAAGAAGGAAGTGAACTGGTAACAAATTGTTACCAGTTGAAAATGAAAGCAAATGATGGAAAATTAAGAGATACAGATGTAATGAATACACAACAAATTTTAAGATTAGTCCAATCAATCCCATCAAAAAAAGCAGAGCCATTTAAACTATGGCTTGCACAAGTTGGAAAAGAAAGAATTGATGAAGCATATGATCCAGAGATAACAATAAATAGAGCATTAGATACTTATAGAAAAAAAGGATATTCAGAAGAATGGATAAACCAAAGATTAAAAACAATTGATGTAAGAAAAGAATTTACAGATGAACTAAAAAGAGTAGGTGTTAGTAAAAATAAAGATTTTGCAATATTAACAAATATGTTAACTCAAGTTTGGAGTGGATATTCTGTAAAAGAATACAAAAATTTAAAAGGTCTAAAAAAAGAAAATTTACGTGATAATATGACGAATATGGAGCTAGTTTTAAATATGTTAGCAGAGACATCTTCTACAGAAATATCTAAAAGCACAAATGAAAAAGGAATCAAAGGTGCAGAACAATCAGTTATAAAAGGTGGAAATATTGCCAGAATGGCGAGACAACAATTGGAAAAAGAGACAGGGAAAAAGGTGATTTCTGGTAAAAATGCAAAAGAAATAAGAAAATTAACTGAAGGAACTAATGAAAAAATATAATGTAAAGAGAATTAAATTATTCAAATAGAAGGATATAGAGTAATATATACCTTCTATTTTTATATCCCAAAATTAATTAAAGAAAGCGAGGATAATTTTATGATAAATCAAAGAATTTTAGATTCGATTGGAGAAATCGAAGAAATAAGCAATAAATTATTACAAACAAAAGAAAAAATAAAAGATGAGGAATTAGAAAGATATCTTTACAAATTTGAAAAAGCAAGAATGGATATGTATGATGCAGTAGAGCAGAGAAATTTATTTATGAAATTTGATGGTAGGGATGCCATTAACTGTATAGGTGAAGAATATGAAGTAGAATTACAAAATGATATTTTAAAGCTATATATTCCAGAAACATTACCGAAAATAAAACAAGGTGTAAACTATGCCCAAAAGAGAATAATGAGTAACATCTCATGGAATGCAAGAAAATATGAAGATTTATTTTTTGATAAACCTGTTATTGTAATTATAAAGATATATGACAATAAGCCGATATGGGATGCAGATAATAGAAATGTAAAACCAATACATGATGGATTAATACATGGAAGAATAATAAAAGATGACAATATCTATTGCAGTAGTTATATGGTACAAGGATATTATTCAGATAAACCACATACTGAAGTTTGTGTAATAGCAGCTGATGAAATTACAAACATAATAAACAAAAAGATAAGATAAAATACATATACAAACATAGCAAAATTTTTAGAAAAAATTGAACTAAAATTTTGCTATGTTGTTTTTATACTTAAAATCAAGTAATAACACCAGTTTAGAGAAAAAATAAACAAAAAATTGTCTAGAGTAGAGGTAACATATACAATATGTTGCCTCTACAAAGGTGCAATTGATGAGATGATTTAAATAATAAATTAAAGAAAAATTTTGAGAAAGAGGTGAGTTTTGAAATGAGCGAAGGAATAAGATTGCAGAATAGAGATATAGAATTATTAATATTTTTAGGAAAGTATAAAGTTATATCATTAGATAATACAAGATACATTTATGAAACAGTAACGTATCAAGAAAAGAGAATGGTAGCTTTAGCAAAGTACAACTATATTAGAAGATTAAAACACAGATATATAACACTTGGAATAAAAGGAAAGGAATATTTGTTAGAAAATGGATTTGAAGTAAGAAACCATTGTAGAAATGAAAACAATATAGAAAGATTAAATGTTATAAGTGATATAGCAAGTTCACTAATACAAGATAATTTGAATTTTATACCTAGTTGGAATATGAAAAAAGAAGATGAACCAACAACACATTCAAGAAGATATATAGGAAAGCTAGAGTATAATAATCAAGAAGAGTTTTTAGTATATGCTATTTATGATGGGAAAGATGATAAATATATTAAATCAATTTACTATGATATAAGAAAAGAAAATGGATACACAAATGCAATGATATTTACAAAAGACATAGAAAAGATAATATTGCATGAAAAAGGATTTTATTTTGGAAATAGATATACAGTTTTAGTTCCATATAATGATTATGGAAAATTTTTACTAAGAAATAATTACGAAATTAGAAGAAGTATATATTTAAGAATAGACGAAATGTATAAAGTAGAATTGTCAGACTTTAAACTTGTAGATTTAAAACTAGATGATAACAATTATGTTGTAATCATGCCATTAATAAATATGGAAACACTAGCAAAATTATATTATTACTATAATGAAAATGAAGGCAACAAAAATATATACATATTTGGGTTAAAAGAATATGAAAGTATCATAAGACAATATTTACCTAAGTGCAAGTATAAGGGGTTAACAAAAGAAAAAATAGATGAACTATTATTGAAATATAAAGAAATAGAAGGTGATGAAGATGAAACTTTATAAAATAAATGAAACACTAGAAAATTCATATTATCAAATGCCACAAGAATTGTTTGAAAGTGAAAAATATAAGAATGTAAGTATAGAAGCAAAAGTAATATATTCGTTTCTTTTAAATAGAATGAAATTATCTAAAATGAATCATTGGGTAAATGCAAAAGGTGAAATTTATTTAATATATACTAGAAAAGAAATCCAGAGCAAATTAAATTTAAGTGATAAACCAATAACTAGAGCATTTAAAGAATTAAGGGAAACTAAACTCATAAAAGAAGAAAAGCAAGGATTTGGAAAGCCTAATTTGATTTATATAGGTAAAATTGAACATAATGAAATACAAATTGAACATATTAAAACAGAAAATTATATAGAAGCGGATAATGAACAAGTAAATAATCGAATAAAAGAAGAATCTCATATGGAAGAAAATACGATTAATGATACAGAAGTTCTACGAGCAAATAAGAAAAATAATATAAAACATAAAAATAGAAATATATATGTTAGTCAGTCTGAAGTAGATATTGAGAATTTAAAAAGCATAAAACAAAACTGTGAACTATACTTATTTGATGAAAGACAAAGAAAAATCATAGAAAATGCGTTAGATATAATGTTTTATTCAAAAGAATTAAAAATAGGACAAGCAGTTTTACCAAGAGAAAATGTTAGAAGTAGGATGCAAATACTAAATGCATCTATTATTTTTTATGCCTTTGATAAGTTAAATAATTTAAAGCCAGATACTCAAATTTGTAATAGCACTAATTTTGTGATAAATTGCTTGTATAATGCTATAACAGAGTATTATTCAGATAGTGATTTGCAATTTAGAACTGATTATGGAGATGGGTAATAAAATTCATACATAGAAAAAAGGAAGATCTAGTAATAAAGAATTGCTGGTAAAAACAATTGGGCAAAATTAAGTTTACGTAAACAAAAAATACCGTTGAAAAAACAAGAAAAATATGGTAAAATAATTCTGTAAAATAGATATAAAAGGAGATAAATATGTCATTAAAATTACAACCACATCAACAAGAAGCATATGAAAATGTAAAACAGAAATTTGAAAATGGAAGATATGCAGTAATAATATTTCCAACAGGTGCAGGTAAAAGTGTTGTGGCAGAGAAATTATTAGAAGAAAATAAGGATAAAAAAGTATTATATTTGTCACCATATAAATCAATTAATAGACAATTTCAAGATTATATAAAAAGATACATGCAAGAAAATAACAAAAAAGAATGGCGAGAAATATTGCCAAACTTAAAAATGCATTTATATCAATCTTTATTAAATCGCTCAGATGAAACCCTAAAAGCATTAAAACCTGATATTATTATTTTAGATGAAATGCATAGGGTGGGAGCTGAAAAATGGGGAGAAAGGGTACAAAGATTATTAAGCTTGCACCCAAATGCAAAAGTATTAGGAATGACTGCAACACCAGATAGAAATGATAAAGATAATAAAAATATGGCATATGAAATTGCAAAAGTTTTAGGAGTAGTGCAAGAAGATGAAAAAATAGATGAAGAAACTTTAGAAAAATATATAGCTTCTGAAATTACATTAGTAGATGCTATTAAACAAAATATAATAAAGCCACATAAATATGTACCAGCACTATATACATTAAAAGATGATGTAGAAGATATTAGAACAAAGATTTTAGAATGTCCAGATACAAAAGAAAAAGCAAAATTATTAGAAAAGTATAAAAAAATGAGAAGTATAGTAGACAAAGCAGATGGTATAACAGAAATATTCGAAAAGAATATGGAGAGAAAAGACGGAAGGTATATTGTATTTTGTAGGGATATGCAACATTTAGAACAAATGGCAGAAGAAGCAAAAGAATGGTTTAAGAATATTGAGGCACAACCAGAAATATATAAAATACATGCAAATTATGGAGAAAAACATAATCATGGAAGAATAGATAGTGAAGGAAGAATAGTAGAAGATGGGGAAATTCAAAGGTTTGAAAAATCAAAATCAAATCATCTGAAATTACTATTTACTGTAAATATGATAAACGAAGGGGTACATATTGAAGGGGTATCTGGAATTATTATGCTTAGAAAGACAGAATCTAGGTTAATTTATTTACAACAATTAGGTAGAGCATTATCAACAAAGGAAAATGAAGAAGAATTAGTAACAGTATATGATATAGCAAATAATTATTTAAAGTATAATCTTGATAGAGAAGTAAACAGTAGGGAACCTATCATAAGAGGAACAGTAAATAAAGATAAAAAAACAAAACAGGCTAATGAGCAACAAGAAGAAATTGATACATTTAAAGTAACAGGAGAAATAAAAGAGTTACTAGATTTATTAAATGAAACTAGGAATATGCTAAAGCCAACAAAAGCAGAGGAATATATACATATATTTTCTGTATTAAAAGAAAATGGAGTAGATATAAGAAAAATTACAAGATTGCAAACAATAGCAACAATTATGCAATATGGAATAAACATAAATGAAATAGTAGAAAATAATCATTTAGATGGAGAAATGCACATAGGATTAGCAATACCATATATTAGAAGAGGAATAGAAGGAAAAGAAAATGGATTAAAAATGACAAAGAAAGAAAAGGCAAAATTCATAGAATTAGGCATAATGGAAAGATTATCTTTGGCAAGTGAACGTATAGAAATTTTAGAAACCTTAAAACAAAATGGAGTAGATATTTCTAAAATAGCTGTAGCTGATACAATAGGTACAATTAGTCAAGATGGTGTAGATATAGACAAAATAGTAAAAGATAATTGTTTAGATGCATCAATGAAAATAGGAGATATGATTTCAAAAATAAAGTTAGGAATGAAAGATAATCCATTTGGATTAAGAATGACAAAAGAAGAAAAAAACAAATTTTTAGAATTAGGTATTAATCCAGTTACGGATTATTCTAAAATAGGACAAAAACATAGAAAACAAAACTATTTGACGTTCTTTACAGTATTGAAAGAAAATGGAATTGATGTGGACAAAATGAGGTGGAGGGAAGCATTAGAAGATTATACACAAGAAGGACTAGACATAAAAGACATAATAGATAAGAACTCATTAAATGGTAAAGCAAGACCGAAAGAACTAAAATATAGAATAATAAGAGCAATAGAGGGAAAAGAAGAAAAGTATAGTCTAACAGAAGAAGAAATAGAGGAATTTAGAAAAATAGGAATATTTCCTGTTATGAACGAAAAGACTAGAGCACAACAATATATTGAAATATTTACAATACTAAAAGAAAATGGAGTGGATTTAGAGCAATTAAGAAGAATTGGAAGATATATACCACTAAAACATTATAACCAAGATGGAGTAAATATAGGACAAATAATAGGAGAAAATGGCTTAGATGGTAACATTAAAATTGCATATGCAATAAAAAATATAAGAAGTAAAACACTGAAAATGACAGATGAAGAAGTAAAAGCATTTGAAGATTTAGGAATAATAGAAGAAACACAATCAATAATAAAACAACACTTAAATTTACTAACAATATTAAAAAATAATGGTGTTCAGTTAAACAAGATAAAATCCACATTAGAAAAATTAAGTGATATTAGGCAAGAAAAAATAAATATACAAGAAATTATAGAATCATGTGAACTTGATGGAGAAATAAAAATAGGTTCTTTAATATCTAGAATAAGAGCAACTTTGAATGGATCTTCTAGTCAACCATTAAAAATAACAGAAGAAGAAAAGAAAGCATTTCAAGATTTAGAGCTATTTGATGAAGAAAAAACAGTAGCACAACAACATATAGATCTACTTTCATTATTGGCAGAAAATGGGGTAGAACTAAAAAGAATAAAAACAACATATCGATTAAAAGATATTAAGCAAAGAGGTATCGATATACAAGCAATAATAGAAGAAAACGGTTTAGATGAAAATATACATATAGGCAATATAAAAAGTAATCTTAGAAGAGGAATTGAAGGAAAAAAGAATGGTACCAAAATGACAGAGGAAGAAAAACAAAAAGTAATCAAATTAGGCATTTTAGATAGTGTTAAAAAAGTAGAAGATTATTTAGAATTATTTACAATTCTAAGAGATAATGGAGTTGATATTACAAGGATAAGTAACAAAAGCTGTGCAAAATTAAACGAAATTAGGCAAAAAGGTATCGATATCAATAAAATAATAGAGGATTACGATTTAGACGGAGAAATTAGCACAGGAGACATAAAACAAGCTGTAAAAGCAACAATAAAAGGAGAAAAAGTACTTGTAAAAATGACAGATGAACAAAAGCAAAGGTTTATAGAGTTAGGAATTATGGAAGAGCGACAAACAAGAGCACAAGAATGTTTAAAGACATGTAGCATATTAAAAGAAAATGGTGTAGATTTAAGAGAAATAAGAAGTGATGATAAATTAGAAGATATAAGACAAGAAGGCATTGATGTGCAGAAAATAATTACAGAAAATGGTTTAGATAGAGAAATGAAAATAGGAGATTTAATTTATAGGGTTAAAGCAGGAATAGAAGGAAAAAAGAATGGACTAGATGTAAGTGAAGTAAGAGAAGAATTTATAGAATTAGGAATTATGGATGAAAGAGAAACAAAAGGGCAACAATATTTAAAATTATTTAGGATTTTAAAGAAAAGTGGAGTAAAAATAGAAGAAATAAATACAATGGCAGGAACAATAAGAGAAATAGAACAAGAGGGTATAGACATAGAAAAAATTATAGAAGAAAACCAATTAGATGGAAATCTAAAAATAGGAAGTATTATACAACGTATTAGAGGAGGCATAAGAGGAGCAAAGCCTAAAAACGCAATAAAACTTACAGAAACAGAAAAAGAAGAATTTATTAAACTTGGAATATATCAGCAAACAAGATTAGAAGAATTAGAAAAAGCAAAGAAAGAATTACAAGAAAGGCAGAAACAAGTAAAAGAAAAAGAAAGGGAATCTGAAAAGTTAAAAAGGCAGTATCAATTAGAATTAGAGAAAAAACAAGGGAAAAGTTTGTAATAGGAGGATGATATGCAAAGTAACAAAGAGAAATTTATAGAAAGAATTATTATAAAACAGGATAAAGAGTTACAAAAAATATTAAAATTGCAAAAAGCATATGAAAAAAGATTAATCTTGGAAGAAGAAATTTCTGAAGAAGACAAAGAAAAGTTGTATAACTTATATGAGAAGCAAATTAAAGAGATACAAGCATCAATAAAAGTATCAGAAAATGTTATAGAAAGAAATAAAAACCATATAATAAAGATTAGAGATAAGTTAAAATATAAAAAATAAATGTAGAATATTGATAAAGTGGATACCTAAATAACACTCAAACTACTGAAAAATAAGCATTTATAAAAATTTTCATATGTCTATTGAAATTATACAAATAATGTAGTACAATAAGTCTATCAACAACAAAAGTAGATACAAAATGACTTAAGAAAGGTTTATAAAAAAGTAAGGAAATACGAAAAAGTCAAATTTTCAAAAAAGGAATAAGAATTGTTGATTACTATTTTTAGGAAGGAGGTAATCAAGAAAGACAGCAAGGCAAAGAAAATTTGTGAATTGTATTTTGAAGGAAACCTTAACTGCGTTTGTATAGCAAAAGAATTAGGAATAAGTCCACAGTATGTATCAAAAGTTTTAAAAGGACATCCTAATTATAAAAAAGAAAAGGAAATAAGAAGTGAGATAAAATATAAAAATTATCTTGAGAGAAAAAAGACAAACAGAAAGTTAAGAACAGAAATTTTGAAGGGAAAAGAAGATTATGAATTAGAGTATTTAAGGCACTTACAATGGCAACATTCTATTGAAATGTCAAAAAAATACTTAATCTAATTATATTCAAAATACTGTTCCAAAAAATCAACTAAAAGCAAGCATTTAATAAAGTAAATGGCTTGCTTATTTATTTGCCTTAAAATTAAAAAATAAAGAAGGGAGGAGATAAGTTTTAGCATACATTAATCTAACTTTGAATATTTATAGAAACAAGAGGAGGCAGCTTATGGAAAAAAAGCAAATTGTATCTAATAAACAATTAAAGTTAGAGATTGAAATGATACTAAATAGAAAATTGTTTCAAAATAAAGTAATAGATAGAGAAATATATGGAAATGTTCAAGAAGAATTGTTAAAAGAAATTAATAAGGAAATAGAAAAAATATAGACATACAACAAAAACAATTATATAATAATTGTACCTATAAAGATACTTTAAGAAAGGAGATAAAAATATGGATTTATATACTATGAGAAAAGAAATGGCTAATGGTAAGAATGTATATGATTTACCATTAAGAGTTACATATTATGCAAGAGTATCAAGTGAAAAAGATGAGCAGTTGAATTCATTAAGTAATCAAGTTTTTTATTTTGAAAAGCATATAAAGGAAGTCTCTAACTGGACATATGTTGAAGGATATGTAGACGAGGGTATAAGTGGTACAAGTGTAAATAAAAGAGATTCTTTTAAAAGAATGATAGCGGATAGCAAAAAGGGAAAGTTTGATTTAATACTTACAAAAGAAGTAACACGTTTTGCAAGAAATACTTTAGATAGTATTGCTTATACCCAAAAACTATTAGAAAATGGTGTAGGTGTCTATTTTAAATCTGATAATATTAATACTGCTATGCCAGATTCTGAATTAAGGTTAGCAATTATGGCAAGTGTGGCACAAGATGAAGTAAGAAAATTATCAGAAAGAGTTAAGTTTGGATTTAGTAGATCTGTTGAAAAGAAAAGAGTTTTAGGAAATAACAATATATTTGGATATAGAAAAGATAAAACAAAATTGGTTATATGTGAAGAAGAAGCAAAAATGATAAGAGAATTATTTGAAATATATTCAAGAGGAGAAATGGGATTTTATAAAATATCGGAGTATTTTAAACAAAAGGGATACATAGGAAAAAATGGAACACCTATATCATCACAAACATTAAGAAGAATTATAAGAAACCCTAAATATAAAGGATATTACAGAACAGGAACTGTAAAAGTAGTAGATTACAAGTTACATAAAGCACAAAAGATGCCAAAGGAAGAATGGCAAGTATTTGAATGTAAAGAAAATATACCGCCCATTGTTTCAGAAGAACTATGGGAAAAGTGTAACAATATTTTAGAAAAGAAATCAGAAAGTCTCTTAAATAAAGTAGAGAATAAGGATGTATTTAAAAGTAGATATGCTCTTAGTGGGCTAATTTTTTGTAAAGAACACGAAGGAGAAGAACATATGCCAGGATATAATAGAATATCTGGAGCTAAGAGGTCAAATAAACCTGCGTGGGCATGTAGTAGATATATCACACATGGACTAAAGGAATGTGAAAGCCCAATTATACAAGAATCAGAGTTGGTAGACATTTTAAAGGTGGTTTTAAGTAAATTTCTAGATAATAAGGAAGAAATCATAAAAGATCTATTAAGTATGTATAAGAAATATAATTTCACAAAAGATTTTGATAGTGAGATATCAAATGTAGAAAGTGATATAAATGTGATACAAGCAAAAAAGGATAAGTTACTAGAACTTACAATTAAAAATTTATTATCTGATGAAGAGTTTTACAAAAGAAACGAAGAGTTAAATAAAGAGATAGCAAAACAGCAGGAAAAAATAAAAGAACTAAAAGAAGAAAAAGAAAATCTATCTTCTATAGAAGATAATATGAAACAGATAAAAGGAGCATTAGAAAAAGAAATAAAAATAGATGAAAATGTAGAAGATTTAATAAAACTATTAATAGATAAAATATATGTGTCAAAAGTAAATGGAGATAGAAAGCATATAAAACTCGAAATATATTTTAAAATAGGAGAGCCAGTTACACTAGAAGGAAATCTAGGAAAGCAAGAAAAACAAGAATATATTATAGACAATGAAAAGTATCTATTGTGTAGCAATGATAACAATGAGCATTCTACAAAAGAGAACAGTTATCAATCTTTGAACCACGACCTCTATAATTGTACCACGGGAGTAACAAGATATTAAATATGTTTTCTGGAAATAATGATATAGTTATACCATGGAAAAATATAAAATGTATTGGTGATGATATAATATTAGTAGAAATATAGCAAGCTCTTTGAAGATTTTTATATAAGAAACAATAAAACTGTAATATTTGCCTTAAAAATAGTTAAAAAGAACTATTCTTTTTAACTATTTTTTGATATAATACAAACATTATAAAATAAAAAATAGAGGAGTAGAAATAAATGGACAAAAAAGTTAAAATAAAATTTAATGTATTAGCTGTTATATGTATAATGATTTTTTGCTTTGCATTAACACCAATATCATTACAAAATGATACATTTTATACAATAAAAATAGGAGAACATATTTTAGAAAATGGAATAGATATGAGCCAAGATCCATTTTCATTTCATGAAATTCCATATACATATCCACATTGGTTATATGATGTTGGAATATACTTAATATATAAAGTAGGTGGAATGCTTGGTATATATATATCTACTATCATATTATCTTGTATATTGGGATTAACTATATATTATACAAATAGAAAAATAGTAAAAAATGATTTAACATCATTTGTATTAACATTAGGAGTAATGTGTATACTAAAAGCATTTATTGCAGCAAGAGCTCAACTTGTAACATTTATATTGTTTGCAATAACATTATATTTTATAGAATCATTTTTAGAAACTAAAAAGAAAAGATATGCTGTAGGACTTATTATAATTCCTATAATAATAGCAAATGTACATCTTGCTGTATGGCCTTTTTACTTTATATTATTTTTACCATATATAGCAGAATATCTAATTACAGTAGTACTTGATATGCATTTGATATATAAAATTATGCTTAAGTCTATAACATTTAAAATAAAGAAATTATCTAAAAAAACAGGTAATGAGGAGAAA
Organism: uncultured Clostridium sp.; assembly: GCA_948468275.1. Lineage (GTDB taxonomy): Bacteria > Bacillota > Clostridia > TANB77 > CAG-508 > RGIG8482. Next base: position 47,258 of record CAOKHI010000005.1, on the reverse strand, counting down.
ATTGCAAAATTAGAATTACAAAGTAATGCATTAAAAGAAAGATTTAATAAATATATAAACAACCAAGAAAAACGAAGAAAAAATCCATATAAAGTAAAAGTAGAAAGACAAGATGCTACAAAATGGTTAATTGTTATTGCAATAATATGTGTATTTACAGGACTATTAACACCTCTTGGAGATACACCATATACATATCTTTTAAATACAATGAAAGGAAATACAACAAAAAGTATAAATGAACATTTGCCAATGGTATTAATACAATCAAAATATACTTTAGCAATACTTGCAATTTCACTATCTGTATTAATTTTTACAGATACTAAAATAAAATTAAGAGATTTATTTTTATTAGGAGGATTAACAGTACTTGCATTAATGTCGAGAAGACAGTTATCTTTACTTGCATTAATTGGAGTAATACCTGTAAATAGATTAATATGTAGTTTATTTAATAAGTATGATCCACAAGGAACAGAGCAAATGATAAAACATAGTGTAAGTTGGTATGGAAAAGCTATAACAGTTTTAGTAATAGTACTATGTAGCATAATAACATTTAGACCACAAGCTAGAAGTAAATTTGTAAGTGAAAGTTCATATCCAGTAGAAGCAACAGAATTTATAAAAAATAACTTAGATGTTCAAAACATAAAATTATATAATGAATACAATTACGGAAGCTACTTATTATACAAAGATATACCAGTTTTCATAGATTCAAGAGCAGATTTATATACGCCAGAGTTCAATAAAGATAAGAATAAAGACATATTTACAGACTTTATAAATGTATCTAGTATAAATACATATTATGAAACAATATTTGATAAATACAACTTTACACATATTATAATATTTAAAAATGCTAAATTAAACTTATTTTTATCTAGAGATGAAAACTACAAATTGTTATATAATGATGACAACTTCGTTATATATGAAAGATTAAATCACAAAAACAACATATAAGGATAAAAAACAGGAGTAAGTTAAATGGAAAAAATAAAAAATAATAAAATATTGGTGTACTCTATTATAGTAGTTTCTATAATAATTACATTAGACCAAATAAGTAAATACATAATAATAAAAACAGGATTTGAAACCACTATAATACCTAATATTTTAGAAATTACATATGTAGAAAATAAAGGGGGAGCATTTGGAGTAGGACAAAACAGTACTCCAATGTTTATAATTACAAATTTTGTAGTTTTAGGAATAATAATAAGATTTATATATTTACAAAGAGATTTAATAGACAAAGTAACTCTAAATATATTACTAGTAATACTTGCAGGTGGATTTGGAAATTTAATAGACAGAATTGCAAGAGGATTTGTTGTAGATTTTATAAGTATGTTTCCAAGCACAAATTTTCCGAAATTTAATTTTGCAGATATATGTATAACATTAGGGTGGATAGCCTTAGCATTTGTTTTTGCTCAAAATACATATAAAGAAATAAAGCAAAATAAAGGAGTAGAATATGAGAGATTTAATAACCATACTAGGAGTACCGATAGACAGAGTAACGACAAATAATGTGGGAGAAATAACAGAAAAGCTAATAAAAGAAAGTAACAAAACATGCAAAATGGTATTTGCTCCAAATGTAGAATTTATAATGAGTGCACAAAAAGATGAAGAATTTTTTAATATACTAAAACAAAGTAGTCTTTCAACACCAGATAGCATAGGAGTTATAATAGGTGCAAAACTTCAAAAAAAGTCTTTTCCAGAAAGAATACCAGGACAAGCATATTTTAGAAAAGTAATAGAATTATCAGACAAAAAAGGATATTCTATATATTTATTAGGTGGAGAGCCAGGAATAGCACAAAAAGCTAAAGAAAATCTTTTAAAGATATACCCAAATGTAAATATAGTGGGATTTCATGATGGTTTTTTTGATGAAAATGTGGAAAAAGAGATAATAAAAGAAATAAATCAATTACAACCCAATATATTATTTGTAGCATTAGGTGCACCAAAACAAGAAAAATGGATAGCTAAACACAAAAATGAGCTAAAAGTAGATATTGCAGCAGGACAAGGAGGAACATATGATTATGAAGCAGGAAAAATTAAAAGAGCACCAAAATGGATTCAAAAAATAGGTATGGAATGGTTATGGAGATTAGCAAAAGAGCCAAAAAGAATAGTAAGACAAAGTGTATTACCAATATATTTATTAAAAGTAATATTTGCAAAAGATAAAACAAAAGGAAAATTTGATATAATATAATAAGTGGGTGGAAGATTGTGAAGCATTTTATAGTAGATAGTAATTACTTAAACCTAAGATTAGATAAAGCATTAGCAACTAAATTTCAAAATTTATCAAGAACTAATATACAAAGATTAATTGAAGATGAAAAAGTATTAGTAAATAATAAAGCACAAAAAGCATCATATAAAGTAAGTGTTGGCGATAATATACAAATTTATGAAGACGAACCTAAACAAATAGATTTAAAGCCACAAAATATTCCACTAGATATAATATATGAAGATGATGATATAATAGTAGTAAATAAACAAAAAGGATTAGTAGTACATCCAGCAAATGGGAATCTAGATGGAACTTTAGTTAATGCCATAATGGCTATATGTAAAGATAGTTTATCTGGAATTGGTGGTGAAATTAGGCCAGGAATAGTACACAGATTAGATAAAGACACATCGGGCTTAATAATAATTGCCAAAAATGATATAGCACATATTAATTTAAGTGAGCAAATAAAAAACAGGCAAATAAAAAAAACGTATATAGCCTTAGTAAGAGGAGTTATAAAAGAAAATGAAGCAACAATAAATATGCCAATAGCAAGAAGCACAAAAGACAGAAAAAAGATGGCTGTATCCAAAAATGGAAAAAATGCGATAACACATTTTAAAGTAATAAAAAGATATGATAAATATACCTTATTAGAAATAAAAATAGAAACAGGACGAACTCATCAAATAAGAGTACATATGTCACAAATTGGCTATCCTATTATAGGAGATACAGTATATTCAAATGGAAAAAATGAATTTGGAGTAGTTGGACAAATGTTACATGCATCAAAATTAGTATTTACACATCCTAACAACAAAAAACAAATGAACTTAGAAGCACCATTACCAAAATATTTTTTAGATATTTTAGAAAAAATAGTATAGGGAGAAAGAAATGGAACAAATAAGATTACAAAAATATATGGCAGATATGGGAATAGCATCAAGAAGAAAATGTGAAGAATATATTTTAAATGAAGAAGTAGAAATTAATAATAAAATTGCAAAATTAGGAGATAAAATAGATCCTAAAATAGATATCGTAAAATTTAATGGTAAAGTTATAAAGAATGAAAAAGAAGAAAAAGTATATATTTTATTAAATAAGCCTATTGGATATGTAACAACTGCAAAAGATCAATTTAATAGAGATACAGTGTTAGATTTAGTAAAAGGGGTAAAACAAAGGTTAGTACCAGTAGGAAGATTAGATATGTATACATCAGGAGCATTAATACTAACCAATGATGGAGATTTAGTATATAAAGTAACACATCCTAAATATGAAATAGAAAAAACATATACAGTAACTATTAAAGGAGAAATTAAAAAAGATGCAATAGAAAAATTAGAAAAAGGAGTAGAAATAGAAGATTATAAAACAAGCCCTGCAAAAGTTAAAATATTAAAGATAGATAAAGAAAAAGATATATCTAGAATAGAAATTAGTATACATGAGGGGAGAAATAGAGAAGTGAGGAAAATGTGTGAGGTAGTAGGATATAAAGTAATTGCATTACATAGAAGCAAAATTGCAGGAATTAATGTAAAAGATTTGAAAATAGGACAATGGAGGTATCTTAAAGATTGTGAGGTAAAAAATTTATGTTAATGTATAGACTTTAATAAAAAAATATGTTAAAATAATAAAATATTTTTTAAAAATATCTTCGTGTTTAATTAAGCTGAAGAAAAATGGAAGAATAGGTACTAGTATACTCCATTTATCTTATAAAGTTTAATTTTGCACGAAGTTTATTATACATAAAAAAACAAAGAGATGGAGGTAGATACCATTGGACACTACAGTAATACTATCCTATGCTTTAGCATTAAACTTGCTATCAGGAATTGCACATGAAGTAATAGATGTATGTGCACAAAATTCTACACATATTCAGCAAGAACAACAGCTAGAGCAGACGAAAGAACCACAATTACCACAAAACGAAGATATACAAGTAAATACAGCATATCAAGAAGGTGTGATAATTGAAAAAGTGCAACAGTTTAAAACGTGTATCAGTGATGCAACAAATGCGTTAGAATCAGAAGAAATAGCAAATGCTAGGGAGCAACTACATACAGCAAGAGGTATGATAGATGAAATCGAGCAAGGATTTGCAGAATTTTCAATGTTTTCATCTGAATTTGATGAAGCAAAAGAGCAATATGAAAAAATTTCAGAAGAACTATCATCATATGTTATATTTGAAATTACAGCATATTGCCCATGTTATACGTGTTGCAATATAGAAGGTATTCGTGGACAAACAGCATCAGGAGCAATAGCAACTGCAAATTATACTGTTGCAATGGATCCACAGTATGAATTTGGTACACACATAAAAATTGCAAAACTTGGTGAATATGTTGTAGAAGATAGAGGCTCGCAGATAGTAGGAAACAGAATAGACATTTATTTTACAACACACGAAGAGGCATGTAATTTCCCAATGGGAGAGTATTACGTAAAAGTAATGTAAGAAAAAGCAAGGTAAATGGCTGTGCCATTACCTTGCTTTTTTCTAAATAATTAAAATTACAATATATTGTAAAAAAATGTTTTGAAATTGCAATATATTGTAAAAAAATTACTTCATAATGTTTACATTTAGCAGTGTGTGGGATATAATTATATATTATAACAAGAAGGTGGGAAATATTATGAATGAAAATAATAAAAATAGTGAACAAATAGAAGAGATGGATATAAATCATCTTATACAAGTTAGAAAAGAAAAATTAGAAGAACTACAATCTAAAGGAAAAGATCCATTTGGTATTACTAAATTTAATAGAACACATACTGCAAAAGCAATAAAAGAAAATTATCAAAAATTAGAAAATAGTGATGTAACTGTTTGTGGAAGAATAATTGCAAAAAGAATTATGGGAAAAGCATCTTTTTGTACAATTCAAGACTGTGATGAAAAAATACAAAGTTATGTTAGTATAAATGATTTAGGACAAGAAGAATATAAAGAATTTAAAACATATGATATTGGAGATATAATAGGAATTACAGGATTTGTATTTAAAACAAAAACAGAAGAAATATCTGTACATGCAAAACAAGTAACTCTACTTACCAAATCACTAAGACCGCTTCCAGAAAAATTCCATGGACTAAAAGATCCAGATTTACGTTATCGTCAAAGATATACAGATTTAATAGTTAATCCAGAAGTTAAAAAAACATTTGAATTACGTAGTAAAATAATAAAAGAAATGAGAACATTTTTAGACCAAAAAGGCTATATGGAAGTAGAAACACCAATTTTAAATACTATAGCAGGAGGAGCAACAGCAAAACCATTTGTTACACATCATAATGCATTAGGAATAGATATGTATTTAAGAATAGCACCAGAACTATACCTAAAAAGACTAATTGTTGGTGGATTTGATAAAGTATATGAAATAGGTAGACTATTTAGAAATGAAGGAATGGACTTAAAGCATAATCCAGAATTTACATCAATGGAATTATATGCTGCATATGAAGATTATAATGATATGATGGATATAACAGAAGAGATGGTATCAACAATTGCACAAAATATTTTAGGAACAACAAAAATTACATACCAAGGAACACAAATAGATTTAACACCATCATGGAAAAGAATGACTATGATAGATGCAATTAATCAAGTAACAGGAATAGATTTTAACAAGATAAATACAGATGAAGAAGCAATAAACTTAGCAAAGCAAAAGAATATACAAGTAGAAGATATTAAGAAAACAAGAGGACATATAATAAATGCGTTCTTTGAAGAATTTGTAGAAGAAACACTAATCCAACCAACATTCATATGTGACTATCCAGTTGAAGTATCACCACTAACCAAGAAAAAACAATCAGATCCACGTCTAACAGAAAGATTTGAATTATTTATAGGTGGAAGAGAATATGGAAATGCATATTCAGAGTTAAACGATCCAATAGATCAATATGAAAGATTCAAAAAACAAGTAGAAGCAAGAGAAGCAGGAGATGAAGAAGCAAATATGATGGATGAAGATTTTGTTCAAAGTCTTGAAATTGGATTACCACCAACAGGTGGACTTGGAATGGGAATAGATAGGCTAATAATGCTACTTACAGATTCAGCTTCAATTAGAGATGTATTATTATTTCCAACCATGAAACCTTTGGCATAGAACATTTGAAAAATTTTAATAAATCTTAATAAGTTTTAATAACGCTTAAAGGCAGTTAATGCAATAGTTACAGAGATTATTATATTAGATACGAAAAAATAAAAAATCTAATGAATTTCAATAAATTTTATCTGGTAGCATTAAAATTGCATTAGAAAATTTAATGAGTTTTAAAGGATTTTAATAAGCTAAAAAAGAAAATAGCAGTATAAAAATACATAACTAAAAAAGTCAATCGAAAGGTTGGCTTTTTTTAGTGCAAAAAATTATAAGGAGGGAGAAAATTGGAAAATCAAGAAGCAATAGATTATCTAAACAATTTGCAGCAAGGAATGTTTTGTACTGTCAATATACCAATATGTAATGACAAAGAAAAAATACCGATTACTGTCATGTATATGGGAAAAGACAAAGACGGCAGATATAATTTTATTGATACAGGCAGATTCATAATGAGTAAAGAGTTTATTGAGAACAAATCAATTTCAATAGATAAGAGTTTTGATGAAGATAAAGCATTTGAAATATACTCTAAAGTTCGTATGCAACCTAATAAAAACAAGAATAAAGAAAGGGCAAGGTAAAATAATGAAAGATAATCAGGTATTAGAATATCATGAAAAACAACAATTTAATAGTGAAAATTTACAACAATATGATAATGAGGGGCAAAGATACTTTTTAGCTTATTTATTAAGAAAAGGTTATAATTTAGAAATAAAAGAGAGCAAAATAATTTTCAAAGATATAACATCTGAAGAAAAAGTAAAAGAAATGATAGAACACTATAACAATGATAGTAGAAAAGACAATCTTAATGTTAAAAGACAATCTATAAGAGAAGCAAGAGCAATAGGATTAGAAGAATATAGCCAAATGGTAGATAAAAAATTGAGAAGTTTGAATCAAAAAGAAAGGGAAAAAACAGAGAGATAATTTTTATAAACAAGTCGACCTAGGTTGATTTGTTTTTTACATAGTCATCATTATTGATGGCTAATTTTTATGAAAGGAGGGTAAAAAGTGTCAAAGTGTAAAGTAATTGCCATAGCTAATCAAAAACGGTGGAGTAGGAAAAACAACTACAACAGCTAATTTAGGAAATGGGCTAGCTAGAAAGGAAAAAAAGGTATTACTAATAGATTTAGATCCACAAGGAGATTTGACAACATCATTGGGGTACAAAAATCAAGACAACATGGAGATAACAATAAAAAATATTATGGAGAAAGTAATACAGGAAAAGCCTATAAGCAAGAATGAAGGAATACTACAAAATGCAGAGGGTGTAAATTTAATGCCTGCTAATATTGAATTAGAAGCACTAGACATATCATTAGTTAAATATATAAATAAGGAAAATATATTGAAACAATATATTGATAATGTTAAAGAAGATTATGATTATATTTTAATTGATTGTAGACCTTCATTAGGACTTCTTACAATAAATGCACTTGCAACAGCTGATAGTGTAATTATTCCAGTTCAAGCTCAATATTTACCTCTTAAAGGAATGACACAGTTAATACAAACAATAGATAAAACTAGAGTACAAATAAACCCAAGACTAAAAATAGATGGAATATTATTGACCATTGCAGATATGAAAACAAATTTAGCAAAGACAACAATAGAAACATTAAGAAATAGTTATGGAAGCAGAATAAAAATATATGACACAGTAATTCCTATGGGAGTAAAAGCAGCCGAAAGTACGATAGAAGGCAAGAGTATATATGCTTATGACAAGAAAAGTAAGCCAGCAGTAGCTTATGAAAATTTTACGGAGGAGGTGTTGAAGAATAGCGAAAAAACTAGAACTAGAGCTGACCAGTGTAGATGAGCTACTAAAGTTTAGCACAAATAAGGGAAAAGCTGAAACAGTAGTAATATTAAATCCATACGATATTACAGACTTTCCAAATCACCCATTTAAAATAATAGATAACGAAGAAATGGACAATATGGTGGAAAGTATAAAAGCAATAGGTGTAAAAGAGCCAATTCTAGTAAGACCAAAACAAGATGGTGGTTATGAAATGGTCGCAGGGCATAGAAGAAATTATGCAACAAAAAAGGCTGGACTAAACGGAATACCTGCTATTGTTAGAGATATGACAGATGAAGAAGCTACTATTATAATGGTAGATAGTAACATACAAAGAGAAAAAGTATTACCATCTGAAAAGGCATTTGCATATAAGATGAAAATGGAAGCATTAAGTCATCAAGGTAAAAAAGAAACTTCTCGACAAGTTGGCGAGAAGTTAGTGAGTGCAGATGTTGTTGGAAAAGATAATGGAGAAAGTGGTAGACAAGTTCAAAGATATATAAGGTTAACAGAACTAATTAAAGAATTACTAGATATGGTCGATATAGGTAAAATATCTTTTAGCCCAGCTGTTGAGATTTCTTATTTGACTAAAGAAGAACAAAACCTATTGTATTGCTATATACAAAAATATGATGCAACACCCTCACAATCACAAGCAATATATTTAAAAAAGTTAAGTCAAGAAGGAAAATTAACAACAGATAAGTTAGAAGAAATAATGTCAGTAGAAAAGCCAAATCAAAAGCCAAAATATAATATACATTATGAAAGATTTGAGAAATACTTGCCTAGAGATGCAGTAACAGAAAAAGAAGTAGAAGATTTCCTTTTTAAATGTGTAGAAGAATACCATTACAGAAGATTAAGGCAAAGACAAATGGCTAGATAATTTGTGTGGGAGTACAAAATGAGAATAATATTTTGATTTGTATATTTGAAAGTAACTAAACATTGTAGTAAAATAAAGAAAAAAAGGAGATGTTTGGTTATGGGTAAAAATAAGAAAATTGTTATTTTAATTACAATATTAGTTATAATAGTATTAGGAATTGCAGGAATATTCATATATAAGAATAGGAAAGTTGATAATATTGTTATTGGGGAAAACAATAAAAATCAAATGCAAGAGAATAATGAATCAGCAAATATAATAAACAATGAAAATATTATTGAGAATACAGTAGAAAACAATGTAGAGCAAAGTAATACTGTTGAAGATAATACAATATCACAAAATCAAGTAGTAGAAGAAAGTAAAACAGTAGAAACTACACAGCCAGTTCAAGAAAAAAATGTAAAGACATCAGCTAAAAAAGAAAACAATAAAACTACAACAACAAGTAAACAGCAAACAACACAAGAAAAAACACCATCACAACCTCAAAAAAGTGAGCCAAGTTCTAAAAGTGAACAACCAACAACACCAGTAAAAAATAATGATAATAGTTATAAAGAGCAAGAAGTTCAAATTGCACCAAAAACAGAATGCAAAGGGAATAATCATAAAGTAGGTGCAGGAAATACTGGTAAATGGTTTGAAACACAAGAACAAGCAGCTGCATATTTCAAAACAGAAATAGCAAAGTGGGGAAAGCAATGGGAGAATTTTGAAATAACAGATGATGAATATCATAAAAATTGCCCTTATGGGTACGAAGTTTGGACTTGTCCTCAATGTCAAAAATGGACAGTGAACTTCTATTATAATAAATAACAAAATAATAATATTTAATTTAAGAACAGGTTATAAAGACTTGTTCTTTTTTTCGTTAAAAGGAGGAAAATTTAATGTTAAAAGCAAAGAAGTTAAAAAAAGTAATAGCTTTGATGTTTATAGCAATCACATTGTTAAGCACAGCACAACCTATTTTTGCAGTAACAGATAGTGGTAGTGGAAAATGGACAGCTGGACAATGGGATTCTAATATTTATACAACAGATAATAAGTCGGATTTAGGAATGCTTATGAGAAGATTAGTAAATACAACAACAGGAGAGAAAATTACAGTATTTTGTGCCGAGCATGGAGTAAATTCTCAAACAGGAACAGTAGAAACAGGCACACACAATGCACCAACAGATCCTAAATTAAAGAGAGCTTGTAAAGTAGCTTTCTTTGGGTGGTATCAAAAATATGGTAACTATTGCATTGATGGTGGAATAATGGCAGCAGATATGAACTCAAGAAAAATGGACTATGTATTTACACAACAAATGATATGGTCAACATTAGGACAAAGTAGTGCTACTTTTAGAAATGCAAGTATTCAAAGTCAATATGAAGCATTTAAAGCAGATATTAACGCAAAAATTGATAATATGGAAAGAAAACCAAGTTTTTGCAATGAAACAATAACAGTTGAAGTAGGTCAAACACAAACACTTACAGACTCAAATAATGTATTAGGACAATATGTTAGTTTTGACAAAACAATAGATGGAATAAGAGTAACACATAACAAAGGAGAAAATACATTAAATGTTACAGCAAATGAAGATTGCACAAAGGAAGCAATAAGAATATCAGAAAATACTATGTTTGATTGGGGTGTTATCAAAGAAGAAACACACAACCAACATTCAACAGTATATTTCACTTTTAGAGATGGAGTGCAAAATCAATTATACTCTTTGAATTATAATGATCCAGTAACAATGTCTTTAAGTTTAAAAATAAATCTTTTAGGAAATTTAGAGTTAAGTAAATTAAACACTAATGGGGATTTAGTTGATGGAGCAGTATTTAATGTAATAGGAGAAAATGGATTTAATCGTGATGTAACAGTAACAAATGGAAAAATAAAGTTAGAAAAATTAAGAAAAGGAACTTACTATATAAGAGAAAAATCAAGTCCAACAGGTTATTTGCTAAACACAGAAACTTATACAGCAGAAGTAAAACCTAATCAAACAACGGAGCAAGCAATAGTAAACACAGAGCCAACAGCAGAAATTACAGTAACAAAAAAAAATACAAATGGAGATAAAGTACAAGGAGCAAAATTTCAAATAATTGCTAATGAAAATATATACAATGTTGCTAGAACAGTAAAACACCACTCAAAAGGAGATGTAGTAGCAACTATTACAACCAATAGTGTAGGAGTTGCAAGCAAATTAAATTTGCCACTTGGGAAATATAAAATTAAGGAAATTGAAGTGCCAACAGGTTACTTATTAAATACTGAACAAAAGGAAGTTGCCTTAAGATATAAAGACCAAAACACAAATGTTATATTTGGAAGTGTTACAGTAGAGAATACAGAGCCAACAGGAAATTTAGTTATTGAAAAAACAGACAAAGAAACAGGAAACAAAAATAGAGTAGATAAAAAATCACATCATGGAGATGCAACACTTAAAGGAACTGAATACACCTTGTATGCAAAAGAAAGAATAACAAATGTTGCAGGGACAATAAAATATTTTGATAAAGACGAACAAATAGCAACATTTACTTTCAATGAATATGGAGTAGCTAGTATAAAAATAACAAATAATAATACACCTGCAAAAATAAGTGTAGATGGAACAAAACTAACAGGACTACCAATGGGAAAATATTATGCAAAAGAAACCATAGTACCAACAGGTTATATGCCAGATACAAAAGTGTATGATTATACATTTTCATACAGAGATATGAATACAAAGGTTATAGAAGTAGCAGGAACAGTTACAAATACAGTAGAAAAAGCACCTTTTGAAGTAATCAAGGTTAGCACAAATGAAAATGCAACAGCAGAAACAGTAGCAAATGCAGAATTTACAGCGATACTTTCAAAATATGTTGACTATTACGGAAGTTTTGATGAAGCAAAGAAACATTTAAACGAATTTGCAACAGATGAATATTCAATATTTAGAACAGGAACTAATGGACACGGAATTTCTGGACTTTTAGCTTATGGAGAATATACAGTAAATGAAACTTATACACCATCTCCAGAGATAACAACAGTTGAACAATTCTATGTAACAATAGATAAAGACAGTAAAACACCAGTTAAAGAACTTGTTGAAAATGATTTGCCATTTGAAGCATATATAAAAATGCAAAAACAAGATAAAAAGACAGGAAAATTTGTAACTTATTCTAATGCAACATTTGAATTATACAGATTAAATGAAGATACAAACAAATGGGAACAAGTACAATGTAAAATTAGCGATAAATATTATAAAACTTGGACTACAAACAGCGAGGGAATTGCAAAAACAGAAACAAAGTTAGAAGCAGGAAAGTATAAATTAACTGAAATAAAAATTCCAACAGGATTTATACAATTAGATGAAGAATTAACTTTTAAAGTAGATAACAGAAACTCTACACTAAATTATGATAAAGACTGGGATGCTTGGATTACAGTAACAGCAAAGAATAGTCAACCAACAGGAACACTAAAATTAAATAAAAAAGTAGCATTAAGAGAAGATATGGACAAAACAATGATAAAAGATATTGACTTTACAAAAATATCGTTTGAATTAGTAGCAGATGAAGAAATAATTGATTATGCTGACGGATCTACTATATATGAAAAAGGAAAAGTAGTAGGAAAATATAATTTAAAAGCTGATGGAACATTAACAGTTTCAAATTTACCAATGGGCAAATATCATTTAAAAGAACTAACAACAATAGATGGAGCAGTATTAGATACAACAGAACACAAAGTAGTGTTTGAACAAAAAGATACAGTAACAAAGGAATATGTTGTAGAGAAAGATATTGAAAATAAAACAACAGCAATAGAAGTTAGCAAAACAGATATAACAGGAGAAAAAGAATTAGTTGGTGCGAAACTAACTGTTACAGACGAAAATAACGAAGTTATTGATAGTTGGGTATCTACTGAAAAGACACACAAAATTGAAGGTTTAGTTGTAGGAAAAGAATATACACTAAAAGAAGAAACAGCACCAAATGGATTTGTAGTAGCAACAGGAATCAAATTCAGAGTAGAAAATACAACAGAGATTCAAAAAGTAACAATGATAGACAAAGTAGTAACAATGACAAAACAAGACATTGGAGGAAATGAAGTCGAAGGTGCAGAACTTCAAGTTATTGATGAAGATAACAATATAGTTGATGAGTGGACATCTACAAAAGAGCCACATAGGATTAACAATTTAGTAGAGGGAAAAACATATACACTTATTGAACAATATGCACCAGACGGATTTGTAATATCAAATGAAATCAAATTTACTGTAACTACTGATAAAGAAACACAAGAAGTAAAAATGATAGATAAAGTAGTTGAAATATCAAAACAAGATGTTAGTGGAAATGAACTAGAGGGAGCTACTTTAGTTGTTACTAACACAAAAACAAAGAATATTGTGGACAAATGGGTTTCTGGTAAAGAGCCACACAAAGTAAATGGTCTTATAGAAAATGAAGAATATATACTACACGAAGAAATAGTAGTAAATGGCTATGTAAAAGCTACTGATGTGAAATTCACAGTAACAAGTGATAAAGAAACTCAAAAAGTAATAATGATAGACAAAATATTAGAAGTTGTAAAAACAGATCTAGTAACAGGCGAAGAAATTGAGGGAGCAGAATTAAAAGTAATTGACGAAGATGGCAATATAATAGATGAATGGACATCTACAAAAGAGCCACATAGAGTAGTTGGATTAGAAGAAAACAAAAAATACAAATTAGTTGAAATTACTGCACCTTATGGCTATGAAATTACAGAAGCAATCGAGTTTACTGTAAGTGAAGATAAAGAAACACAAAGAGTAGAAATGAAAGATATGCCTATTCTTCAAGATATTAAATTAGTAAAAACTGATAGTAATACAAAAGAAGTTATCAAAGATAAATTTACTTTTGGAATATATGAAAATGCAGAATGCACAAAACTTATAAAAGAAGTAAAATCAGATAAAGAAAATGGAACAGTTTTATTTGAAGATTTAAGATACGGAACTTATTATATTAAAGAAATCGCAGCACCAAAGGGTTATGTATTATCAGACAAAGTGATTAAAGTTGAAATGAATGACAAAGGAACATTTATTGACAATGAAAAAGTAGAAAGCGAAGATTCAGTATATACTTTTGAATTTGAAAATGTACCAGTAGATACACCAAAAACTGGAGATAATAGTAACTTAAAACTATATGCAGGTTTATTAGGCTTATCTATACTTGCATTAGCTAGTGTGGGAGTACACGAATATAAAAAGAGAAAATCAGTAAATAAAAAATAGACCAATAACAAGGTGGCTTTAATTAGCCACCTTAATTCAATTTAAGGAGGAATTATAATGCCACAATATACACTAACACAAAGTCTAAAGACATTGGAAAAATTATTTGAAAACAATATAGATTCAGAACAAAAAATAAAAGCCTTAAAATGGGAAGATTTGAAGCAGTTTAGCCCTGTTGAAAAAAGTTTTATTATGGATTTAAAAGAAGCAGTAGCAAAGAAAAATGTAATAGGATTTTTAGCAGGAAAAGAGGAAACAGAAAGGAGATAACTATGATAGAACATTATAAAAAGCCATCAGTAAAATTCATTGTAAATAAAGGAAATTTTAATAAACTAATGGCATTACTTGCATTTCAAGAAGAAAATATTGTAACAGAAGAATGGAAAGAAAAAGCAAGAAACCTACAAGATCTATTATTAAGATATTCTATACCACAAAAAGATGAAGAAGGAGAAATATCTATAATAGACATTGGACTATTCCAAAAAGAAGCAGCAGAACTAATAGTTTTATTACTTTCTGCATTTGATAATGTGTTAAAAGTAGATGAAGATTATACAAGGAAAATGAAAAGACAATAATGTAGAGGAGGAATAGTTTGGGAAAAATAACAGAAACAAGACAACTCTATAAAGAAGTCATAAATGAACTTTCACAAAGTGCAGAAAATTGGAGAAAGTTTTTAGATAGCAGTTCATGGAATTTCAAATATGATTTTGATGACCAAATTCTTATATATGCACAGCGACCAGATGCAAGAGCTTGTGCAACTATGCAAGAGTGGAATAAAAAAGTAGTACCACATAGATGGGTAAATAGTGGAGCAAAGCCAATATATGTATTCGATAAAAATCCATATAGTGAATATCCATTTAAGTTAGTATTTGACTTATCAGATACTAACAACTATAATAATACAAAATACAAATTATGGTCTATAAAACAAGAATATGAAGAAGATATAATTGAAAGTTTAGAAGCAAATTTTGGAGATATAGGCTCAAAAGAAAATTTATCACAAGCTATAATTTCTGCAAGTTATAATATGGTAGTAGATAATATAGAAGATTATTTGACATCAATTATAGATAACAAGGCAAATTCAATGCTTGAAACTATATCAGATGAAGAAATAAAAACTATGCTTATTACTACTACATGGGCAAGTGTAAGCTATATGATGATGACTAGATGTGGAATAAATGCAAAAGATCAAATACAAGAGCAAGAGTTATCATATATAAAATACTTTAATAACCAAGAAGTTATAACAACATTAGGTGCAAGTGTAAGTGATATAGCAGAAATGGGTTTGAGAGAAATTGCAAGGACAGTTGCAAATCTACAAAAAAGTGAAAAATTAAAAAATCGTACAATAGAAAAATTTGATAAAGAGATGTATTCTAATGATAATGAAAAAATCAAAGGAGGAAAAGAAGATGGTAGAGAAAATAGAGTACACGAAACAAGGGGATTATTACATGCCCAACCTAGTAATGGAGAAAGAGAAGATACCAACAGGAAAATACGCTCTGATGAGATACAATTATCTAAAGAATCACAAAAACCACGAGTTGACAATATTAGTAATGAACAAGGAATTAGCACAACACTTGGCACAAGTACAGAAACAAATGAGCCAGAGAGTGGAAGAATTAGTAGAGATGATGAAGAAACAACAAGGAATAACAGAAGAATTGAAAGCCAAAGACCAAATGACATGGGTGGGACTCATGAACAACATCAAAGCGACAGCAGAGGAGATGGCAGCGAACGAAATAATTTACATTTAGGTATTTATAGTAGGGACAGTAGTAAGGACTGTCCTTATGTTGTTACAGATGCAAAAGTTAATCAAATACTAACTAATGCACCACATTTAAGAGTTTCTAATAGTGAAATTAGACAATACTTTGAAAATGAAAAAGACAAAAGTAAACGAGCGGAATTTCTAAAAGGTAGCTTTAATATTGATTATACAGAAATTACAATAAATGATGAAAGATATGGCTATAAAGCATTTGAAAATGGACTTTTAGTATGGAAAGGTAGTTTCTTATCAAGAGATACAGAAAGTTTTATTTCATGGGAAAATTTAATTGATAATTATGAAGCTATGATTATGCTTAATCAATTAAAAGATGTGGAAACAAGAATTCCATCTGTTACAGACCAAATGTCTTTAATCAATGAGGCAGAAAAAAAGCCAGAGCTAGAATTTACACAAGAGTTTATAGATAGAGTATTACAAGAAAGAGGGACATTCAGCAAATATTCTATATATCAACAATTTGAAACACATTTGTCATTAAAAGATAATGCAGACTATCTAAAGAAAATGTATGGATTAGGCTATTATGGAACAACTGGAACTGTATCTGGATCAGGAATAGGTTTGCAATGTTCTCCTAAAGGTATGACATTAAATAGAGGTTATTTCAAAGATGAAATCACAACAACAATAAGTTGGAATGATGTAGCAAAAAGAATAACAGAACTTATTAAATTAGAAAGATATTTGAATGAAAAAGAAATTGCAGAATATCCTAACTGGCTAAAAGAACAAGAACAAGCAAAAGAATTAAGAGAAGCAGAAGAAAAGTTAGAAAATCAAGCAGAACAACAAGAGTATGAGCTTGCCAAAAGAGTATATTCATTTGTTAAGCCATCAGATTTATATAATTATCCAGATGATACAGCAGCTTTAAATACAGATGAAGAAAATATTGAAATAGTAAAATCAGATATAAGTGATACGAGAAATGTAAATGACTATGTAAATGCTTTAAATAAAATAAGAGAAAATATTGCAGATACAGACTCACAAAAACATGAACTAGATGTGATAATATCAATATTAGAGAAAAGAGTTCCACATTATGAATATCATTTAGGAGATACAGTCTATATTGGTGCAGATAAGTATGAAATTGCAGGTATAAAGGACAATGTAGTAACCTTAATTGACACAAAATTTCCTATATTAAATAAAACAATGAGCTTTGATGAATTTGAAAGAAAAGTCAAAGATAACTATTCAAATGACCATTTAATTGTAAAAGAACAAGAAGAAAATACAATAGAAAATAAAGAAGAAAGTTCAGCAGAAGTAAATAGTGATGAAGAACAAACAGAAGAACAAGAAACTCAAAAAGAAGAGATAGCACAGCAAGAAACAGAAGAACAACAAGAAGAAAATGAGCAACAAGTTGAACAAGAAAAACCATACAAAGTAGGGCAAGAGGTTTATTTAGAATCTGACAGAAAATATAGAATTGACAATATTGATTTAGAAAAAGATACAATAAGTCTATTAGACCTACAAATACCTATGCCTATATTTAGAGAAGAAAGTATCTTAACCTTTGAAAATTTATATAATCAAAATGAGAGAAACTTTCCAAAACAAGACATTAAGCCTAATTTTGTAAGAATTAAAAACAAAATTCAAGACTTTGTATTGCACCCAGAAGTAGCAGTAGAAGATAGAAACAATTATAAAATTACAGATAATGATTTAGGAATAGGAACGCCTAGAGAAAAGTTTGAGAGAAATATTGCAGCAATTAAAGTATTGAAAAAGTGTGAAGAGGAAAATAGGTATGCGACTCCAGAAGAACAGGAAATTATGTCAAAATATGTCGGCTGGGGTGGCTTACAACAAGCATTTAAAGAAGATGATAGCAGTTGGTCAAATGAATATAAAACATTAAAAGAATTATTAAATGATGAGGAATATAAAAATGCTAGAAGTTCTGTACTAACAGCATTTTACACACCACCTATTGTAATCAATTCAATGTATGAAATACTACAAAATATGGGATTAAAAGAAACAAATATATTAGAGCCATCATGTGGTGTTGGAAATTTTTTTGGAATGTTACCAACACAATTAAAAGAATGCAAAATGTATGGTGTTGAGCTTGATTCTATATCTGGAAGAATAGCACAACAATTATATCAAAAGTCTACAATAGCAGTAAATGCCTATGAAAAAGTAGAATTGCCAGATAGCTTTTTTGATGTAGCAGTTCGGCAATGTGCCATTTGATGAATATAAGCCAAACGATAAACGATATAATAAAAACAAATTTCTAACACATGACTATTTTTTCGCAAAAACATTGGACAAAATTAGACCACGGAGGAGTTATTGCGTTTATTACCTCAAAAGGAACAATGGACAAAAAGAATTCAGAAGTTAGAAAATATATTGCACAAAGAGCAGAGTTATTAGGAGCAATAAGACTACCTAATAACACATTTATCAAAAATGCAGGAACAAAAGTAACTTCAGATATACTATTCTTGAAAAAAAGAGAAAATATGACAGACATTATGCCAGACTGGGTTTATTTAGATACTGACAAAAATGGTATTATAATGAATAAATATTTTGTCGATAATCCAGACATGATATTAGGAACAATGGGAACAGAGCCTACACAATATGGCAGACCAGATGCGACTTGTAAACCTTATGAGGGAATAGAATTAAAGACTTTATTAGATGAAGCAAAAGAAAAGATAACTGGAGAAATTACAGAATACGAAATAGGAGATATTGAAGAAAGAGAAGAAACAATGCTCCCAGCAGATCCTTCTGTAAAAAACTTTTCTTATACCATTATTGATGGAAAAGTATATTTTAGAGAAAATAGTGTAATGGCAGAACAAGACCTGCCAATTACTACAATAAGCAGAATAAAAGGAATGATAGAACTTCGTGATTGTGTAAGAGATTTAATAGATTTACAAACAGAAGATTATCCAGAAGAAAACATAAAAGTAGCACAAGCAAAATTGAATAGAATGTATGACAACTATGTTAAGAAATATGGAATTATCAACAGTAGAGGAAATCGTTTAGCTTTTGAAGCTGACAGTAGTTATTATTTACTATGTTCATTAGAAGTAATGGACAGCGAGGGCAGATTTGTGAGAAAAGCAGATATGTTCTCAAAAAGAACTATCAAAGCATATAAAGAGATAACAAGTGTTGATACTGCAAATGAAGCACTAATTGTATCATTATCAGAGAAAGCAAGTGTTGATTTAGAATATATGTCAAAACTTACAAACAAAACACAAGAAGAGTTAGTAAAAGAGCTAGATGGTATTATTTATAAACTTCCAATGGAAAATAATAAATATGTAACAAGTGATGAATATCTTTCTGGAAATATAAGAGAAAAACTAAAAATGGCAGAAGCATCAGTTGGAATGCACCCAGAATTTGCAACTAATATAGAAGCATTAAAACAAGTAATGCCAAAAGACTTAACAGCCAATGAAATTGGAATAAAATTAGGAGCAACATGGATACCAACAGAGATTATTGATAATTTTATGTATGAATTGTTAGAAACTCCAAATCATGCACAATGGAACATGAAAGTGAAATTTAGTGAGTATAATTCACAATGGTATATAACAAACAAAAATTATGATTATTCAAATGTAAAAGCGAATAAAACCTATGGAACAAATAGAGTAAATGCTTATGAAATTATTGAAAAAACATTGAATTTAAAAGATGTAAAAATCTTTGATACAGAAACAAATGCAGATGGAAACAAAGTAAGAGTATTTAATGCAAAAGAAACAGCTATTGCACAGGCAAAACAAGACCAAATCAAGCAAGCATTTGAAGATTGGATTTTTAATGATGTAGAAAGAAGAGAGCGATTAGTAAGGCTATATAATGACAGATTCAATAGTATTCGTCCTCGTGAATATGACGGAAGTCATTTGAATTTTGTAGGTATGAATCCAGAGATAAAATTAAGAACACACCAACAAAATGCCATTGCTCATATTTTATATGGAAGAAATACACTGTTAGCACATGAAGTAGGAGCAGGGAAGACTTTTGAAATGGTTGCTCGGTGCTATGGAGAGTAAAAGACTTGGACTTTGTAACAAGTCTATTTTTGTTGTTCCAAATCATATCATTGAACAATTTGCAGCCGAATTTCTACAATTATATCCATCAGCAAACATTATGGTGGCGACAAAAAAAGACTTTGCAACAGCTAATAGAAAAAAGTTTTGTTCTCGTATTGCTACTGGAGATTTTGATGCAGTAATCATACGGACATTCGCAGTTTGAAAAAATCCCTATGTCAATCGAAAGACAGCAACAGCTAATTGAAAAGCAAATTGCAGATATTATAGCAGGAATAGCACAAGCTAAAAGAGATAAGGCAGAAAACTTTACTATAAAGCAAATGGAAAAAACAAGACGAGGGTTAGAAAGTAAACTTGAAAAATTAAATTCACAAACAAGAAAAGATGATGTAATCAACTTTGAACAGTTAGGAATAGATAAAATATTTGTAGATGAAGCACACAATTACAAGAATTTATTTTTATATACTAAAATGAACAATGTAGGTGGAATTTCACAGACAGATGCACAAAAGAGTAGCGATTTATATATGAAATGTCGTTATATGGATGAGATAACAGAGGGCAGAGGGGTAGTATTTGCAACAGGTACACCTGTAAGTAACTCAATGGTAGAATTATATACTATGCAACGATATTTACAATATAATGATTTAAGAAAAATGGGACTTGAACACTTTGATAACTGGGCATCTATTTTTGGAGAAACAGTAACAGCAATGGAACTTTCGCCAGAACGGAACAAGTTATAGAAGTAAAACAAGATTCTCAAAATTTCATAATTTACCAGAACTTATGTCGCTTTTCAAAGAAGTTGCAGATATTCAAACTGCTGATACTTTAAATTTACCAACACCAGAAGTAGTAAGACATGATGAAATAGTAAAGCCTAGCCAAATGCAACAAGATATGGTAGCAGAATTAGGAGAAAGAGCAGAAGCTATTAGAAAAGGTAGTGTAGATCCTAGCGAAGATAATATGTTGAAGATTACTAATGAGGGAAGAAAACTTGCGTTAGATCAAAGACTTATGAATGAAATGCTAGAAGATAATGAAAATGGAAAAGTTGGAGTATGTGCAAATAATATCTATAAAATATGGGAAGAAAATAAAGAACAAAAATTAACACAATTAGTATTTTGTGATTTATCAACACCAAAACAATTTGAAGAAAAATTTGATGATGAGGGTAACTATGTATTTACTGATGTTTATAATGATTTAAGAAGAAAGTTAGTATTAAAAGGTATTCCACGAGAAGAAATTGCCTTTATACATGAAGCAGATAATGAAACTAAAAAGAAAGAATTATTTGCTAAAGTAAGAAAAGGCGAAATTAGAGTGTTAATGGGAAGTACAAGCAAAATGGGAGCAGGTACAAATGTGCAAGATAAAATAATTGCCTTGCACCATTTAGACACACCATATAGACCAGCCGACTTAACACAAAGGAATGGTAGAGGAGTAAGACAAGGAAATCAAAATAAACAAGTTCATATATATACCTATGTAACAGAGAAAACATTTGATGCTTACTTATTTCAAATGTTAGAGAGAAAGCAAGGCTTTATATCACAAATAATGACTTCAAAGACTCCAGATAGAACAGCAGATGATATAGATGAAACGGCATTGAGTTATGGAGAAATTAAGGCTTTAGCAACTGGAAATAAATATATACTAGAAAAAACACAATTAGATTCAGAAGTTGCAAAATTAAAAATAGTAAGACAAAGTTATCAAAGCCAAATTTATGATTTAGAAGATAAAATTGCAAGATCATATCCAAATCAAATAAAAGAGATACAAGAGAAGGTCGATGCACTAGGAGCTGATGTCAAGCAACTAGAAGATAACACAATACCAAATGAAGATGGCTTTTCTAAAATGACACTTAAAGGAATTGAATATACTGATAAAGAGCAAGCAGGAAAAGCAATACTAGAAGTTTGTAAATCAAAATCAAATCCAGATATTGAAGATATAGGAGAATATAGAGGATTTAGACTAGAACTTGGCTTTAATTCAGTAGAAAAACAATTTACTATGACTATGAGAAATAAATATAGTTATAGTATTTTTTTAGGTAGTGATACTTTTGGTAACATTACAAGAATAAACAATGCACTAGAAGCAATAAAAGATAAGATTCCAGATGCAAAATTAAGAATAGAAGATATTGAAAAGCAACTTGCAACAGCAAAAATAGAAGTTCAAAAGCCATTTCCAAAAGAAGAAGAACTAAAAGAAAAAATGAAAAAGCTTGAAGAATTAAATATTTTATTAAAGCTAGATGAAAAAGAAAAACAAGTATTAGATACATCAAATGATGAAATAGAAGATAATGAAAAAGATAAAAACAAAGACCATGAAAGATAATATAAATGTAAAGAAAATATTAGAAAATCATATATTTTTAGATAGAAAAGAGGTCAAAATGTTATCAAACGAAGATGAAATAAAGCTATATCATATTGTATGTAATATATCTAAAATATGTAAAAATTATTTTTATGAAAGAAAATATCTTCCTAAAGATTATTGGTCTATTGATGATGTAGTCAAACTAATTTCTGCATCTTCAACAGAATTAAAAAAACAATACAATATAATGAAAAAGAATAGCAAAATAGAAAGTATAAGATAAGCAGACTATAATAGTCTGTATTTTTGATTTTAGGAGGTGTTATATATGCCTTATATACCACCAGAAATAGTAAAAAAAGCAGAAGAAATGGACTTATTAACTTACTTGCAAAACTATGAGCCAGATGAATTAGTAAAGATAGGAAATGGAACATATACCACAAAAACACATGATAGTATGAGAATAAGTAATGGATTATGGAATTGGTTTTCAGAGGGTATAGGTGGAAAAAATGCTGTTTCTTATCTAATGAAAGTAAAAAAATATTCTTTTTTAGAAGCTATACAAACAATTATAGGCAATATAAATGTTAAGCAGCCTATAATTTATAAAGAAGAAAAACGAGAAAATATTGTGTTAGTTTTACCAACAAAATCAAATAATTGCGATCGTGCAAAAAGATATTTAATGAGTAGGGGAATTGCCCCAGAGATAATAAAAGAGTGCATAGAAAACAATTTGATTTATGAAAGTGAGCCTAATCACAATGTTGTTTTTATAGGTGTAGATAATGAAAATTGTCCAAAGTATGCTTTTTATAGAGGTACAAACGATACAAGATTTATGGGAGAATCGAAAGGAAGTGATAAAGCATATACCTTTAGATTAAAGGCAAAAACAGAAAGCAATAGAGTGCATTTATTTGAAAGTGCTATTGATTTATTATCTTATGCAACATTATTAAAAATGAAAAATATAGACTGGCATAGAGAAAATATGATTTCACTTGCAGGTGTAAATACCCCATCAAAGACAAGCGAAAACAATAAAATACCAATAGCAATAAAAGAATTTTTAGAGAAGAATCCTAACATAAATGAAATACATTTGCATTTAGATAATGATGAAGTTGGAAGAAATGCAAGCATAGCTTTGCAAGAAACACTATCAAAAAGCTATAAAGTTTTAGATAGACCTGCACCATTAGGAAAGGACTGCAATGATTATTTACGATATATGTTAGGTATAAAAAAGTTGAATAAAACAGCAAAAGAAAAGGTATGCGAAGTAGCAAGATAAAACAAAAAATGGAGGAAAATAAATTATGAATCAATATAAAATTGAAATGAAAGAGATATTTAGAAAAGAAATTTTAGTATGTGCAGAAAGTGAAAAAGAAGCAACAGACATTGTAGAAAAGGCATATTTAAGAACAAATATGTTAGACCATTCTTATAAGGATTTAGCAGCAGTTGAAACAAAAGTTATTGGAAAAAGAGAAGAAAATAGCTATGATGAAATGGAAGAAGAAAACATTATTGATAAAGAAAGTAGAGAAAATATTAAAGAAACCATTAACCAAATGTATGAAAATCTTAAAGAAATGGATAATGCTTTAGTAGAAGATGACATTGTATATATTGATATGTTAATTGAAAATTTAGAAGATAATATTGAAGATTTAAAAGAAGTTGTAAGAGAAATTGAATAAATTTTGAACAAAAATCAGCTTAAAAAATAGAAAAAATACAACAAAAAAATATGTAGTTTTATTTTAGCTTATTTTAGAAATGTAAAAATGATGTCCTAGCAAGCACTGCATTTGTCTATACGCAAATGCAAATTATGGGGACACCCCAAACCCCATAAAAATAATTGTAGAAAGAGGTGTGAAATTTTTATTTGAGAAAAAGAGATATTCTAAAAACTTTTTATGTAGATGATGAAGAAAACAAAAGATTAAAACAAAATGCAAAGAAAGCAGGACTAAACGAAAGTGCTTATATAAGAAATCTTATTATGGGATACAAACCAAAAGAGCAACCAACAGAAAATATGTATGAGATAATAAAACAATTACAACTTGTTGGAATAAACTTAAATCAAATTGCAAGAAAAGCAAATGCTTTAGATATAATTGATGCACCATTTTATAAAAAGGTTTATACAAAATGGAATGAATTAGCAGAAAATATAAAGAAAGAATTTTTAGATATGGAAAAGTAAAATGGCTACAACAAAAATAAAAGCAATAAAAAAAAGACTTGACCATGTAATTGTTTATACTACTAATCCAAGTAAAACAAACAAAGAAAAATATAGTGAACTTCATAATGTTATAGAGTATGCAAAGTCATCATATAAAACAGAAGAGCAATTATATGTTACAGCAATAAATTGTGATAAAGATTCAATACATGAAGATATGATGAGAACCAAAAGAAGATATAGTAAAACAAATGGTGTTTTAGGTTATCATGCTTTTCAGTCTTTTGCAAAAGGAGAGGTAACTCCAGAAATTGCACACGAAATTGGTGTGAAATTAGCAAATGAATTATGGGGAGATAGATTTGAAGTTATTGTAACAACACATTTGAATACAGAACATATACACAATCACTTCTGTTGTGCGCCCATAAGGGGCAAAGTAATTCCGTATTAGCAATACGGCAGACGCGAGATTTATGTCTGTGGTCAATGGATAACCTAAAAGGGAAACCTTGAGGGGACAATAGCACTCCATTAAAGTTATAAGTTGACAAACTATCATGTCACGACTGAATAGCAAGACCAAAAGTTCATATAAGGATAAAAGCTATACTGCTTGAACAACAGTCCAAAGGGCATTTGTGGTGGCTTCAACAGAAGATAGTTATAACTGTTGTATCACATATCCTACGTTATCAATGGACAAATGAGGTAGGCAAGTCGAATATGTGACCTATTTGCATAAGCATAAAAGGACGAAAGTTGTATCCGATAATGGACAAGCTAATTACTTTGTATCTAAATGGGGATTACCTAAGTTGAAATGCTAAAACTTGTTTAGCTATGAGCAAAAGGCTTTGAATATTCAATAGGGTAACGGAGCTTTCGTAGTAGTCTGAGAATGTTAATGGCATTTACATGGCGAAGGAAAGCAGTTTATTCACTTCAATATAAAAGAAAGGAAGGTGCGAGAGGCACTATGAGAAATCCAGAAAATGTATTGAACAGTTTGCAAAAGCATTCTAATTCAAAAGATTACACCTATAATAGGTTATATCGAAATATGTTTAACAGAAATTTATTTCTACAAGCATATCAAAATATTTATTCTAAACAAGGCAATATGACAGCTGGTACAGATGGAAAAACAATTGACGCAATGAGCTTAGAGAGAATAGACAGAATAATTGAAACACTAACAGATGAAAGTTATAAACCTCAGCCAGCAAGAAGAATTTACATTCCAAAGAAAAATGGAAAACTTAGACCATTAGGAATACCAACTATTGACGATAAATTAGTTCAAGAGGTAGTTCGCATGTTGTTAGAAGCAATATACGAAGATAGTTTTGAAGAAATATCTCATGGTTTTAGACCTAACAGAAGTTGCCATACAGCTTTAAGACAAATACAAAACAGATTTGTAAGGTGTAAATGGTATGTAGAGGGAGATATTAAAGGCTTTTTTGATAATATAGACCACAACATTATGATAAATATTTTGCGTAAAAGAATTAAAGATGAAAGATTTATAAATCTTATACGTAAATTCTTAAATGCAGGATATATGGAACAGCAAGAACTACATCAAAGCTATAGTGGGACTCCACAAGGTGGAATAATTAGTCCAATATTAGCAAATATTTACTTAGACCAATTTGATAAATACATGACAGAATACAAAAAAGAATTTGATTTAGGAAATAAAAGAGGTTACAACAATGAGTATAAAAAGCTAGCAGAAAGAAGACACAGTTTAGTAAAAAGTCTTAGCAGAAGCAAAAACAAAGAAAAAAGCGAAATGTTACTAAAACGAATTCAAGAATTAGATAAAATACACAAAACTATGCCATGTAAAGACCCAATGGATAGCAATTTTAAAAGATTACAATATGTTAGATATTGCGATGATTTTATCATTGGTATAATTGGTTCTAAAGAAGATGCAAGGAAAGTCAAAGAAGAAATAGGACAATTTATTCAAAACAGACTACACCTAGAATTATCAAACGAGAAAACACTTATAACTAAATCAACTAACAAGGCTAGATTTTTAGGATATGATATAAGAGTTACACCTAAAAGTAATCTTACAAAGAAAACAAAAAGAGGGATAAAAGCAAGAAATTACGGTGGACATGTAATGCTAGAAGTTCCAACAGAACTAATTCAAAAGAAACTAATCGAACTAAAATCAATGAAAATAGTAGTACAAAATAATACTGAAATATGGAAACCAATACATCGTGGAGATTTAACAGGAAGAAATGATTTGAGCATTTTAGACCAATACAATGGAGAAATAAGAGGATTTTGTAACTATTATTCAATAGCAAATAACCGTTCAAAGTTACACAAATTTAGGTGTATTATGGAATATAGTTTTTATAGAACCATGGCGTGTAAATATAGAACATCAGTTAGAAAAATAATAGCAAAGTTTAGAATAAATAAAGATATTGGAGTTAAATATCAAGATAGTAAAGGAAATGAAAGGGTACGAATATTATGGAAAGGAAGTTTAGCAAAAGACCCAAGACCACTTGGTGCTGAAGCTGATACAGTTCATAAACCTAAAGGTATTCTGAAAAGACCTAAACTGGCAGATAGATTAAATTCTAATACATGCGAATGGTGTGGTAAACATACCAGTGAACTAGAAGTACATCAAGTTAGAATATTAAAAGAATTAGACGAAAAAGAAGATTGGGCAAGATTTATGAAAAAGATTAATCGCAAAACATTAGTAGTATGTAAAGATTGCCATTCAAAAATTCATAAAAGTAAACTGCGTGAATAAATGGAGAGCCGTATACAGCGAGAGTTGTAAGTACGGTTCGGGGGCGAGTGCTGGAAAACCTAACTTAGTAATAAGTCAAGGCGTTTGGCACTTAGCCTACTAAATTCTGTTTCATTTAAAGATGGAAAAAAATATCATGACTGTCATGAAACTTATGCTTTAATGCGAGAAACATCAGATAGACTTTGCGAAGAATATAAGTTGAGTGTAATAGAAGAAAAAAAGTGTCCAAAAAGTAAAATAGATTACAGAAATTTTTATAAATCAGAAGTGAAAAAATCTAATCATCATACTATTGCAAAAGAAGATATTGACTATGCAATAGGACAAGCATATTCATACAAAGATTTTTTATCTATATTAAATAAAATGGATTATACAGTAGAAAATCGTTATGGAAAATTAAGTGTTAGAAAAGAGCCTTGCAAAAAGAATATAAGAATAGAAAGAGCCTTTGGAGATGACTACAAAATTGAAAATATTGAAAAAAGAATTTATGAAACACAAGCAATTAGAGAGCCATTTCCAGAAGCAAGAGCAAAACCTAAAAGATATAGAGTGGTAAAAAAGCAAAATCTAAAAAATAGAAAAAAGGCTAAAGGAATAAAAGCATTATATTTGCATTATTGCTTTTTATTAAAAGTGTATCCAAAAAATAAGAAGATGAAAAAACAATATTCAAAAGAACTGCGAGAAGAAATAAAAAAGATGGATAAAATTTCAAAAGAAGCAAGGCTTTTGTGCAGAAAAAACATTCAATCTGCCCAAGAGCTTTTAGCATATAAAAAATCACTTATATTAGATAGAAAAGAAAATAAGGCAAAAGTAGAGAGCTTATGGAAGAAAAATAGGAAAGTAGCTAATGAAAGTGATAAACAAAAAAATTATGAAGAAATAAAAGTGCTTCAAAATGAAATAAAAAAACTAAATGAAGAAATTGATTTAATAGAAGATATTGAAACAAGAACACCAAAGATAAAGGAAACTATTGATGAAGCAGAAAATAGAAATCAAGATAAAGAAAAGGAGAAAGAAAATAGTGAGTATATCAAGTGATTCAGCAGAACAAACCATTAGACTAACACTAGAAGGAATGGAAATAGTTGCAAAAATAAGTGGTGCAGCTGCGAAAAATATTGCTGTTGCATTATATACTATATCACAAGATAGAAAAAAAGTATCTAAAGGAAAGACTAGATTAACCAATATGCTAAAAAGTGATAATGAATTAAAGATATTTTCAGTTAAAAAAGAAGATTTAAAGACTTTCTGTCATGAAGCTAAAAGATATGGAATACAATTCTGTGTTTTAGCAGACAAATCCAATAAAGGAAAGAAAAAAAATCTAAAAAATGAAAAGAACAACATTGATGAGGTTAATAAAGATAATAAAGTTAATGAAAAAGAAACAGCAGAAAATGATGTAGTAGATATTATTGTTAGAGCAAAAGATGCACCACAAGTAAACAGAGTAATAGAAAGGTATAAGTTGTGTACTTTTGACAAAGCATCAATTCAAACAGAAATTGAAAAGGAAAAAGTTGCTAATAAAAATGAAAAAGATTTGTCAGATAATGCACCAGATGTAGGAGAGGAAAGAACACAAATAAATGAAGCTATGGTAGATGATATTTTTTCTAAACCAAAGGAAAATGAAAATCAAAACCCCGAAGTAGCAAAAACGGAAAAAAACCCTCCGTCAGAGCCTTCCTTGAAGAGCAAAAACAATTCCGAGGGGGTTACTAAACCTGCACAAAAAGAATCTGTTAAGAAGAAATTAAAAGAAGCAGAAGCAGAGTTAAAGGTTGAAACGGAATTGAAGAAAGCTCAAAAATCAAAAGAAAGTATTATGGTAGAAATGCCACAAGTACAAACACCAAAAATAGAAATAGGAAATAAGGAAAGAGGTAAATGAACATGGGAGAATTAGACCAAGTATTTGATAATTATAGCAAGAAAAATAGACAATATAATAAAGAAGAATGGATTGAATATAAAAAACAAGAAAAACAAGGAGTATATGCACTAATTGATACAACAGCAGAAAAGATCGTACAAGAAGGGCAAGAATTTAAGAAATATTTAGATACTCAAAGTAAGTTTGAGCAATATTCAGTAGGAAATAGTTTACTAATAACAGCACAAATGCCAGAAGCAACAGTTTTAAGAGATTATGATAGTTGGACAAATGTAGGTGGATTTCCAAAGAAAAATCGTAAAAATGATATAAAAATATTAGAGCCAGCAGATTCTTATATGAGAGAAGATGGCACAAAGGCAACAAATTATAATGTAAAATACTTAACTGATATATCACAAGTTAGTATAAGAAAGAAACCAAATCCTATAATGAGATATGATAATAAATTATTATTAAGAGTATTTTTAAATAGTAGCCAAGCAAAGGTAGAAGTAGTAAATGAAATACCAAATACAGATAGAAGTGCATTGTATGATTCAGAAAAAGATGTATTATATATTGCAAGAGGTGCAGAAGCACCACAAATTTTCCATGAAGTAACACAAGAACTTGCAAAACAAGAAATAGGAGAAAATACAGAATTAGATGCTTTCAAAGCTAATTGTGTATCTTATATGGTTTGCAAAAAATATGGCATAGATGTTTCAAATTATAATGTAACTGATATTCCTTATGAACTAAAGGAGTTATCAGCAAAGGAAATAAGAGAAGAATTAGAGCCAATTCATGATGCAATGGAAAATATAAGTGGAAGAACAAGTCATTGTATAGAACTACTTGCAAAACAAAGTAGAGAAAAAGAACAAGCAAGATAGGAGAAAGATGTATTGGAAGAACAAAGAGTAGTAATATTAAATAAGTACGAATATGGAATGATAATAAATTCCCTTAACGAACTTCGTACAAAGTTAATAAGAGAAAACAAATCAACAGAGTTTGTAAATGAATTATTATTAAGACTATTAAATATCCCCATCAGAAAAAGAACTATATTTCAAAGGGAAAGAGTAAGTAACGAGAGATAATGAAAAAACAAATGAGTTTTTGTATATATTAGGTATAATTCCAGTAGTATGGGTAGCTATTCTAATTGCACCATATATAAATAATGGAATAATAGGAATAATAAATAATTTTTCAAAAATAATGGAAAATCCATTTAATCTGATATGGTGTGAGAATAGCATAAAAACTATTCTTATTTTTATATGCTTTTATGTATTAGGAATAAGTATATATGAATCTACAAAAAAGAATTATAGAAGAAGAGAAGAACACGGCTCTGCCAAGTGGGGTATAGCAAGTGTACTTAATAAAAAATATAGGCAAAAGCCATTTAATGATAATAAAATATTAACGCAAAATGTAGCAATAGGTTTAAATGGAAAACAACATAGAAGAAATCTTAATGTTTTAATTTGTGGTCGGTAGTCGGTGCAGGTAAAACAAGATTCTATCGGTAAGCCAAATGTAATGCAATGTGGCTCAAGTTCGTATGTAATCCTAGATCCTAAACGGCGAAATTTTGCGAGATACGGGGAATTTATTAGAGAAAAAAGGGTATGAGGTAAGAGTGCTTGACTTAATCAATATGGAAAAAAGTCATTGCTATAACCCTTTTAAATATTTAAAGACAGATAATGATGTTCAAAGGTTGGTAACAAACCTTTTTAAAAGCACGACACCTAAACGGAAGTCAGAGCCAAGATCCGTTTTGGGACACGGCAGCTAGTATGTTATTGCTAGCACTTATATTTTATCTCAAATATGAAGCTCCAGAAGATGAACAAAACTTTCCAATGGTAATGGAAATGTTAAGAGCAGGAGATGTAAATGAAGAACAAGAAAATCCTATAAGTGCATTAGATATTCTATTTGATAAATTAGAATATAATAACCCAGAGCATATTGCTCTAAAGTATTATAGAAATTATAGGTCAGGCTCTGCAAAAACATTAAAATCAATTCAAATTACACTTGCTGCGAGATTAGAAAAATTTAATTTAGAGAGTCTTGCAAACATAGTAAAAATTGATGAATTAGATTTGCCTAGTTTAGGCGAAAAAAAAGTGGCATTGTTTGCCCTAATTCCAGACAATGACACGAGTTTTAATTTTCTAGTAAGTATATTATACACACAATTATTTCAACAATTATTCTATATTGCTGACCATAAGTATGGTGGAAGTTTGCCAACCCATGTCCATTTTGTAATGGATGAGTTCGCAAATGTAAGTCTGCCAGATGATTTTGACAAAATTTTAAGTGTCATGAGATCAAGGTCAGTATCAGTATCTATCATTCTCCAAAATTTAGCACAACTTAAAGCACTGTTTGAAAAGCAATGGGAATCTATCGTACGGAAATTGCGATACCTTTTTGTATTTAGGTGGAAACGAGCAAAGTACTCATAAATATGTTTCAGAACTCCTACGGAAAAGAAACAATAGATTTAGACACACATGGAAAAAGCTCTGGTAGAAGTGGCAATTATTCGACAAATTATCAACTTGCAGGAAGAGAACTTATGACTCCAGATGAAGTGCGTTTACTTGACAATAAGTATGCACTTCTTTTTATTCGTGGAGAAAGACCAGTTAAAGACCTAAAATATGATATATTAAAACACCCTAATGTAGCTTTGACTACTGATGGCAAAGGAGAGACTTATATTCATGGAAAAGTAGATAAAGCAACAGCTTCTATTATTGTGCTAGATGAAGATATTGAAGAAAATGAGATAGATACATTTGAAAAAGAACAATTACTAGAAAATTATGAACTCCTATCAGAAGAAGAATTAGAAGAATTTATTAGGGAGGTATCATAAATTGAAAAAGAAAAAAACTTTATTAAAAATATTAAAAAGATCTTGCATAATTATTTTGTATATTGTTGCATTATTTGTAGCACAAGCATCTCATGTATTTGCAGCAGATGAGCCATTAACAGTAATAAATAATTTGTCAGATTTTATTTTTGGACTTATAAGAGCAGTTGGAATGATTATTTTAGGATTCGGAGTAGTACAAGTTGGTATGTCATTAAAATCACACGATCCATCACAGCGAGCTAATGGTTTCATGACATTGGCACGGAGGAGTAGTTATTACTTTCGCAAAGGAAATCCTAAACATTATAACAGGTGGTTAAAAAATAAAAGGAGTAGGCTATTAAGAAAAAATAATCTACTCCTAAACAGCTTTAAGGAGGTAATTTTATAGAAGAAAATAAAAAATATAAAATCATTTATGCAGATCCACCATGGCAATATAAAGTATATTCAGATAAAGGCAAAGGTCGTTCAGCAGAAAATCATTATTCTACAATGAGTATAGAAGATATATGCAAACTACCAGTAGAAAAAATAGCAGATAAAGACTGTGTCCTTTTTATGTGGATGACTTTTCCAACATTAGTAGAAGGACTAAAAGTTTTGGAAAATTGGGGTTTTAAATATAAAACAGTTGCTTTCGTATGGATTAAGCAAAATAAGAAAACACCATCATTATTTTGGGGATTAGGTTTTTGGACTAGAGCTAATGCAGAGATATGTATATTAGCAACAAAAGGTAAACCTAAAAGAATATCAGCAAAAGTGCATCAAGTAATAGTATCTCCAGTTGAGGAACACAGTAAAAAGCCAGATGAAACAAGAAAGAGAATTGTAGAGTTGTTAGGAGATATACCAAGAGTAGAACTATTTGCAAGACAAAAAGTAAATGGTTGGGATTCATGGGGAAATGAAGTAAAATGCGATATTGATTTAATGGAATATGGAGATGATGAGAAATAGCAGAACTAAAAAAATTAGAAACAGTAGTAGAAGAAATACTACGAAAAGATAAACTTGCAAGAGAAGATGACTGTTACTTAATATTACAAGTAATAAGCAAATTATATCCTTATGAAGTAGGAAAACAGTTTGCAACAGTAATGTTTAATGCAAAAAACAAAGGAATAAGTTTTGAAAGCATTACAAGGTGTCGAAGAAAACTACAAGAGAAAAATCCAGAATTAAGAGATGAAGAAACAGCAAAAATGAGAAATAAAAAACAAAAGGAGTATATCAAGTATTCAAAACAAAGTTAGGAGGTGGTAGATATTGAATTGGGTAGTAGGAAACCTACAAAATGCAATAGAAACATGGAACTCAAAATTAAGTGAAATATGGACACTTGTATCACAATCGCCAGTTGATTTTAAAGGTGGAACTATCTGGAATGTAATAACAAATATACATGGAGCAGTACAAGCCATTGCATTAGCATTACTTGTATTGTTTTTTGTTGTAGGAGTAATGAAAACTTGTCGGAAGTTTTGCAGAAGTAAAAAAGCCAGAACATGCCCTCAAACTTTTTATACGATTTGCAGTTGCAAAAGTATTAGTAACTTATGGTTTGGAACTTATGATGGCAATTTTTAAGATTGTGCAAGGTTTAGCAAGTACAGTAATGAGTGCAGCTGGATTAGGTGGAGCAACAAACACAGTTCTGCCAAATGAAATTATATCAGCAGTAGAAGCCTGTAATTTCTTTGAAAGCATACCATTATGGGCAGTAACACTAATACGGAGGACTATTCATAACGGTATTGTCATTTGTAATGATTCTTACAGTTTATCGGAAGATTTTTCAAAATCTATTTATATACAGCAATATCTCCAATAGCATTTGCAAGTTTTGGTGGAGAGCCAACACAAAACATAGGCAAGAGCTTTATAAAAGGTTATAGTGCAGTATGCCTAGAGGGTGTAATTATAATGCTATCATGTATAATTTTTTCATTGTTTGCAGCAAGCCCACCAGTAGTAGATGCAAACGCAGCAGCAGTAACAATGGTATGGAAATATATACGGAGAATTGATATTTAATATGCTAGTATTGGTAGGTACAGTCAAAATATCAGATAGATTAGTAAGAGAAATGTTAGGATTATAAAAAATAGAGATAGGGAGAGATAAAATTGCAAGAACAAACAAAAATAGCAAAAGTATGGCATATTGAGAATAATGAATTGACTTGTAAAAATAAAAAAGTAGTATCAATCAATTTTAATGATATAGAAATCTCAATATTAAAAGAAGAAAAAGACTTTTATGCTCAAGATTTTCTGATTAAGGACAAGAACAATGAATATTGGAAATTAGGAATAGCACCTATTAAATTTCAGCTATTTGTAAACAATGAAGTTATAGAAAATGAAGAACAAACTAGAATTGAAGAATATAAAAAAGATATAACAAATGCTTATAAAAATATTGATTTAAAAGGATTCTGGCAAAAGAAAATAGAACAAAATAAATACTTTAATAAATGTGAATTAGAATATATCCATAGGCATTTTCCAGAGATTTATGAACAAGCAAAAGAAAGTAGAAGAACATTTGAAGAAAATAGAGATAGAGAACAAGAACAAGAAAGGCAAGAACAGGAACGAAAAGAACAAGAAAAGATAAAAGCTGTAAATGATAGATTCAAAAAAGCATTAAAAGAAATGAAATATAAAATCTTTATTGGAGAAATGGTTTCAGTTGAGGACTTTGAGTTTTATAAAGATGATAAATATAGTGGTAGAACGATACAAAATAATATTCTATATTTAGCAAAAATATATGGAATAAAAATCCCACTAGCAACACAAGGCTTTATAAACAACAGATTAAAAAGTTATAACTTCAAAACAAGGGATTGCTTTTATAAAATAATAGATGGAAATAAGAAATGCAGTACAAAAATGGGAATTTATTTAGAACAGATTTCACAAAAGGTACAAGAAGAATATAAAGAGAGTTTTAAAAGGAAAATGAAACTTGTGCCAGAAAAAAGCATGGAAAGGTAGGGAAATGAAATATTTAGTTACAAGTTACAAAGATAATGCAGAAAAGCAGAAAATAGAAAGCAAAGGCTTATATTGTTATGATTTAAGACATAGTGATGAGGGTGGAGAAATTGCAACTATTGAGAAAAGTGTTTTAGTAAATAGAATAGGCTCTATTATTACAGATAAGGAATTAAAATTTGGCAATAAATACTATAATAATTTTATAGATTTTGAGGAATTTTCAGCTAGAAATACAGAAGTATATACGATAGAGCAATTACAAGATAAACCAAAAGAAAAAGTAAATGAAAATAGCCATAAAGTAATAAATGGTTATTCAATTCATAAAGAGGGGACTTGGTGTGAAGTAACAAAAAAAGGACTTCATATTTTTGATGGAAATGTAGATATGAATATGACTCCAGAACAAATTTATCAAGAAGTAATGAAAGAAGTAGTTTTCTCCATAAATGGAAAAGAAATATTATCTTATGATTTTGTCAATGAATTTGCAGGAGAACGAGAAGCAACTATTAAGCAATTAGCAGAAGAAAACAAATGCAATGAAAAAGATATAAAAGTTACAATAAGAAAACCTAAATTAAAAGAAATTTTAAAGGTAAAATTTATTGGAATAGATAACTGGGACAGACCTGTTTATAAAGATAAAAACGGAAAAGTTTATAAAGACACTAATTTAGGCAAGGGCGAAATTGCCTTATGTACTTCGAGTAATAATAGTTTTTATGGAGAGCCAGACAGACTATTAAAAGAGAACATCAAAGTTGAAATAGTAGAGAGTTTTGCTAGAAATAAAAAAGGAAGAGAGGCACGATAATTGGAAGTAAAAATCAATAGAGAAATAAGAGAATACACAGAAAGCATATTTTTTGGACTATCATTAAGGCAGTTCATTTTTTCTATATGTGCTTGTGTAGTAGCAGTGGCTCTATATTTTATATTAAAACCTTATTGTGGAATTGAAACTTTATCATGGGTTTGCATATTAGGTGCAGCACCATTCGCAGCACTAGGTTTTATTAAATATAATGGAATGACAGCAGAAAAGTTTGTTGCAGCTTGGATTAAATCAATGATACTTACACCTAAAAGATTAACTTTCAAGCCAATAAACTTATATTACGAAGATTTGAAAAATATAGAAAATAGAAAAGTAAAAAAAGAGAGAAAAATTAAAAACAAGGAGGATTCGCAAAGTATTGAAAACATTAAATAAATTATTCAAACAAGACAAAGAAAAGTTTGTCATACCACGAAGTGTGCAAGATGCCATTCCTATTAAGGCAATATGGGAAGATGGCATCTTTTTTATTGGGAAAAATAAGTATTCAAAATGTTACAAATTTAGTGATATAAATTATGCAGTAGCAAGTAGAGATGATAAAGAAGCAATGTTTTTAGAATATTCAGAGTTATTAAATTCATTTGATACAGGTGCTACTACTAAAATAACTATAATCAATAGAAGATTAAATAAAATTGACTTTGAAGAAACTATGCTATTACCTATGGAGAATGATGAGCTAGATAAATTTAGAAAAGAATATAATAAAATGCTACTAGACAAAGCAACAGCTTCAAATGGTATAGTACAAGAAAAATTTGTAACAATATCAGTTGATAAAAAGAGCATAGAAGAAGCAAAAAATTACTTTGCAAGAGTAGGAACAGACTTAATAAACCATTTTAAAGAATTAGGCTCTATATGTATTGAATTAGATGCAGTAGAAAGATTAAGAATATTCCATGACTTTTATAGGGTAGGAGAAGAAACTTCATTTAATTTTGATATGATAACTAATATGAGAAAAGGACATAGCTTTAAGGATTTTATTTGTCCAGATTCTATGGAATTTGAAAGTGATTATTTCAAAATTGGAAATAGATATGGCAGAGTTATATTTTTGAAAGAGTATGCAAGCTATATTAAGGACAGTATGGTAGCAGAATTAACAGATATAAATAAAAATATGATGATGAGTATTGATGTAATACCAATACCTATGGATGAGGCAGTTAGAGAAGCAGAGAATAGAAGATTAGGAATAGAAACTAATATCACGAATTGGCAAAGACGACAAAATGCAAATAACAATTTTTCAGCAATTATTCCTTATGATATGGAACAACAAAGAGAACAGTCAAAGGAATTTTTAGATGACTTAATAACTCGTGATCAAAGAATGTTTATATCAGTTCTTACAATGGTGCATACAGCAGAAAGCAAAGAAGAACTAGATAATGACACAGAAGCATTACTAACAATAGCAAGAAAACATTTATGTCAGTTTGGTGTGCTAAAATTTCAGCAACTTGATGGCTTAAATACAGCTATGCCATTTGGTGTAAGAAAAATTGACACATTAAGAACACTTACAACAGAAAGTTTAGCAGTATTTATGCCATTTAGAGTACAAGAAATAAGACACGAAAACGGAATATATTATGGTCAAAATGTCATTAGCAAAAATATGATTATTGCAGATAGAAAGCAATTATTGAACGGAAATAGCTTTATTTTAGGTGTTAGTGGTAGTGGAAAGAGTTTCATAGCAAAAGAAGAAATAGTTTCTATAATATTGAAAGATCCTAATGCAGATGTAATAATTGTAGATCCAGAAAGGGAAGCAAGTTCACTTGTAAAATCATTAGGTGGAGAAGTAATAAAAATATCAGCAACAAGTGGAAATCATATCAATGCTATGGACATGAATAAAGATTATGGAGATGGAGCAAATCCTATTATATTAAAATCAGAGTTCATACTTTCACTATGCGAACAGCTAGTAGGAAGTAATAATTTAGGTGCAAAACAAAAATCCATTATAGATAGATGCACAGCAAGTGTGTATAGATACTATCAGCAAGGAAATTATCAAGGAACACCACCTACACTACAAGACTTCTATGAAGAACTATTAAAACAGCAAGAGCCAGAAGCAAAAGAAATAGCACTTGCTATTGAATTATTTGTAAATGGTAGTTTAAACACTTTTGCAAAATCTACAAATGTTGATACGCATAATCGTTTAGTGTGCTATGATATTTTAGACCTTGGAAAACAACTATTACCAATAGGAATGTTAGTTGTGCTTGATTCCATTTTGAATAGAATAACAATGAATAGGTCAAAAGGTAGAAATACCTTTATTTTTATTGATGAAATTTACTTGTTATTCCAATATGAATATTCAGCAAACTTCTTATTCACTTTATGGAAAAGAGTGAGAAAATATCGGAGCATATTGTACGGGAATAACGCAAAATGTGGAAGATATGTTGCAAAGCCATACAGCAAGAACAATGCTAGCAAACAGTGAGCTTATTATCATGTTAAATCAAGCTAGTACAGATAGAGTAGAGCTTGCAAAATTATTAAATATATCAGACTTACAAATGAGCTATATTACAAATGTAAACGCAGGAGAGGGACTAATAAAAATAGGAAGTTCACTAATTCCATTTGTAAATAAATTCCCACGAAATACAGAACTATACAAACTAATGACAACAAAACCTCGGAGAAGGTGTTGCATAGTGAAAAAAATATTGTATGTATTTTGTATTATGCTGCTAATAAGTGTAATTCTTATTAGCAGTTATTGTATTTATAAAGAATTGAAACAAAATAAAGAACAAGAAAACAATTTTGAAGAACTAATTGAAATAGTAGAACAAACAAATCCAGAAGATAAAAAACAAGAAGAAACAGTAATAAATATAGATAACTTATATGCTATCAATAGTGATATTGTAGGTTGGTTAAAAATAAATGATACAACAATAAACTATCCAATAATGCAGACAAAAAGTAATCCTAACTATTACTTGCATAGAGATTTTTATAAAAAGTATTCATCTTATGGAACACCTTATATGTCAGAAGAATGCAATATAAACACAAGTGATAATCTTGTAATATATGGGCATCACATGAATTATAAAAAAGTATTTGGTGCATTAGAAAATTATAAATCAAAAGAATTTTACGAAAATCATAAGATTATAGATTTTACAACATTGGAAGAAATGAAAAAATACGAAATTTTTGTAGTATTTAAAACAGTAGTATATAGCAAAAACACTTTTAAATATTATAATTTTGTGAATTTTAGTAATGAAGATGAGTTCAATACATTTGTAAATAAGTGTAAAGAATTATCATTTTATGAAACAAATATAAAACCAAAATATCACGATAAATTTATTACACTTTCTACTTGTGAATATAGCAATAAAAACGGAAGATTAGTAGTTATTGCAAGAGAAATAAACAATTAGGAGGTGTTTGTTTGGCAGATATTAAAGTTAAACAGAGTAAAAAAGGAACAGTAAAAACAATTAACAAAGCAGTAGTTGGAACAGAAAAAATGAAAGACAGATTAGTACAAGCAAAAGACAAAACAAAAGAAACATACCAAGAAGAAACAAGTGATAATGGAACAGAATACGCAATAAATAAAATATCAAAAACAGCAAGTAATCTTCCTAATAATGTTTACAGACTTAATAAATATGGCAAGAAGAATTTTGACAAAACAGTACAAAACATACAAAATGTAAATCAAAAAATAAAAACGATAAAAAAGAAAAGCCAAGTAAAAAAAGTTGCAAAGAAAATGAAAACAGCAACAAAAACTACTAAAAAAGCTATAAAAACGGCAGACAGAACAATAAAAACAACAAAAAAAGCAGCTGAAACAACAGCAAAAGCAACTAAAAGAGCAATACAAATGGCAAAGGCAACAGCAAAAGCAACAGTAAAGGCAATAAAAGTAGGAATAAAAGCAACAATAGCAGCAATAAAAGCTATTATAGTTGCAACAAAAGCACTAATTGCATTTTTAGTAGCAGGTGGCTGGATCGTTGTTTTAATTATAATTGTAGTTTGCTTAATAGCAATGCTAGTTAGTTCAATTTTTGGTATCTTCTTTTCAAGCGAAGATACAGGTAGCACAATAACTATAAATGGGCAACAACAAGTAGTAACAATGAATCAAGTAATAGCAGACTTAAATACAGAGTTTATGAATAAGATAACACAAATACAGAAAGATAATCCTTATGATGAGTACGATATAAATTCTCATAGAGCCGAATGGAAAGATGTTTTGGCAATATACACAGTTAAATTAAGCAATGGTAATAATGAAGCAGATGTTATAACCTTAAATGATGAAAAGGTTAATCTTCTAAAAGAGATTTTTTGGGAAATGAATGAAATATCATTTACAAAAGATGAAGAAAGTCATGAAGAAATAAGAATAGGCTTAACATCTACTGACAGAGTAACAGTAACAAAGGTAAAATTGCATATTACAATAACAGGAAAATCAGCAAATGAGATGGCAGACAAATACAATTTTAGTCAAGAACAAAGGAAACAATTACAAGAATTGACAGATAATAAATATGCTAGTATGTGGGCATCAGTAATATATGGCTCATCTGTTGGGAGTAATGACATTGTTCTAGTTGCAGCTTCACAAATAGGAAATGTTGGAGGACAACCTTATTGGAGTTGGTATGGTTTTGATTCTCGTGTAGAATGGTGTGCTTGCTTTGTTTCATGGTGTGCCAATGAATGTGGCTACATTGAAGCAGGAATAATTCCAAAATTTGCAGGATGTCAGAGCGAGGGTGTTGACTGGTTTAGAACTTGTGGACTTTGGAAAGAAAAAGGATTCTCTCCAAAACCAGGCGACATTATTTTCTTTGACTGGGCAGATAAGGAAACAGGAGCAAGAAGTGGACAAGCAGATCATGTAGGAATAGTAGAAAAAACAGAAAATGGAAGAGTTTATACAATAGAGGGAAATTCGAGCGATAGTTGTTGCAGAAGAGATTATGATATAAACAGTTTAGATATTTTAGGGTATGGAACACCAATGTACTAATAAAAATAAGCAGAAGAGGTACTTATAGAAAAATATGTATTTCTTCTGCGATTTTTTTGTTTTTTAAAGACAAAATGAAAAATAAATGATATAATACAATACAGAATGGAGTGGAAACAATGACAACACAATTTGTAGAGAATCTTATAAATGAAAAGATGATGAAAAATGAAAATGAAATTATCTTTACTTTCTATGAATTAAGAGTTAAGCATAATTTATCAGAAGAGGAAGTTGACAAATTTTTAGCACTATGTAAAACAAGGCTAGAAGGTATAGATTATAAAGTTTATTTTACAGGTGCTAAATTTACATATCAAAATGCTAATAGGACAGTACAAGATAATGAACTTATGGTAGCAATAAATGAAAGGGAGAAAGAAAAAAATGAATCTAATGAAGCAGTTTTCAAAAGAAGAAATAAAATTATTAAGTAATGCAGGAATAAATGTAGAAGATATAGATTACAACAAAGAAGAATTGAGAAAATACGAATTAGAAATAGAAGAATTTATTATGTCGCATAGTACTAAAAATGGAGATATTGCCAAATTAAGTAATCAGTATAGTAGTATTTTAAATACTTTGGTAAAAGGAAATAAGTAAGAAATATATAATAAAAAATCCGTATGAAGCTTAGTATACGGATTTTTCTTAATTATATATACAAAAAATTTATCTTTTATTTTGCATAGAATATAAATGTTGTATTGTAGTTTCGACAAATTTTTTATTCT
Source organism: uncultured Clostridium sp. (assembly GCA_948468275.1). Taxonomy (GTDB): domain Bacteria; phylum Bacillota; class Clostridia; order TANB77; family CAG-508; genus RGIG8482. The sequence goes on along the minus strand of CAOKHI010000005.1, from coordinate 4,974 downwards.
CAGATTTTAATTTCAAGTAAATTGAAGAAATTTCAACAGGAAATATATCAACATTATCATTAGAATTTTTAATGGTATTATTAAAAATATAATTAGGTGTTACATCTAAAGCATTACAAATATCAATTATAAGTGAAATGCTACCAGAAGATATTCCGCGTTCTATTGCACTTATATATTTAGTTGAAACATTACATTTTTCAGAAAGAGCTTCTTGTGTTAATCCTTTTTTCAATCTAGCTATTTGAATATTGTTTCCTATATTTTTTAAAGATTTTGCATTTTTCATAGAATAAGTAATCCCCCTTTCTTATATAAAAATAATATAAGAATTATGGCAGAAATAAAACAAACATATATTAGAAAAAAAGCAAAAGTAAAATAAAATATTGATTTATAATATAAGATATGTTAATATAGTAATGGATAAAAATAAAAGAATATGAAACCATATTCTTTAACATTTATTTAACTAAAAAATACGAAACAGTATAATTTTAGATGTCATTGTAAAATAATAATAATTAATCAAATAAGTTATCGGTATTTTCAAATAATTGTTCATAAGATACATTTAGAACTTTGCAAAATGCAATAATTTCAAAGTCTTTTAACAATAATTTTTGATTTTCAATTTGAGAAATGTCTGAATGATAAATATCTATACCAAGTAAAGCTATTTTATTAGAAAGTTCTCTTTGAGTTAAGCCACGCAATTCTCTATACTTTTTAATATTTCTACCAATAACATTAGATTTACCATTTAACTTTTTAACTTGCATATATAGTAGTTTCCTTTCCAACATTAATTATTATTGTATATTTTACAATATTTATTTACCAATCTTGGTAGACTATTTCTATCAAGAAAAGAAAATTTTATAAAGTAGGGAAAAATGAAAGAGATAAAATTTGATTTAATAGATGAGATTTGTGAAGAACAAGATTTTGATGAATTATTATTAAAAATTTTAAACTGTAATAAACAAAAGAGAATAAATCAAATATTACAGAATATTGAAGAAAATAATAACTTTGATACTGAAACAAAAAAGAAATTATATGAAGAAATATTTGGATATGTAGAGGATACCAATAATTATTTAAAGACAAATTTAAAGGAGATATTTACTATTGCTGCTAAAGAAACAATAGTGAAAATAAATAATGAAATAATGGAAGGAAAGATTAAATTGAGTAGAAAAATTAAAATCATAATTGCAGATGACAATATTCATATATGCAAATTTATAAAAGAATTTTTAGAAAAATATGAAGATATAGAAATATTAGGAATTGCTAATAGTGATGAAGATGAAATAAAAATGATCGAAGAATTAAAGCCAGAAATTGTAATAACAGACCTTATGCGTAATCATAGATATACAGGTTTAGATATTATAAAGAGTTATTTTGCCAAAAATAAAGATATTACATTTTTAGTTATATCTGCAGATAACAAAAGTGATGTTATAAATGGTGGACTAGAAGTAGCAGGATATATAAAGAAACCAGTTAATGATTATGAAGAAATATATACAGAATTAAAAAGAATAAAAAGAGAATTAGAAAATAAAAAATATTTAGAATGGGATGAAAAATATCATAATTTAGAGATTTTAAATATAAGAAAAATGTTAAGTTTTAAGGAGAAAAGGATATTAAAAAAATTAGGTATTACAATAAAAAATAAAAAGCATACAGAATGTGAAATAGAGTGTTTGATGTTAGAATTATTATTATATTATGATGATCCAGAAGAATATCTATCTAAAGAAGAAAAAAAGTATCAGAAGTCTTTAGAAGGAACAGGTGTTAGTAGAGAGGAGTACAATAAGCTTTTAAATAAGATAACAAAAATCAAAGGAGAACTTTAAAACATTGAACTTAATGGATTTTTTAGGGAATTCATGTTAAAATACAGAAATGTGTAAGGAGGATAAAAATGTTACAAGTTAGTAGAGATAGTAATTTGAAAATACCTAAAAAATTAGAAGATTTTAACGGAGCTGAAAACAGTATTGAGGATAAAGTAGCAGTGAAGCAAGCTATTGCTACTGCTGAGAATAAAAGATTTAAAAAAAAAGAAATTGAAGAAAGCGTAGAAAATGACAATGAATTAGAACAAGTGAATAAGTTGCCATTTAATGCAAATGATTTAATGGTTATAACAGTAGTAAAGAAACTAGCAGCTTATATAATTGCAGTTACAGAAAAATCTCCAAAAAAATTTAGAGGAGTATTTGTAAATAGAATGCAGAACTATTGTCTTGATACATTAGAATGCTTATTAGAAGCTAATTTTATTAGAATGGATGCAGTAGAAAAGAAAACAAAAAGAGAAGAATTACAAAAAGAGGCAATAGTAAAATTAAAATTACTAGGATATGTTTCTATGGTGGCAGAAAATTCTGGATGCATATTAAAGAAACAATACAAACAAATTTCTATTCAATTATCAGAAGCAATTAATTTAACAGTAGCATGGAAAAAGAGTGATGATGAAAGATGGAAAAAACGAAGTTAGGATTTTAGGCTGAAAGGCTTTTAATTAAGAGAAAAATTTATTTCGGGTTTTTCTTTGTAGCCCCATTCTCTATGACGCGCGCGTGGTTAACGATAATGGTAATAGAAATTACAACAATGTTAACAAACGCAATGGTGGGGCTCGCCCAGATTCACTTTTGATAAATCCTATAAAAGTGGATTTAAAATAAAGAATCAGAGAAATATATTTTAAGGAAAATATATCAGTATTTTAAAGTGAAGGAATTTTTCTCTTTTCTAACCGCTAAAGAAATAGTGCGGTGGAAGAATATGAACGCTTACACGAGCAACGAATAGATAATCTATTTTTTGCAAGTTTTAAGGAGCGTTCTTTTTTTAGGAGGAAATACAATATGGAATTAAAAGAAATTTTTACATTTGAAAATTTATATGATGCATATAAAGGTTGTAGAAAATCTAAACAACATAAAGGAGAAGTGATACGATTTGAAGCTAATTTATCAAGTAATATAAGTAATCTTATGAACGATATAATGTCAAAGAAATATAAATTAGGAAAGTATAAAGAATTTTTAATATATGAGCCAAAAGAAAGAGTTATAGAAGCATTACCTTTTAGAGATAGAGTTGTTATAAAGTGTTTTTGTGATGTGGCACTAAGAGATAAAATTGATAGAAAACTAATATATGATAATGCAGCATGCAGAAAAGAAAAAGGAACAACATTTGCTATAAAACGATTAGAAAATTTTTTAAGAAATGAATATAGAAAAGAACAAAACAATAAAATATTTTTTCTAAAATGTGATATAAGAAAGTATTTTCAAAGCATAGATCACGAAGTGCTATTAAATTTACTAAAAAAGATTAATTTTTCAAGTGATGAGATGTGGATGATAGAAAAATTAGTAAAAGAACAGCCTAATAATGCAGATGTTGGCTTACCACTTGGAAATCAATCTAGTCAATGGTTTGCACTATTATATTTAAATGTAATCGACAGATATGTTAAAGAAGATTTAAGAGTAAAAGGGTATATTCGTTATATGGACGACATGATTTTGGTTCATAGAGATAAAAGTTATTTACAATATTCACTTTCAAAAATAAAGGAGAAATGTGAACATGAGTTAAAGCTATCACTAAATCAAAAAACACAAATAGGAATTGTAAAAAATGGAATAGATTTTTTAGGATATAGGCATATCTTAAATGAAGATGGCAGTATAACAAGAAAATTACGAGTTTCATCTAAACAAAGATTAAAAAAACATTTAAAAACATTGCATAAATTAAGAGAAAAAAATATTGTTGATGAGGAATATGTTTATATTAGAAAAAATGCATTTTATAACCATATCAAAGACACAAAAGAAAGTAAAAAATTAAAAAATGAAACTTTTCCACAAAAACTGTAAAAAAATATGTAAAACTATTCCCAAAAAAAAGTTGTTATGGTAGAATAAAAAAAGAGATAATGTATCTATGAAATTTTTATAAAAATTCTATGGATATACAAAAATATAGGAGTAGTATAGATGAGTAATTTTACTTTTTTAACCGAAGAACAATATTTTGGAAGTGATAAATTAGATATATTAGAGAAGAGAGGAACAAAAGCAGCAATAACAGATTTCTCTATTCTTTTAGGTGCTTATGTTTCTGACAACAATCATATAGATAATGATAGTTCTTTGGAGGGAAGAACAGGATATTATTGGACAAAATCAGATGATGGAGATAATGACGCGCGCGTGGTTGACGGTCATGGTCGTAGATATTGCGACACTGTTGACAGACGCAATGGTGGGGCTCGCCCAGCTTTGCCGTTCTCATCAATCTCTAATATCCCCACGAACGGAGAGAGTGGGAAAAGAGCAAGAGATGGTATTCTTGAAGTAGAGTATGGATATTACCCACAAAAAGCAGCATCAAAAGACATGCAAGAAAGACTAGAAAGAGCATATAGAAGTGGTAGTATATCCAAAACAAGAAATAGTTATACAACAGATTCAAGAAAATATGATGCTTATGGCGAAAAATTTTTAGCAAAACAACATGAAGAATATGAATATAATGGTAAAAGATATGTAAGAGTTGAAGCTAATTCAGATTTTGGAGGAAATAGATTTACACTTTCAAATGGAGAACAATACAGAGATGGAGATAATGTATGGGTAGAAGTTTCTCCTGTAAAATGGTTAGTTGATGAAAGAGAAAAAGTCATGCTAACAGATAAATTGATATTCTCTGGAGTACAATTTAATCATACTAGAGATTACCATACCAAAGACTTTGATAAAACAGATATAAAAACATTTATGGATAGATACTTGTCTAGAGATTTAGAACAATCAAGAGGTACAATAACATTAGAAGAGCAAACAGAAGAAACAGAAGAATTCAAGCCGAGAAAATCTAGATTACAAAAATTAAATCCAGATAAAACAAAAGCAGATGATAGAA